>DAOUKI010000030.1:0-4479 GCA_034421495.1 Dehalococcoidia bacterium | reverse complement strand
ACCTGGAGCAGAAGGGCCGTATCCCGCACGGTGCGGGTCATAGGGCCGTTCTGGGAGAACTGGCCCCATCCACCGGGGCCCTTGTAAGGCCTGGCCACCCTACCCTGCGTGGGCTTGATGCCAAAGGTGCCGCAGAGACTGGACGGGATGCGGATGGAACCCCCGCCGTCGCTGCCCTGGGCCAGAGGGTGCAGACCGGCGGCAAGGCCGGCGCCAGCGCCTCCGCTGGAACCTCCCGACGTACGCTTCGTGTCCCAGGGGTTGCGGCACGGCTCGCCCAGCCTGTTCTCCGTAGTGGCGGAAGCGCCGAACTCAGGGGTATTGGTCTTGCCCAGAATAACAGCTCCCGCCTCTTTGATGCGTCTGACCACCGGCTCGTCGTTCTGCGGTACAAAGTCCTTGAACAACAAGGAACCCCTGGTCGTGCGTACTCCCTTGGTCAAGTTGAGGTCCTTGATGGATATGGGGATGCCGTGCAGCGGGCCGAGCGTCTCGCCGGACTGGATGGCGGACTCCGCCTGGCGAGCGTCTTGCAGTGCTTCGTCGGCGGTGACGGTGAGATAGGCGTTTAGGTTAGGGTCCAAAGCCTCTATGCGCCGCAGATACAGCTCGGTCAGTTCCACAGGCGAGACCTGCTTGGACGCCATCATGTCGCGCAGCTTCCAAGCCGGGGTAAAAGCTAGTTCCTGATCAGTAGTCATAGTGCCTCCCTATCTATTGGCAACACTAGTCTAGTTTCTTGAAAGCGCTACTGCAATAGTGGAGAACGGGTGCTGGATTCCCGTATCGAACACGAGAATAACGGGGGTATGAGGGCGATCCTTCGACATGCTCAGGGCGAGCGGGAAAGGGGGAGACCTTGCATAACCTACGATGCAACTTTATTCTCGTCGTTCACGCCTCCGAGCGGGGGACTAGGGCATTCATCGAAGGCGAGGCGGCATTGTAGGCGGAGGCTTTGGATTCTTCACTCCGTTCAGAATGACAGTGTCTGCAACAGTTGGATAAAGGGTGGTTTGGGATTATCATAGCCTAGTACTCAGACGGAGGAAGAGATGCTGAAGAGATTTACCATACCGGAAGAGGACATGCTGTTGGTGCAGGAAGCCGACCTTCACCGCACGGTAAGCGCCATCTTTCAAAAATTGAACGTGCCGCAAGCCGATGCCGATGTTGGGGCAAGCGTGCTGGTCTCCGCCGACCTAAGGGGCATAGACAGCCACGGAGTATCCAACCAGCTGCGCAAGTACGTAGCCGACTACAACGGCGGGCTCCTAAATCCACGACCCAACGTAAGAATCGTGAGGGAGACGCCGGCCACGGCCAACATAGACTCCGACGGAGGGCTGGGAATCATCACGACGCCCGCAGCCATGGAGGTCGCCATCCGAAAGGCGGAAAGCACGGGGATAGGAATGGTCACGGTGCACAACGGCAAGCACCTGGGCATGGCTTCCTATCATGCAATGATGGCGCTGGAACACGACATGATAGGCGTGTGCATGACGAGCACCCGTCCATCCGTACTGCCAACGTTTGGCCGGGAGCCGCGGCTGGGCACCAATCCCATTGCAGTAGCAGCGCCAGCGAAGAGCGAACCTCCGTTTGTGCTGGACATCGCTACCAGCGCTGTTGCCTCCAACAAGTTCGACCTGGCAAGGAGACTGGAGATCGACGTAGAGGGCGGCTGGCTCTCCGACGAGAGGGGAACCCCCATCATGGCGCCCACTCCCCTCCCCGACGTGTACCACGGGCTGCCGCTGGGCGCCACCAGAGAGCTGGGGTCGCACAAGGGATACGGCCTGGGCGCGGTGGTGGATATCCTGTGCGGCATCCTCTCAGGGAACGGTTCCGGCATGACGGCGGGAGCCATAGGCAACTATTCCCACATGGTAGCGGCCTACCGCATAGACGCTTTCGCTCCTGTTGACCAGTTCAAGGAGATGATGGATGAACTCATGCGAACGCTGAGGGAGACGCCCCCAGCCCCGGGCCACGACCGTGTGCTTTATCCGGGACTCCCCGAGTTCGAGGTGGAACGAGAACGCAAGGCCAATGGCATCCCTCTACACCGCGAGGTGGTCGATTGGTTCAGCGACATCTGTGGGGAACTGGACATACCTCTTTTACAGGCCGGGTAAGTAGGACTGACATGCAGGCGTGCGACACGCAACGGGGCTATTGACTAAACACGTTTTCTGAGATATACCCTAATCGATACCGCGCCGCAGTATGTATCGGCGCGCAGTACAGTTGCATCTAAGCTTGAAGGAGGCAAGATGGCTAGCGATTTGAAAGGTTTTGTTGAGGACGCCAAAAAGCTGATCGGCCAGGAGGTTGACGACGTTGCCCCAGGCACCGATCTGGCTGACTGGCTGACTATTCGTCGATTCTGCGCAGCGTTGGGCGACCCCAACCTGCTGTACAAAGACCCCAGCAGCGGGGTTGCTACCAAGTACAACAGCATGATAGCTCCTCCCACCTTTGTGGTGGCGGTGAGGACTCCCAACTCGGCGGGCCCGTACGTCAACAAGCAGTACGGCGTTTCTCCATTTCTCACCCGCGCCTCCTTTGAATGGACCGACATCATCCGCGTCGGTGACCGACTGGATAGCAGCATCAAAGTAAGCGGCGCAGGAAACGCCGGTTCAACCTGGGGTCATGATTCTGCTAGCGTGGAGTCATCCGTGGTGTACCGCAACTCCTACGGAGGTCTCGTTGGCTGCGCTACGGGCGTCAACACCATGGTGGCTTACGAGCGCGGCAAGGACATGATAGAACCCAGGGATATCTATCGCTATTCCGACGAGGAAATCAGCCAGATAGAGAACGACATCGAAGCCGAACCCGAGCCGCGCGGCAAGCTGCTACGCTACTGGGACGACGTGGAAGTCGGAGAGAAGCTGCCTCAACTGGGTAAGGGACCCCTGACATTGTCCGACATGATGGCCTGGGTGGTGGCAGAAGCCAAGTCCCTGGCCCTGGGCGCCCTTGTCTACCACGACTTGAAGGACAAGTACCCAGGCAGAGTAGTGACCAACCCAACCACCAACTGGCCTTACTGGGACGCCGACCAGAGCTTTGAGGACATCCTCTCCTGCCAGGAGATGGGCTTCAAGTCGCCTCCAAGCCGCGGCATCCAGCGCGTTGCCCTGGCCGGACAGGTGCTTACTCACTGGATGGGCGACGACGCTTTTGTTCGCAGTCTCGATATCTGCGTGCCGGAGCACTGGCTGTACGGCGACACAATGTGGCTCAACGGTGAAGTGACTCAGAAGCGCACCGAGCAAGTTGGCTCCGAGACGTACTTTGCCGTAGACGTGCAAATTTGCGGGGTCAACCAGCTGGGCACCACTGTGGCGGAAGGCACGGGGACCGTGTATCTGCCCAATCCAGGCCACCCGGTAACTCTGCCCATCCCTCACTAAGCGACAAAGGACGGGCGAAGTGAACCCGGTGTGATACCAATAAGGTGGATATGGCAAAGCGGCAGCCTATTGATTCTGGGCTGTCGCTTTGTAATATAGAGCTAGTATGGCTGAAACGTTATGTTGCGAGGTGAAAGATGAGCGGAGCGCTTGAAGGAGTGCGAATCATAGACTCCACTACCATGGTTGCCATGCCAACGGCGTTGCACATCATGGCGGACATGGGAGCGGAAGTGATCAAGGTCGACAGCCATACCCTTTTCAGAACAGAGGGCGGGGTATTCCCGGAAAACGATCCGGGCGAAAGGCATTGGGATAGGGACGGCAGCTTCAACACATTGCAGAGAAGCAAGATTGGAGTGACCCTCAATCTCAAAGAGGATGACTCCGTTAGAGCCTTCAAAGACATAATCCGGGTGTCGGACGTTATCATAGAAAACAACCGGGCCGGCACCATGGACCGCCTTGGCCTGGGCTATGAAGAGCTCCGTCAGATCAAGCCTGACCTGATATATCTATCCAATACGGGGTTCGGATATACGGGCCCCTGGCGGCAGTATGCAGGCATAGGCAGAATGTTCGAGCTTACGTGCGGTCTCAGCCAGTTCGCGGGCTACCCGGAAGAAGGGCCTCGCCGGGTTGGCATCTCCTTCTTCGACCAGCACGTAGGCTGGATGGCCGTGTTCGCCGTACTGGCCGCGTTGCATCACCGCAACAGTACCGGCGAAGGCCAGTGGGTGGACTTTGCCATGTACCAGATAGGCGTGTCCACAATGGGCGACGCCCTCATGGACTACATCTCCAATGGCCGCAGCGGACAGTCCATGGGCAACAGGCACAACTACCTGGCGCCCCACGGGGTCTACCAATGCAAGGGCGACGATAGATGGATAGCCATTACCGCTGAGACGGACGATCAATGGGACGCACTGGTCAAGGAGATGGGCTCTCCGGAGTGGGCTGAAGAAGACGGGTTTGCCGACCCCATATTGCGCTTGCGCAACCAGGATGAGCTTGACGGCCACATAAGCGAGTGGACTAAGGACAAAGA
>DAOUKI010000029.1:0-21495 GCA_034421495.1 Dehalococcoidia bacterium | reverse complement strand
CGGAAGAACAATCAGGTTCAGGGACGTGAACACAACCAGAAAGAACGCATAGGAGAGGCCAGTCCTGGTTAGCTTCCGGGCAAAGTAGAGCAGGACAAGATATAGCGGTAGCTCTAGGAAGAGGCTTATACTCAGCGTTCCCGCAAAGAGCGGCCAACTCGGTGTCCCGTACACCATGTGAAGGACAACGAGAATCACATTGGCGACGAATCCTATAGCCGTTACCGCAATCAGATACCCCCAAAGCGCTGCAAGAAACTCACGGTCTAGGTGCCTGATCCATAGGTAGTAGAAAGCCGATAGGAGAATCAGTCTGGCGATGCCTCCGGTAAGAGAATGGCTATAGCTATTCCACACTACGAGTTGGACGAGGAAAGCAGATAGGAAGACTTGGGCTACATGCACCAAGACGGGAATCCCAATGAGTAGCCACAACTCCCACTTGTATCGAGACAGTCTAGCTCTCAATGGCTTGGGTTGCGCCCTCCCATTAGAATTGCTAACGAAGCTACTATTGCTGCATTTCTCTTTATGTTCATCAAGTTTGGTCGATCTTACCCGAAGATTTACCCGGCGTGTGTAACACCGCCGTGACTTACAGGCCGATTTCCCGTAACCTTTTATGATGTTTGGCGCGCCGTAGGGCTATGGAGTAAAATGCGATTTTGAGAGAGGCAATCATGGTAAAGATGAGCGGAGGCGAGGCGCTCGCCGGATCACTGGTGAGGGAAGGCGTAGAGGTCGTCTTCGGAGTACCGGGTATTCAGATCTATGGGATTGTTGCGGCGCTCAGGGACGAGCCCGGCATACGCATGATCTCCACCCGGCACGAGCAGGCCACGACATTCATGGCCGACGGCTATGCCCGTGCGTCGGGAAGACCCGGGGTGGCGCTGGTCGTCCCTGGCCCGGGTCTCTACAACGCCGCGTCCGGGCTGTCGGTTGCCTACTCGCGCTCCACGCCGGTACTCCTCATAGCGGGTCAGATCCCCCGCGGCGCGATCGGCAAGAACCTGGGAGCCGTTCACGAAATCGCCGACCAGTCCGGCGCAGTGCGCTCCGTGACCAAGTGGCGGGGCATGGCGTCCAGGCCTCGAGAGGCGCCGTATGCCGTGTTTGAGGCGTTCAGACAGATGCGCACCGGCCGTCCGCGGCCCGTTCTGATCGAAATGCCGCCTGAGGCCGGGGTCGAACGAGAGGAGGTCTCGCTACGCAATCCCGCCCGCATCTCCCGAATCGTGCCAGGCCTGCAGGACCTTCAAGAGGCCGCTCAAGTTATTGCCAGGTCGCGGATACCCCTGATATACGCCGGCGGCGGCGTGGCGCGCTCGGATGCGGAAGACGCCCTTGTCAAGCTTGCCGAGGCGACAAACATACCCGTCGTCACCTCTAGCGGCGGCAAGGGAACGATTCCCGACAGCCATCCGCTGTCATACGGCTCATGCTTCAGCCCCCGCGGCGAGCGGCAAGAGATGAACCAGCTCTACGAGGTAATGCAGTCCGCCGACGTGGTTATAGGGATCGGCGCCCGCTTTTCGCTTGGCAACCCGGCGGGAGAGGCGTCCACGCTGGTCAACATCAACATAGACGACACAGAGCTCACCAGAGTCCAGGCCAACACACTTCCACTCCACGGGGACGCCAGGGCAACCATAGAGGCTCTGCTTCCGCTCCTCATGGAGGCCGGGGCGGGAAAGCGTCCGTCGCCTGTGGAGGCCGTGAAGGCGGCCCGCAGTTTGATTGCCTACTATGACATCCGGCTAAGGGAGCCTCAGTACCCGGTGCTAGAGGCTATCCAGAGCGGCATCCCGCAGGACGCTTTCACAGTCTGGGACGTTACGCAATTCGGCTATTATGCCCGCACCCACTGGCAGGTGAATCATCCGAAGACATATATAGACTCCGGCTACTCATTCAACCTTGGCTATGCATTCCCTACGGCTCTGGGCGTCAAAGTCGCCAGGCCCGACCGGCCCGTCGTCTGCATGGCCGGAGACGGTGGGTTCATGTTCAATGCGTCCGAGCTGGCTACGGCCGTCCGGTACGGCATCAATGTGGTAACCGTCGTGTTCAGAAACGACTCTTACGGCAATGTGGCGCGCGATATGGACGAGTCGTTTGGAGGGGCTTACGGGACAGACCTTCACAACCCGGACTTCGTCAAGTTCGCCGAGTCGTTCGGCGCAATCGGTATGAGGGCTGACGACCCCATGCAGCTGAAATCACTGATCCCCGCCGCGCTGGCGCAGCAGGCTCCGGTGATTATCGACGTGCCATTCGGAGCGATGCCGATACCACGCGCGCCGCAGTTCGCTCCCTTTTACAACCTCGCCTGGACACAGCCGCAGGAGGGACTGATCTCGTCCTGAGAGGCTGGAGTCAAAGTGGGGTAGCCTGAAACGCAAAGAGACGCTCCGCATCAGTGGCGGAGCGTCTCTTATATTAAGCTACTACATAGGACGAAGTTGTCTTCCTAAGGGAATTATATACAATCCTGTGCGAACCGATCCCGGGGCGGTGCGCCAGCTAGGTTATAGCTCGCCTCCGGCTCTTCGCCCTAGTTGTTCAGTTCCTCAGTATGTGCCTTTAATGGTGCCGATCGGGTCGTCACCTGGTAAGCAGACGTTCTTATATGGGACTATTATGGTGTAGCCGTTAAAGCCGCCCGATACGGTTACCTGGGAGGACGGTATATCGTCGGCGCCCTCACCGTACGAACATTCAAGCCAATATAGCTCTCTAGCCCTTCTGAGCTCCGGCCAAAGGTCCTCAAAAGTGTAGAAGTGATGACGCTCATCGCGAAGGGCCAACACTCGGTCACGGTCATCATCGTCAGCTCTCCAACCCCTCAAATCGTATGAAGCTTGGAGTAACCGTATCTCGATCTCCTCTACATTCACGACAGCCAGAGTTAACCCGGCACCAACGACAATTCCCACGGCAAGTCCCGCAAGAAGTGACCGCCGTTGTAGTCGCCTTAAATGTCTCATTGCCTAGTCTCCCTCAGATTTCTGAATGTACCCGCTTAGGTGCAAATTAGAAACGGCGGCCCTACCCCGCACACGCTGAACAACGGCCTGAACGGTCAAGCACCTGGGGATAGAGTGGAACTAGTCTGGTACTAGGCTAGCCCTCGTCTTGGTCCTGCACCATGGGAATTATTTCGTTGTCCTCAGGCGGAGGTGCTCCGGTTACCAGGGAGGGGATCTCTCTCCTTATTGCCCCTTCAAGCCGCGATATGGGTATAGCGGGCATGGTGTTGATGTGCACCCCCGCTCTCACACCGAGCTCAAGTGAAAACCTGGCGATAGATTCGTTGTCGGGCGCCTGCACTATGTTCACAAAATCGATGTCGCCAAGGACGCCGTACTCCCCAAGCAACTCTATCCCCGGGATGTCTATTTCATACTGGGCCCGTCGTACGCTTTCCGGGTCTTCCAGCGCTCGTTCTCGTCCTTCGGGGGTCAAAGTCAATAGCTGGATGTATATAGGCATGGTCACCCTTTCAATTGGCGTAGGTTGCAACTCGGCCCCATTGTACACTTATGTGAAAGAGTAAAAAGGTGTTTTAATCCGGCGATTGTAGATTGTAACCTGGCTGAGGCCGGTGCTATACTTTGAATGTAGAGCCAAGGCCTTCAAGGAGGCCGAGGTTATAACCTTCAAGTCAGTCCCGTGAGGCTGGTAAGGTGACGGCTGCGGCCGGATTAGGAATACTAATGTTGTAGACCCTTGCCAGTCCACTGGCAGGGGTTTTTTAATGATGGAAAGACGCATACTCTCGGCGGAGGACATGAGACGGGCGATCACTCGTATAGCCCATGAAATAGTGGAACGCAATCGAGGAGTAGAGGGGCTGGTGCTGGCGGGGATAAGGACCCGCGGCGCTCCTCTAGCTCAGAGAATGGCGGAGCGAATCGCTGGCATAGAGGGGCGAGATGTGCCCGTCGGCGCGTTGGACATAGCGTTATACCGGGACGACATTGCGACCGGCAGCCCGCCGGTTGTGCATTCAACGGAGATCCCGCAGGGCGTGGACAGCCGCAAACTGGTGCTGGTGGACGACGTGCTGTTCACGGGCCGCACCATACGCGCCGCTTTGGATGCATTGATCGACTTGGGTAGGCCCGAGCAGGTGCAGCTGGCCGTACTGGTAGATCGTGGACACAGGGAGTTGCCCATCCGGCCCGATTACGTGGGCAAGAACATACCGACAACGTTACAAGAACAGGTGCAGGTGAGGTTGACCGAGGTGGATGGGGTAGAAGAGGTTGTGCTTGTGCCGGTTCCTATCCGGCGATGAAGGCACTGACCGCTATGGCATCCACTGTACAGCAAGCTAAGACAATCGCCCGGCCAAGCATGGTCGATGGCGTCCGCCGTCACTTGCTCGACCTGGACGACTTCTCCCACGAGGAGCTGGACTTGGTGATGGGCACCACGGACGCTATGCGGGAGGTGCTCAGCCGTGACATCAAGAAAGTCCCCACTTTGAGAGGCAAGGTGATAGTCACCCTGTTCTACGAAGTGAGCACCCGCACCAGGGTCTCTTTCGAAGAGGCGGGGAAGCTGCTCAGCGCCGACGTCATCAACGTATCGTCATCCGGCAGCAGCGTTGAGAAAGGCGAATCCCTTCTCAATACGGTGCGGACGCTGCAGGCAACCGGTACGGACATCATAGTGGTAAGGCACCCGCATTCAGGCGCTCCGTACTTCATGGCGCGGAACCTGGAGCGCACGGGCGTCATCAACGGAGGAGACGGCTGGCATGCCCATCCCACACAGGCCCTCCTGGACCTGTACACGATGAAGCGGCATTTAGGCTCCGTGAACGGCGCTAAGGTTGTCATAGTGGGGGATGTCACCCACAGCAGGGTCGCCAGGTCCAACCTGTGGGCCTTGCGGACGGCGGGAGCTCAGGTAGTGCTGTGCGCGCCTCCCACGCTGTTGCCCCAGGAGTTCCTCTCCGGCGAGCACCTAAGGGAGGGCCATTCGTTTGGCTCAGTGAAGGTGGAGACCAGTATAGAGAGGGCCATCAGTGAAGCGGACGTTGTAATGCCTTTACGCCTCCAGTTGGAGCGCCAAGAGGCGGGGCTTCTCCCCACGCTGCGTGAATACTCGAAGATGTACGGCATCACCAAGAATAGGCTGGCCCTGGCAAAGCCCGGCGCTCTGGTGATGCATCCCGGCCCAATGAACGAAGGAGTGGAGATAAGCCCCGACGTTGCCCACGGAACGCAGTCGTTGATAGAGGAGCAGGTGCACAACGGCGTGGCCGTGCGCATGGCGTTGCTCTATCTGCTGGTGGGCTCCCGGCAGAAGAGTCAAGCCCAGGGAGAGCAGCAGTGAACGGCGCGGACTCCATTCTGATAAGAGAGGTGCGTCTCATTGATCCCCACAGGGGAGTGGACGAGACGGGCGACCTGCTCATAGTCGATGGGGTCATAAAGCAAGCGGGCGGAGCGGTGCGCAACGGCGACGCGCCGCCGGGTTGCCATGTGATAAGAGGCGACGGGCTTGTGGCCTGTCCCGGCTTCATTGATTTGCACGTGCATCTAAGAGAGCCGGGCTACGAAGATAGAGAGACCGTTGCTACCGGTGTAGAAGCTGCCGTCAGAGGTGGGTTCACCACCATCTGCGCCATGCCCAACACCAACCCCGCCATGGACAACGCCTCTACGGTGGAGTTCGTGCTGCGCCAAGCCGCGGCGGCGGGGAAGGCTCGTGTGCTGCCGATAGGCAGCGTGACCAAAGGCCGGGCCGGGAAAGAGCTGGCCGAGATGTGGGAGCTTGCCCAATCGGGCGCTGTGGGCTTCAGCGATGACGGAAGCCCCGTGGAGGATTCCCACCTGATGCGCCAGGCCCTGGCTTATGCAGGCGGACTGGGACTCCCCGTACTGCAGCACTCCGAGGATACCGAGCTCTCACACGGAGCGCCGGTAAACGAAGGGTGGCTCTCCAACCGTTTGGGGTTGGGCGGCTGGCCTGCCGCCGCTGAAGAGACGATGATTGCCCGTGATATATCGCTGGCCCAGCTAACGGGCGGGCATCTGCACGTGGCGCATCTGACGACACGCGGCGCGGTGGAGATGGTTCGATTGGCAAAACAACAGGGACTGAAGGTAACCGCGGAGGTTACGCCTCACCACCTCACGCTGGACGAGACCTGGGCCCTGGGACATGACAAAGACGGGCCCCTGAGCGGGCCGCTTGGTCCCGAAGCATACGATACGCTTACCAAGGTGAACCCTCCACTGAGGACTCAGCGGGACGCGGAGGCCTTGGTGGCGGGATTGCGAGAGGGGTGGATAGATGCAATTGCCACGGATCATGCGCCCCAGACAGTCATTGACAAGCTGGTGACGTATGACGATGCGGCATACGGGTTCAGCGGTTTGGAAACCGCTTTGGGATTGGTGTTGAGACTGGTGCATAGCGGCCAATTAGACCTGAACACATTGGTTGCGAGGTTGACCACCGGCTCCCTCTCCGTACTCGGTGAGGGATACGCTCATCTGACGACGCTGCAAGAGGGGACTACCGCCGACATCGTCGTCTTCGATCCTGAAAAGGAGTGGGTGGTGCATAGCGATGAGTTCGCTTCCAAGGGCAAGAACACCCCTTTGGAAGGGATCACCTTGAAAGGTCGAGTAACGGCCACCATAGCGGGTGGCAGAATAGTGCATTCAGAGCTAGCCGAGGTGGGAACCGTTGGAGGTTAGAGAAGCGTACCTGGTGCTGGAGGACGGCTCCGTCTATCAGGGCGAATCTATGGGAGCGGTTGGCACCACCTTCGGCGAGGTTGTGTTCAACACCTCTATGACCGGCTACCAGGAGATCCTCACCGACCCATCTTATGCCGGGCAGATAGTGGTGGCTACGTATCCGCTCATCGGCAACTACGGAGTGAACGAGCGGGACGTGGAGTCGCGGCGGATTCAGGTGGCCGGGTACGTGGTGCGCGAGCAGTCCAGGCATCCCAGCCATTACCGCAGCGACGGCGCAATCGACGAGTACCTGGCAAGCCAGAGCATAGTCGGCATCAGCAGGGTGGATACCCGTGCCGTGACCAGGCGCATCCGGCGGGAAGGCGCAATGATGGGGTGCGTTACTTCCGAGTTGAGCCCGGAAGAGGCGCGGGAACGGCTTGGCCGTGCGCCAAGATATGATGACTTGGACCACGTTGCTTCCGTAACTACCGGCGATTCCTATGCTTGGAATGAAAAGACGCCTGAGCATGGCTACGGTCCGCACATTGTAGTCACGGACTGCGGTTTGAAATACAACATACTGAGGAATCTTGAAGCCAGGGGTTGCCGGGCAACGGTTGTGCCGGCCAGCACCACTGCCGAAGATGTATTGGACTTGGAGCCTGATGGGATAGTGTTTTCGCCCGGGCCGGGAGACCCCGCTCATCTGGGTTATGCTGTGGACATGGTAAAGGGCCTGGTTGGCAAGCTGCCGGTGATGGGGATCTGCCTGGGCCATCAGCTTCTTTCCAGGGCTTTCGGAGCGCAAACGTATAAGCTCAAATTCGGGCATCACGGAGCAAACCACCCCGTGCGAGACCTGGCTACGGGCCGCGTCTACATCACGGCTCAGAACCACGGTTTCGCAGTGGATGCCGATACGTTCCCCGCAGGCATGGAGGTGAGTCACGTAAATCTCAATGACGGCACGGTTGAGGGGATGATTCACAGGGAGTTCCCCATCATGGGGATACAGTTCCATTCCGAGGCCGCTCCTGGGCCTTGGGACAATGAATACCTCTTCGACAGGTTCCTGTCGATGATAAAAGAGGTAAGTAGATCATGAGGGCCAAACTGGCTGAACTTGTGCCTGGAAACTCGGCTTTAGCGAAAAAGAGGATTCATCTTGCTTTTTGTTGGTGAATGAGGGATGGAGTGACAGAACTTCCTCCTCAGATAAATAAAGTTCTCATCATTGGATCAGGGCCCATAGTCATTGGGCAGGCTGCTGAGTTTGACTATGCCGGCTCACAGGCGTGCCGTTCCGTTAGGGAGGAGGGTGTGACCACCGTTCTGGTCAACTCCAACCCCGCCACTATCATGACGGACGAGGGCATTGCCGACGTGGTCTACATAGAACCTCTTACCGTCGACGTCATCGAACGGATCATACAGAGGGAACGGCCGCAGGGGCTGCTTCCCACATTGGGCGGCCAAACAGGGCTCAACCTGGCGGTTGAGGTGGCCGAAGCGGGTATCTTGGACAAGTACGGCGTTCGCCTGCTGGGTACGCCCCTGGAAACCATAAAAACGGCTGAAGACCGCTCCATGTTCCGCCAGCTGCTCATAGATATGGGAGAGCCGGTGCCCGAAAGCGAAACGGTAACCTCTTTGGAGCAAGCCAGGGAAGCTGCCGAGAGGATTGGGTTTCCACTGGTGGTGCGTCCCGCCTACACGCTGGGAGGCACCGGAGGAGGGGTTGCCAGCGGATGGGATGACCTTGAACAGGCGGCAACCAGTGGACTGGACGCCAGCCCCATTCACCAGGTGCTGGTGGAAAAATACCTTTTGGGCTGGAAAGAGGTCGAATACGAAATAATGAGGGACGGCGCCGATAACTGCCTCACGGTATGCGCCATGGAGAACATAGACCCCATGGGCGTGCACACCGGCGACAGCATAGTGGTGGCGCCCACCCAGACCCTTTCCGACAAGGAGTACCAGATGCTGCGCAGCGCCGCTCTGAGCATCATCCGGGCGCTGGGAGTGGAAGGCGGCTGCAACATTCAGTTCGCTCTATCGCCGCATCCATGGGCCGCCCCTCACGAATTCGCCGATGGCAAGGAGCCGTCGCCTCAGTACTACGTCATAGAGGTCAACCCCAGGGTGAGCCGCAGCTCTGCGCTGGCCAGCAAAGCTACCGGTTATCCCATAGCCCGCGTTGCCGCCAAGATTGCAATCGGCAAGCGCTTGGATGAGATTGCGAACAGGGTTACCGGCAAAACGCTGGCCGTTTTTGAGCCGGCCCTTGATTACTGCGTTGTGAAAATACCTCGCTGGCCTTTCGACAAGTTCCCCACGGGGGAACGAAACCTGGGCGTTCAGATGAAGGCCACGGGTGAGGTGATGGCCATTGATCGCACCTTTGAGGCGGCGCTGCAAAAGGCGGTGCGCTCCTTGGAGCAATCGACGGAGACCCTGCTCTGGCAGGACCCCACCTGGAGAGGCGACGTAGACGATTTGCTGGAAAGCTTACCCACGGAAGCCAACGACACGCGTCTCTGGGCTCTCATGGCCGCTTTGAGGAGTTCTGTTTCCGTAGAGGACCTCAGCCGGCGCACGGGGATAGACCCCTGGTTCCTCAGCGGTATGCAGAACATCGTGGATATGGAGCGGCAGTTGCTGGCCGAGCCCCTCACTCCGCGCCTATTGCGCTCCGCCAAGCGTCTTGGCTTTTCCGATGAGTACATAGGCACCCTGGCCGACCGCCTGCCTGACCAGATACGCGACTTGCGCCGGTCGTGGGGAGTCCGGCCGGTTTACAAGATGGTGGACACCTGCGCTGCTGAGTTTGAGGCGCAAACGCCGTATTTCTACAGCACGTACGAGCAGGAGAACGAGGCTCCGCCGCTGCCCGGCAACAAGTCGCTGGTGATAGGCAGCGGGCCTATCAGAATAGGGCAGGGGATTGAGTTCGACTACTGCAGCGTACATGCCGCCTGGGCCCTGCAGGACGAGGGTACGGCCAGCATCATTGTGAACTCCAACCCGGAGACTGTTTCCACCGATTTCGATACCAGCGATAGACTTTATTTCGAACCTCTGGATGAAGAGAGCGTCCTGGACATACTGGAAAACGAGGCTATAGAGACGCCTGACGGCGGAGTTGAGTACCCTCCGTCGGTGGTGCAGTTTGGAGGGCAGACGGCGATCAACCTGTCGCAGTCTTTGGGGCGCTTGGGGATGCCCATCTTGGGGTCGTCGGCGCAGGCCATAGACATCGCCGCCGACAGGCACAAGTTCGAGGACTTTCTGGCCAGGCAGGGAATCCCGCAGCCGCCCGGCGCGGCAGTGACTACGGTGGAGGAAGGGCTGAACGTAGCGCAGCAGATAGGGTATCCCGTACTGGTCAGGCCCAGCTACGTCTTGGGGGGCCGTGCCATGGAGATCGTGCAGAACGCTACGGAGCTCATCCGCTATCTGACCACCGCCGTGGAGATAGGCCGCGGCAGACCTATATTGATAGACAAGTACCTGGAAGGCCGTGAGGTGGAGGTCGACGCCATCTGCGACGGCGAGCAGGTGCTGATTCCCGGCATCATGGAGCACGTGGAGCGCGCCGGTGTCCACAGCGGCGATTCCATGGCCATATACCCGGGATTGACCCTGACCACCACAGAGGTTGACACGCTGGTCGACTACACCACGCGCATAGCCCTGGGGCTGGGCACCAAGGGACTGATCAATATCCAGTACGTCATCATGGGAATGGACCCCTATCGCGATCCGGCGACGTTCAAGTACGACGACAACGACGTCTCGGCGATATACGTGCTGGAGGCCAACCCTAGGTCCAGCCGCACCGTGCCGTTCCTCTCCAAGGTCACCGGCGTGCCCATGGTGCAGCTTGCTACAAGAGTAGTGCTTGGCAGAACGCTGCGGGAGCAGGGCTACAGTGGCGGGTTGTGGAAGAAAGCGAAACTGGTGGGGGTAAAGGCGCCGGTGTTCTCCATGTCAAAGCTGGTGGGAGTGGACACGTATCTGGGGCCTGAGATGAAGTCCACGGGAGAGGTCATGGGCGTTGACCATGACTTCATGCCCGCCGTGGCCAAGGCCCTGCTGGCCAGCGGACTTGACCTGCAGCGTGGAAGCTCGGTGCTGCTCAGCATCGCCGACAAGGACAAGGCGGAAGCGGTTTCGCTGATACGGGCCCTGGCTGAGGCCGATTGCGACCTGTACGCGACGGAGGGCACGGCGGCAATGATCCGCGCCCTTGGCTTTGAAGTCCGACGCATAGCAAAGAAGCTGGGGGAAGGCCATCCCAACGTGGTGGACGTGATAGAAGACGGAGCGGTGAAGGCCGTAATCAATACTGTCTCAGGGTCGGCGTCAACCTTGCGAGACGGTTTTGAGATACGCCGCGCCGCCGTGGAACGGCGCATCTCGTGCTTCACGTCTCTGGACACGGCGCGCGCCGCCGTGGACAGCTTGGGACGGGGAAGCTCTTATAGTGTGCTGCCCGTTAACGAATACTGACGGAAGCGGAAAAAATAATTAAAAGGAACGGCAAAGGTTGCCACTTTTAGACTGTTTGAGCTATTATTAGGCATAGCTTGATGGAGAATGTATCGATTTCAGAAGAGCCAGCCTCTTCTATCGATCAGAGTAAAGCCTGGGTAAACCAGAGCGATGGATCCAAGCGCCGCAGCAGTAGGCGGACGGGGCGAGCCTCGCCCTCAGCCGTGGATGCGGGCGACCAGACCAGCGACGTTCAGACCGCCCAAGCGGCGGTTGAAACTGCCGCGAAACCCCGTACGCGCAGGCGCAGGGCTCCCAAAGCCGCGGTCGAATCTCCTTCAATCGATACCCCTCCCGTAGCCACGCCAATGGAGCATTACCCGGTGCCCACAACGCACCGGCCCTTTGCACATCCCAGCGAAGATGACTTCACCAGCCTGTTGGACTTCTATGGCGTGAAGTGGCTGTACGAGCCCCGTTCCTTCCCGCTGAGATGGGACGGTGAACGGGTGGCGGAAATGTTCACCCCTGATTTCTATCTGCCGGAGCTGGACCTCTACGTGGAGTTGACCACGCTCAAACAGAGCCTGGTGACGGAGAAGAACAGGAAGATGCGCCATCTGCGCGAGCTCTACCCGGATGTGAACGTCAAGCTGCTCTATAGGCGTGACATACACCGCCTCCTGGCCAAGTACGGGTTTGGCCCGCTGGTCCAGGAGGACGTCCCCGAGGTGGAGCGGGTGCTGTTCACCAAGCCGCAGATAGAGCGAAGGGTGCGCCAGATCGGCAAGGCCATCTCCCGCGACCATAAGGGCAAGCAGCCCGTTCTTCTGGGAGTGCTCAGGGGCGTTTTCTGCTTCATGGCTGACCTGATGAGAGAGATAACGCTGCCGCTTTCCATGGACTTCATGTCGGTGTCCTACTATGGCGGCAATGGCAACGGCAACGGCGCTGAAAATGGGGGCGTGCAGGTTAAGAAAGGGCCGGACATACCCATAGAGGGCCGCCACGTTGTGCTGATAGAAGACATTGTGGACACGGGCATGACGCTCAATTACCTGCTCCGCTACCTGCAATCACTGAATCCGGCCAGCCTGAGGGTCTGCGCGTTGCTGGACAAAAAGGTCAGGCGGATTGTGGACGTGAAGCTGGACTACGTGGGATTTGAAATTCCGGATGAGTTTGTTGTCGGTTACGGCTTGGACTACCTGGAGAAGTACCGCAACCTGCCGTTCATAGGGATACTGAGACCCGGAGAGCAAGCGCAGCCCACCGAGCGCAAGCCAGTACGGAGACGCAAACGGGCCGGGAAGGCGAAAGCGGCGGCCTCTTCCCGCTAGTCCGATGGTCTTGTGTAGCCTAAAGTCCCTTCCCCCATCAAGTGGAAAGAGGTTTCGTTAAGGTCTGCTTCTTGCCGGTGGGGCACATATCCAGCAGGACGCAATCGGTGCAGCGCGGGTCACGACGTACACAGATGATACCGGCGTGGTGGTCCAGCAGGGCGTGGTATTCGTTGAACAGCTCGGTGCCTCTGGGCAAGTGGCTGTGGAAGAAGGCTTGGAGCTCGGCGTACGTCTGCCCTTCAGGGACAAGATGGAGTCGCTCCAGGATGCGCCGAGTGTAGGCGTCTATGACGAAGACGGGCCAGCCCCCGGCGTACAGAACGATGTCGTCGGCGGTCTCCTCACCGATGCCGTATATGGAGAGTAGCTCGCGGCGCAGCGCATCAGGCTCCTGCCGGAGCATCTCTTCCAGGTTGTCTCCGTAGCCTTTGCCAAGGTGCTCCACGAAGGCCTTGAGCTTCTTCGCCTTGACGTTGAAGTAGCCGCTGGACTTGATCAGCCCCGCCAGCTCCTCAATGGCGACCTCTCGCAGCCCTGCCGGACACAAAATGCCCTCTTGCTTGAGACGGTTGAGGGCTCGCTCAGCGTTGTTCCACGAGACGTTCTGGGTGAGGATTGCGCCAACGATTGTCTCGAACGGGCCGTCGCCCGGCCACCAGTGCTGGGGGCCGTAATCGCTGTAGAGGCGGTTGAAAACACACAACAGCTTCTGGCCGGTGGGGGTTGGCGCGTTGGACTCTGTTTTCATAGCGTGACGGCTTCTCTTTCCGGTCCTCTGGTGCACGTTGAGAATGCATGCTTCATCTCTTGTTTCGGCATCCTCAACGGGGATAGCATTGCTTGCAGCCGGTTGACGGTACAATTAGACCAGCAGGAGACGAAGATGCCGACCACCTTTGCCCAAAGACTGGATTCCGCTTGCCAAGCTGGCAGAAGCCTTGTCTGCGTGGGCCTTGATCCCGACCCAAGCTTGATGCCTACCACGGACGTTGCCGCGTTCAACAGGGCGATAGTGGACGCCACTCACGACCTGGTCTGTGCGTACAAGCCCAACCTCGCCTTCTACGAAGCCCTGGGTCTTGACGGCTTAAAGGCGCTGAAAAGCACGGTTGAGCACATACGCGACGTGGCTCCCGGCGTGATACTGCTGGGCGACGCCAAGCGGGGCGATATTGGGAACACCGCCACGGCCTATGCCAGGGCAATGTTCGAGTACTGGGGGTTCGATGCGGTTACCATAAACGCCTACTGCGGCAGGGACGGCGTGGAGCCTTTCCTGGAGTACTCGGACAGGGGCGTTTTCGTTCTGTGCCGGTCGTCCAACCCCGGCGCCGTCGACCTTCAGGACCTGGTGGTCTCATCCGGCGCAGGCGGTACAAGGCCTCTTTACCAGGAGCTGGCGCTGCAGGTGAGCGCATGGAACCGGCATGGGAACGCCGGGCTGGTCTTGGGCGCAACGTACCCCGAGCAGATTAAAGAGGTGCGGGCCCTCTGCCCTGAGATGCCGGTCCTAATTCCCGGCATAGGTTCGCAGGAGGGGGCATTGGAGGAAGCGGTGAGAAACGGCGTCACGGCTCAGGGCAGGCGTATCTTAGTCAACTCGTCGCGGGGCATCATATACGCTTCGCGGGGAGATGATTTCGCCGAATCGGCAAGAAAGGCAACGGTCGACCTGCGAGACGCTATCAACGGTGTTCTGGCCTCTGTAGATGCTGCATGGTAAGGGAATACCATCTGAATGACATATTGAGGCTGAAGAAGCCCCACCCTTGCGGTAGCTACCAGTGGCGGGTGGTCAGGCTTGGCGCTGACATTGGACTAAGGTGCCTGGAATGCAATAGAAGGGTGCTGCTGGAGCGGAGTGTTTTGAACCGCAGGATCAGGGAGCACATAGCGGCAGCGGTTTCAGAAGACCCAAGCCCACCTTGATCTCTCAGGACTTGAGCTTCCCTTCCTTGACATCCCTAAGGTAGAATGCTAGTTTACTGGGCTGTATTCGTTGAGACTGAGTATCATGATGGCCTGCATAGGCATCGCCCCGACGGGGCTCGAGGGTGAGAGGCTAGGCTGGAGGTAAGAATTCGGCGATGATGACCTTTGATCCGGAAATAACCGTCAAAGACTTAACCGTGGTTCGCGGCGGCCACAAGGCGTTGACCGACGTTACTTTCGACGTGGGGCCGGGCACGCTGATGGGCGTCCTGGGTCCCAACGGCGCGGGCAAGAGCACCCTGTTCGACGTTATTGCGGGGGTTTTGCCGGTAACGGATGGCGCGGTGTCACTGCGGGGTGCGGCAACTCCGCGGGGCGCGCTGGCATACGTCCCTCAACGCGCCGCCATCAACTGGGTCTTTCCCGCCACCGTCGAGGACGTGGTGACCATGGGCTGTTGCAATGTTGGGCTGTTCGGCCGGCCTGGCAAGAGAGAGAGAGAGATGGTCAAGGCCTGTCTGGGGCGGGTCGGATTGTGGGAGCAGCGCTCGTCGATGATAACCAAGCTGTCCGGCGGTCAACGGCAGAGGGTCTTCATAGCGCGCGCCTTGGCCCAGGAGGCCAGCGTGATTCTGCTGGACGAGGCATTTAGCGGCGTCGACGTGGGCGCCCAGGAGGAGATTGTAAAGGTGCTCCAGTCCCTACGCGACGAGGGGCGGGTTGTGCTCCTAGCCACCCATGACCTTACCAATCTGGCCGAACGGTTCGACCAAGTCTTGTGCCTCAACCATCACGTGTGTGCCTGCGGCCCTCCCGAGGATGCGTTCACCCCGGAGGTGATGGAGGAGATGTACGGGTCCCACGGAATCGAGTTCGACCCCAACCACTTCTGTGCTGGTAGCAGCGGCGATGATAGACTATATCTTTGAGCCGTTCCAATACAGCTTCATGGTCCGGGCTCTGGTCGTGTCTGTGCTCGTTGGGGTGATGTGTCCGGTTCTCGGGGCCTACGTCATTACTCGCGGGCGGGCGTTCATGGGCGACGCGCTGGCGCATTCCGTGCTGCCCGGCATGGTTGTCGCTTTCCTGCTGGGGATCAGCCCTTTCTATGCAGCGGTTCCTACGGGAATCCTAGTCGCTTTATCCATGGGTTCCGTCTCCCGGCGCACGGGTGTCAGCGAGGACACGTCCATAGGCATCATCTTTGCCGGCATGTTTGCCCTGGGCCTGGTGATGCTCTCCAGCGCCGACAACATAAACGTGAACATCGAAGATCTGCTGCTCGGCCAGGTGCTTGGCGTATCTCAAACGGACGTTTACGTTTCGCTGGGGTTGGCGGCGGTAGTGCTGGTGGGACTCTACGCGTTCCACCGTCAGCTTATTTACACCACCTTCGACCCTGTGGGGGCAAAGGTGATCGGAATCAAGACGGGGTTGGTGGAGTACGTGCTCCTCGCCCTCCTCGCCCTTGTCATCGTGATTGGCATCCAGGCGGCGGGAATCGTCTTGGTCATGGCGATGCTGATAACTCCCGCGGCAGCGGCGTACCTGCTCGTCAAGAGGTTCGTACATGTCATGACAATTGGCGCGCTCATAGGCGCCATCTCGGCGGTGATCGGCCTGTACCTGTCCTACTACGCCGACATGCCCTCCGGTCCCGCCATGGCCTTGGTTGCGACCGGCGCATTCGCTATAGCGGCCGTATGGAAGCATACGTGGAGGACGCCGAGCGCCGAACGCAACCTAGTGGCCGACTACTGATCCTTCACCCTTCGACAGTCCGAAAAGCTCACTGTACAGCGCCTTTGTCCAAGCTATAATACGTAGCAGGACTATGAAAGCACGAATCAAGCTATTTGCTGCCCTCAGAGAGAGGGCGGGCGAGTCGGAAATCGAGTTAGACCTGCCGGAGACGGCCACGGTGGCGCACGTCGTAAGAGAGCTGGATAGACGCTACGGGGGCATGATGCAGGGCGGCGTTCCCATCATGATAGCCGTCAACACCGAGTACGTGACCGGAGACCACCCCATTCAGGAGGGCGACGAAATAGCCTTCATACCGCCGGTCAGCGGAGGCGCTCTGTGATCAGGATAAGCCGGGACGTCCTGGACCCCGATGAGATAACTTCCACGGTGCGCGCGCCCGACAAGGGCGGGGTGGTCACCTTCCTGGGAACGGTGCGCGACCACACGGGCGGCAAGCGCGTCCTTTACCTTGAGTACGAGGCCTACGAGGAGATGGCGGAGAAGATGCTGACCCGCATTGCCGGGGAGGTGACCGAGCGCTGGGATGACACCGTGGTATCGATAGCGCACCGCCTAGGTCGTATGGATGTGGGTGAAATCAGCCTGGTAGTGGCGGCGGCCTCGCCGCACCGCGCCGAGGCGTTCTCGGCGTCCCAGTACGTGGTAAACCGCATCAAGGAGAACGTGCCCATCTGGAAGAAAGAGGCGTTTGAGGGCGGCGAGGTGTGGGTAGGTATGGAAGGTCAGCCCTCGACCGCTTCAAACTAGGCATCTCTTCCGCTAAGGGCAGACACTCGCCATCGTCGTTGCGAGGAACAAAGCAATCTGGTGGGGAGGGTGGAACGACGAACGGCGTGGAGTATCCGCTCATCCTGAGCTTGTCGAAGGATATGAGCGAACAACTGTCATTCTGAACGAAGTGAAGAATCCCAAGCCTCTGCTTGCAAAGCTAGGGTGCTTTAGACGAAACGCCTTGGATTCTTCGACGCCGCCGCGTCTCAGAATGACGACCGCGCCGCCGTCCCACCCCCGTCTTGCCCGCGTAGGCGGGCATCCAGGAGGTGGCGCCTATCCCTCAGTCAGCCAGCCGACAAGCTGTGCCCACAGCCGGTCGTGATGGCGCCAGTTCAGGTACTCCGAGGGGCCCCAGTGCGGCCCGCAGTCCGAGGCGAAGGCAGCCGATCGTCCTTTGCCGTACTTCCAGACCACGAGAAACGGGTCGTCTCCGGCGGTTGCCAGAACATCCGCTTCTGAACGAGCAGCGACCCTGTTGTAGCCCAAGAAGGCGGGCCACTCGCCATCGATGCCACGAACAACGGGGTGCTCCGGGTTGGTCACCAGGGGGACCACTCCTTCAGGGACCTCAACGCGGTCATCCACTTGGCCTATGTTCACGGGCAGCGCTTCTTCCACCGGCGTACCGTGATACCTGGCCCTGCCGTCTATGCCCTGAAACGTCATATAGCCGCCGATCATGACCAGGGCCCCTCCGCCGGCCACGTAGTCGCGTATGGCTTGGAGGCGGTTGGGAGTCTTCTCAGAGTTGATGAACGTATCGGGATGGTGAAGCAGCGTGTTGCTGCCGCAGTCGCTGAGCATCACCACTTCGTAGCTGCGCAGGGCCTCTACCGTGGAAGGGAAATCGGTGGCCACCAGGTGATTCGGCATGTGATGCACGGTGTGACCCGCTTTCTCCAGGGCGGCCTTCAACCAGCGCACGCCTTCTTCGTAGCCGCTGGTGACAAAGCTGTCGAACCCCTTGATGTGGACGGTGTGCGTAATCCATGACTCGCCTGCGACTAGAATCCTCATGCTCCCTCCTCTGCCTTGCCGAGTATCCTGACCTGGAAGCCAAGCGACTGGCTCAGTGCCGCCATCTCCTGGAATATGTCGCCGTAGGCTACGGCAACGTGGTTGCTTAGATAGTGCGCCATGAGGGTGTCCCGGCTGATGCCCATGTCGGTTGCCATGAACGGCCACTCCCTGGTCGTGCCGTTCCACCATTCGTCGCGCACCTGTTCCGGCAGCTTCACCACCTCCCCTCTGCCGATGTCCATCCAGAGCTTGCCGTCCTTGATGTAGGCGCGCGCCCAGGTTATGTCGCCGGGCAGGCTCTCGCCGGCAAAGGTGCCTCCCGGAGTGGGGAAGTATCCCGACGGCTGCCGGTAGGAGTGGACTCCTCGTAGCGTATCCGGGTCGTGGTTGAAGGCGTAGGCCCCGGAGGAGCCCGAGTTCAGCAGCACCCAGATGAACCGCCCCTCGTGTTCCGCGCCCCAGCGGACGTCGTGGAACAGTACGGACTGGTGCAGACCCTTGGCTTTGAGAAGGCGCTTCATCATCTCCATTGCCACAAGGTTGCCCTGGTCGGCCTCGGTGGCGGTGGCGATGGTGTCTCCGTTGGACTCCGGCCTGCACACCGAGTTCAGCAGCCCCTCCGCGAAGTCGGACGGCGGGCGGAGGTTGAGGAGGCCCAGCTGGTACTGCCAGCCCAGGCAGTCCGCCTTGAACTCATCGATCATGTCCAGGACGGTCAGATAGTCGCGCAGCTGCTCCCTGGTGGCGTTTTCGTCGAAGTCCTCCGCGCCCTCTTCTCCGTAGTGGAAGGTAACCCCGTTGCTCCTGACGAACCGGTAGGCGTCCTCTATCCGCTTGTCGGAGATGCTCCTGCCCCGGTCCATGATCCAGGCTTGGTCAACCTTGTGCTCGGTGAACCCGATGGGGTTGAGCAGACGGGGCCCAAAGTAGCCGTTGATCATGCCCATTGAGGTGTCGCCCAGCATCAGGGCCAGCACCCGCCTGTCTCGTATGCCCTGCTCAACACTCTTGGCGATAGCCTCGGCGTCGGAGGAGATGTCCGTCTGATATGAGAGCTCGTCTTCAGCGTAGGCGATGGCTCCGGTGGAGCACCACTCTTCCAGCCTGGACATGAACTGCTCATCGGCGGTCCAGTCCGGGGCGTTGGTCCAGACCCTGGAGAACTGCCGGTCCACGCTTTCCAGGCAGGCGCCGGTGTTCAGCAGGCCGACCAGCCCCGGCCACTGGCCGGAGAAGTTGCTTGCTAGCAGCAGAGGAGTGTCCTTCCCGACAACGCCGTCGGTGGTATGAGGGCCGTACAGCCAGTGGGTGCAAACGCCGATTAGCGGGTCGTCTATGGGGCCAAGCTTCTCTATGGACTGGTGGGGTCTGCTTATGAACCCCTCCACACGGTAGGGAGAGTACCCCAGCTTTTCCAGTGCTCTCTCCAGTTGCGCGGTGGCTTCTTCCACGCCGGGAAGCGCCCACTGGTTGGGCTTGTCCCTGTAGTCCCCGGGCCAGAATAGAGCGATTCTCTGTTTCATGCTTCAACTCCCTCCTCTGAGCTTTGCCATGATGGCGCCGTCGCTGAATTTTCCGTGGAGGTCGGTGTATATGGAGTAAAGCTCATCGTAGCGCTTCTTGGTGGTGGAATCGGGCAGGTACTCCTGCGGGCCCACGCCGCCCATGTTATGAGGCGATGCTCCCGCCGCCATCGCGGCCAGCATGGCGCTGCCCACCGCCGACGCCTGGCTGGTCCTGGCTATCCGTATCCTCCTTGCCGTCACGTCGGCGAACACCTGTATGATGAACGGGTTTTGTTCAGAGATTCCCCCGGAGGCGCGCAGATCGGCTATAGGAAGCCCCGCCGCTTCATGGGCCTCGATGATCCGCCTTGTCCCAAAGGCCGCCGATTCGACCAGCGCCCGGTAGATCTCCTCCGGCGTGGTGTCTAGGGTGAGTCCCACCAGCACACCGCTGAGGTCGGCTCTTTGCAGCTCCCTGCTGCCGTTCCACCAGTCGAGGGCCACCAGGGAACCCGGTTCGCCGGAGCCTACGTGGGGGAGGTTGAACTGCTGCGAGAACCAGGCGAACATATCGCCTACCGCCGCCTGGCCTGATTCGTAGCCGAAGTAACCGGGGAGGATGCCGTCCTCCACCGCCCCGCACATGCCGGCGACCAGCGCCTCTTTCCCGGCCAGTGTCAGGTGACAGAGGCTGGTGCCCATCACGAGCAGCATTGCGCCCGGTTCCGTGATTCCGGCTGCGGGCACGGCGGCGTGGGCGTCCACGGTGCCCACCGCCACCAAGGCGTCTCCATATTTGCTGGCCCGGCCTGCCGGCGCGCCCACCGGCATTACGCTTGAGCCGGTCTTCTCCCGCACGACACCCGCCAGCGACGGGTTCAGCGATTGAAAGAAGTCCTCGGATGGGAAGCCGTCTCTCTTGTGCCACATGGCCTTGTACCCGGCGGCGCAGGCGTTCCTGGTCTCCCTGCCGGTGAGCTGCCAGACAATCCAGTCCGCCTTCTCAATGAACCTATCGGCTTGTTGGTAGAGGGCGGGAGCTTCTTCCAGGGTATGCAGAACCTTGGGGAAGAACCACTCGCTGGATACGCGTCCGTAGCGGGGAAGCCACGGTTCGCCGCGTTGCAACGCCAGCTCATTCAAGCGGTCGGCCTGGGGCTGAGCGTCGTGGTTCTTCCAGATCTTGACCAGAGAGAGGGGATCGTCGGATAGGCGGGAAAGCGGCGTTCCGTCCGCTTTGCAGGGCAGGACGCTGCAAGCCGTGGCGTCTACGCCTATAGCGTCCGAGGGGCCTAGCTCTCTGAGGACGGAGTTCATGGAGTGAAGGTAGTCGTCCGGGTCGTGGTACTTGCCATCGATGACGCCGTGCTCGTACTCCGAGACGGCGGTGGCCATCTCCTCGCCGCTCTCCACGTCCACCAGAACGCCCCGTACGCTTTCGGTGCCGAAATCAAGGCCAATGGTCTTCATGACGGGTAGAGCATACGAGCAAACGGACGGACGGGCAAGCAGGCATAAGCCTTTGCCCGCAAACCTACGGGTACTTTCGGACGAAACGCCTGTGATGCTTCGTCGCTGCAATCCTCAGCATGACAGAAGGGAGACGTGCGGGCAGACGGGCACGGCAACGCTTAGAGTAGCGTTGACAGTGAATGGATATGTGATAAACTTCGCAAAGTCTGACGGGGGAGCCATGAATAGGCGTGGGTTTATCATCGCCATGCGTCTGCTCGGACTCGGTTGGTACGTGGCGATTGCCATTGTACTTGGCATAGCCGGAGGGATTTGGCTGGACAACAGGACGGGCACCCTTCCCCTATTTACGCTGCTAGGGGTCTTGCTGGGCACCGTGGCTGCATTTTACGGACTGTACAGAATGGTTGAGCCTCTTTTCAAAGGGGTTGAAGATACAGACGACCAGTGATAGGGCGGCATCTATAGCTGATC
>DAOUKI010000028.1:0-1943 GCA_034421495.1 Dehalococcoidia bacterium | reverse complement strand
CCTGACTGCCGCCCAGGCCGCGGATAGAATCGCAACCCATTGGAAGTAATATAAGTCCCCTTTCAAGACTTACCTATACATGACAAAGGAGTCGAAGGAGTTGTCGGCGTCCGCCCATTCCACGTCTACCGCGGACACCTCGGCGCGGGTAGGGCCTACATGCAACTCTTCCAACAAGCGCTCCAGGTCTTCCCTGGGCCCTTCTGCGCATACTTCAACTGCTCCCCCAGGCAGATTGCGTGTCCAGCCGGTAAGCTCCAGGCGCTGGGCATGGTAGTGAACGAAGCGCCTGAATCTCACCCCATGTACGCGGCCGTGGATGACGGCCGTCAGTTTCACCTTGGTCTTCACGGTACTGTCCTGTTCCATTGGTAGATAGAGGCTCCTCAACACAATTGAGGGTGACGTGCTGGACGCCACCCTCAATTGTACTCCTGCTAGGTCGCGGATGTAGATTCAATCCTATCCGGTCAGTGCAGCACTAACCTTGGCTTTCTCCGAATCGTAGCTGGTCAACGCAGTATAACCCACCTGGGAAGCAAGCTCGCCGGTGTTCTCCAGATAGTAGTCTATGAACGCCTGCAACTCGGTGCTGCTCTTCAGCTTGTCTGTGTTCACGTAGATGAAGATAGGCCTCGACAGGGGTGCATACGTACCGCTGGCCACAGTCTCGTCACTGGGCGCCACACATCCGTTCCCACCGTCCACTCCTAGCACCTTCAGCTTGTCCTCATTCTGCGCGTAGTACGCATAACCAAAGTACCCGAGCGCATTGGTGTCGCCGGATATACCCTGCACCAGCACGTTGTCGTCCGCACTGGCCGTGTAGTCATCTCGCGACACACCTTCATCTCCGTTGATCTCATCCGTGAAGTAGTCAAACGTCCCTGAGTCCGTGTCGGGTCCGTACAGCCTGATCGCTTCATCCGGGAAACTGCTCCTCACCTGGTTCCAGTTATTCACCTCAGACCCAGGCTCCCAGATCATGTTCAACTCTTCCACCGTCAGACAGTCCACAAACGTGTTCTCTTTGCTCACCATCACCGCCAGTCCGTCCAACGCCACCGTGAGCTCTATGTACTCTATGTTGTTCTCCTGCGCCTGCTCAGCTTCCGAGTCCTTGATGGGCCTGGAGGCGTTCGAGATGTCCGTCTCGCCTACCGTGAACCGCTTGAACCCGCCGCCCGTGCCGGATATCGAGACGTTGGCTTGCACCCTGGGGTGTACCTTGCTGAACTCCTCCGCTACCGCCTCGGAGATTGGCCCTACCGTGCTGGAACCGTCTATCTCTATCGACCCGCTTAAGCCGTCTTCTCCGGTAGTCCCGTCGCTGCTGCAAGCTACGGCCAAACCGAGGAGCAACGCCCCGGCCACAAGGACAAGAAGTCCGCGAACCTTCAATATACCGTTTCTCAATCTATCCCTCCTGTTAGATCTTTTGGTCTGCCGTTGTTTCCTAGCCAAAATCCTGGCTGCTGAAGTGATGTCTCCCTTGTGACTCGTCCCAGCAGAGCTCGCACGACCAGAGCCAGTCCTCCTTGGCCAGATAAACCTCGTCGCGCAGGAACGAACTCACCGGGATTTCTATGGGCCTGCTACACCTAGAGCACCGGGAAGTGAGGGTCTGCTGCATGAAGAGCAACCCAAGAACGCTCCCTATCAAGTCCTTGACGCGGTCTCCGAGAGACTTCCGTTCCTGACCCTCGTCCTGCCCCAGGCTATGTTCAGAACCGGCGTCGTTGCCATTTTCGTCGTTCTGCAAGCTTGCTGCGGTTTTGGGACCGGCGGGCTTCAAGACCATGGGAACCCCCCAAAGCTTGTCCTTCTCGTTCAACCTTGTTTTCAACTCTGTTCGTGACACCGGCAGCGCTCCGTTCCTAGTGGTATTCAAGCTAGCACGGTTTGTTGAACGTGCTTTTAACAAGGTGTTAAAGGATTGTTAG
>DAOUKI010000027.1:0-2785 GCA_034421495.1 Dehalococcoidia bacterium | reverse complement strand
GCCTACGTCTATGCCAATGCGCATGTGTTGTTCTAACCTTTCTGCCGGATTTTCTACTGGGTTGATTGAGTTTTGGTCATTCGCCACTGGACAAGGCCGGTCTCATAGGACTGACAGCCGGTGGTGCGGAATCGGGTGAGGTTTGCTCCGGGCGCAAAGAGGGGGATGCCGTCTCCCAAGACCAGGGGGAAGACGGTGAGGATCATCTCGTCTATGAGTCCGGCGTTGAGCATGACGGTGTTGATTTGCCCCCCACCAATAAGCCATATGTCCTTCCCTGGCAAGCCCTTCAACGATTTCACGAAGGAGGCGATGTCTCGCGAGACAAACCTTGCGTTAGCCGTGTCCGGAGGAGGGGCGCTTCTGGTGAACACGTAGTTGGCCTTGTCCGCGTAGGGGAACTCATCAACAGTTAGGGTCAGCTTGTATGTGGAGTTGCCCATCACAGTGGTGTCTATGGAGGAGTAGAAATCGTGGTAGCCGTAGTCCAGGTTGCCCGCGGAGTCCAGCCAGTCTATTTCACCGTTAGGGCCGGCAATGTAACCGTCCATGCTGGTGGCGATGTACAGTTTCAGCTTCCTATTTCCAACTTGGTTCATATCCTGCTCTCAGTGCAAGTGATAGATCACCCCACGCCGCCCCTGGGTTCCCGCCTGCGTGGGAAAGACGGTGTGGGCGTCAGTGGCCGTTTCCGTCCAGCGCCAGCGGGACGAACTCCACGTCGTAGCCAAAGGTTTTGGGCCCAGCCACGGCCAGTCCCGGCGGCGCGGTCCAGAGGTGCGGCCCTGGGAAGCCCAGCACGGTGACGCGGAAGCCGTAGCGCAACAGCTCCGTCGTTATCGGCTCACCGCGCTCCGTATCGACGATGCAGATGAGGTCGGGGACTACGCAGACGACCTCGCCGTCGATGCGGGCGATGAGGTTTTCGTTCTGAAACTCTATTCGCATGCGGTCGCCGTTGTATTGCCCCATGCCTTCTATGGTGAGGTTTCCTCGCGCGAAGCCCTGGGTGGTGCGACGCTCCAGGTCGGCGATCTTGCCCTGGAACAGCACTTTGCCGGGGTGGGCCTCCAGAATGGAGTCGATGGGGTCCTCATGCTGGCGACGCGCCCTCTTCACCGCATCTCCCAGCTTCTTGGTCAGGGTCAGCGAACCGAGAACTGCGGTAGTGCGTATCTGTTCCGCGTTCATCGGCGCAATGGCGTAGCAGGCCACGCAGCCCATCTGGATAGTGAGGGCGCGCGCCATGCGCTCCACCCACTTGGCGCTGATTGCCTCCGGTATGATGGCGGAGTTCCCCTTTTCGTCGGCGATGGCCATGGGGACATAGGGGACGCCGTAGACAAAATAGGTCTTCATCTGGAACTCAGGGTAGGCGCGGCCCATGCCGTCTGCGTCTACCACGGAGAGCCCAGACATGGCGGCGGGTATGAGCGGTTCCAGGGAGTTGCTGCCGCCGATCTCGTTGGAGATGAGGGCAGTGGCCTTGGAGCCGGTGTATTCCTCAATGGCGCGAAAGGCGTAGTAGGCCTGCTTGTCGATCATCTTCTCTATGCCAACGGTAGGGGCGCCAATGGCGCCGACGCAGATAATCCGGTCGTCGTCGCCAAGCTCGTCCGGGGAGAGGACGTTGACGGGGCCGTTCTCCCGTATGGCCAGCCTGGCACGGAGCATCCCTGTGTATGGACTACCGCCACCGCCGGTACCGAGGATCCCGGCGCCTATGGCTATTGATTCCAGGTCTTGCTCAGTTACCTGCCACATGGATTATTTTCACGCCTATTCAGGATTTGACCGTCGACCAGTCTTGCACAAGCTCTCGCATTTTTCCAGTTTCCGGGAGAGGTCAAGGTTACGATGACAGCACCCTGGACGGGTCCAGCGCCAGCGGGACGAACTCCACGTCGTAGCCAAAGGCTTTGGGCCCAGCCACGGCCAGTCCCGGCGGCGCAGTCCAGAGGTGCGGCCCGGGGAAGCCCAGCACGGTGACGCGGAAGCCGTAGCGCAACAGCTCCGTCGTTATAGGCTCGCCGCGCTCCGTATCGACGACGCAGATCAGGTCTGGGACTATGCATACGACCTCGCCGTCGATGCGGGCGATGAGGTTTTCGTTCTGGAACTCTATTCGCATGCGGTCGCCGTTGTATTGCCCCATTCCTTCTATGGTGACGTTTCCGCGGGCGAAGCCCTGGGTGGTGCGGCGCTCCAGGTCGGCGATCTTGCCCTGGAAGAGCACCTTGCCGGGGTGGGCCTCCAGAATGGCGTCGATGGGGTCCTCATGCTGGCGACGCGCCCTCTTCACCGCGTCTCCCAGCTTCTTGGTCAGGGTCAGCGAATCGAGAACGGCCGTGGTGCGTATCTGTTCCGCGGTCATTGGGGCAATGGCGTAGCAGGCCACGCAGCCCATCTGGATAGTGAGGGCGCGCGCCATGCGCTCCACCCACTTGGCGCTGATAGCCTCCGGGATGATTGCAGTGTTCCCCTTTTCGTCGGAGACGGCCATGGGGACGTAGGGGACGCCATAGACGAAGTAGGTCTTCATCTGAAACTCAGGGTAGGCGCGGCCCATGCCGTCTGCGTCCACCACGGGAAGGCCGGAAATGGCGGCGGGTATGAGCGGTTCCAGGGAGTTGCTGCCGCCGATCTCGTTGGAGACGAGGGAAGTGGCCCTGGTCCCGGTGTACTCCTCGATGGCGCGAAGGGCGTAGTAGGCCTGCTTGTCGCGCATCTTCTCTATGCCGACCGTAGGAGCGCCAATGCCGCCGACGCAGATGATCTGGTCGTC
>DAOUKI010000026.1:0-2624 GCA_034421495.1 Dehalococcoidia bacterium | reverse complement strand
CGGGCCGCCGGGGTCTCCAGGTAGCGGCTCAGCGAGGCACGGGCCCTTTCTCTAATGGCCCACCGCCGCCACGGATGAGGCCGAACCGGCGCGGCGGTCCAGTGCGTCCCGGTAGATGTCCACCACCTGCTCCCCTACCCTCTCCCAGCGAAATTTCTGCACCGTTTTCAGGCCACGCCTCCCCATGTCAAAGCGCAACTCAGGGCTATCCATCAGCTGTTTCAGTCCAAGATAGAGCATCTCATCGTTCTTGGGGGGCACCAGAAATCCTTCCCTGAAGTCGGTCATCACGCTGGCAAAGCCCGATATGTCGGAGGCCACGATGGGCTTTCCCGAAGCCATGGCTTCCCCCAGCACAATGCCAAAGCTCTCTTTGCCCGTATTGGGAGCGCAAAAGATGTGGGCGGTCTTGAAGTAACGCCGCTTCTGCTCATCCGTGACTCTGCCTACAAAGACCACGTCCTGCAGGTTACGCTCCGCCATTATGCGGTAGTTCTCTTTGCCGGGATTGCCCGGGCCCACCACTATGAGGCGCGTGTTGGGGTACTCCCACTTCAACCTGCTGAAAGCCTGCAACAGGTACTTGAGACCTTTGCGTTTCTCCATACGGCCCACGAAGAGGATGTTCAGCTTCCCGTCGTTGAAGGCGTCGAAGGGGGGCGTCTCCTCGGCGAAGAAATCGACGTCTATGCCGTTGGGGACGATGTGATAGTCAGCGGGAAACGACCCGCTCACGAACTGCCGGGCCGGCTCTGAAACGGCGATTCGCGCATCCAGCTTGTTGAACCACCGTTTCATTATCCTCTTGCCGAACCAGTACATGTAGCCCCTTCCGTGAAAGGCGTGGAAGGTGCCCACGTTCGCCGTGTTGGAGAAACGAAGCACGGTCAAGGGAAGCACCGGCGCAAGGGGTTCGTGGAGGTGAATTACGTCAAAGGCCTCCTCCTTCAAGATGGCCTTCACTCTACGCTCTCGCCACACTGAAAGGGAGATGCGGGCAATGGAACCGCCGCTGGGCACCGGGATAGGGCGACCCACGGGAATGAGGTTGTCCTGGTCTATGGTGTAAGGAGACTTGACCGGGGCCAGCACCTTGACCTCGTGCCCCATACGCTCCAACTGACGGCTTAGCTGCGAGATGTGGGCGACCACTCCCCCGTGGTAAGCGAAATCGTATGGCGACACCAGCCCTATTTTCATGGGAAGCAGGCTCTTATGCTAGCTGATCGTTGGCCGAACCATCTCCTTCTATGTAAGCCTCAACCAGGTCATGGGCATCGTCATCAGTGAACTGAATAGGCGGCGACTTCATGAAGTACGAAGACGGCGCCACCATGGGACCGCCCCATCCTCTATCCAAGGCCAGCTTTGCGCAGCGGATGGCGTCTATGAGCACGCCCGCCGAATTGGGGCTGTCCCATACCTCCAACTTCAGCTCGGCGTTCAGCGGCACGTCGCCAAATGTCCTGCCCTCCACGCGTATGTAGGCCCACTTGCGGTCCGTGAGCCACGGCACGTAATCGCTGGGGCCTATGTGGACGTTGCCATCGCCGAGGTCGTATGGAAGCTGAGAGGTAACCGAGTTTGTCTTGGATATCTTCTTGGAAACCAGCCGCTCGCGCTCGAGCATGTTTTCAAAGTCGGTGTTTCCGCCGAAGTTGAGCTGGTAGGTTCGCTCCACTTTCACGCCGCGCTCATGGAATAGACGGGTCAGCATACGGTGTGTGATGGTGGCTCCAACCTGCGACTTGATGTCGTCCCCTATGATGGGTATGTTCTTGTCCTTGAACCTCTTCTGCCAGTAGCCCCCGGTGGCTATGAACACCGGAATGCAGTTGATGAAAGCGGTACCCGCCTCCAGCACCTGGTCGGCGTACCACCTGGTGGCCTCTTCGCTTCCCACCGGCAGGTAGTTGATCACAACGTCGGCCTCGGTGTCCTTGAGCACCTGGGCCACATCCACCGTATCGCCGGGCGCTTTCTTCACCTTGTCGGAGATGTACTTGCCTATGCCGTCGTGCGTCATGCCGCGCATCACCTTTACGCCTGTACGCGGCACGTCGTGGAAGGTGACGGTGTTGTTCGGCGGAGCGTATATCGCTTTGCCAAGGTCCTTGCCCACTTTGTTCTTATCGATGTCAAAGGCGGCGACAAACTCTATGTCTCCAACGTGGTATCCGCCAAGCACCGTGTGCATGAGACCTGGAATGAAACCGTTCTCAGACGCCTCCCGATACTTGTAGACTCCTTGCACCAGAGACGAAGCACAGTTGCCAACGCCTATGATTGCAACTTTTATCTTGCTCAATTATGCCTCCTTACTAGAGAAGAGTGCCATCAACTCAGGTATAGCTTGCTATGAATTAGCGGCGTGGAATTCGTCGGACCCATACGGGTAGTGACTGTAATCTGGTTCATGTCTAAAGCATGTCATGGAAAATGTCAAGTGTAACGGAGCCGCAACGGGGAGTGCAAAATAACCGGGGTGAATTGCCTGCCACAATGGCCTAGCACCCCCAATCCAACAGGTGATATCATGCACGGATAAGAGAGGTAAGCCATTAGTCTTAGGCACGAACAAATGAGTCCCAAGGTGGGAGCAGTCCCGGACAGGACAGGCTTAA
>DAOUKI010000025.1:0-35077 GCA_034421495.1 Dehalococcoidia bacterium | reverse complement strand
GGATCAGGCCGATGGAGCGGCCCCCGGACAGGGTGATCAGCATGTCGTAGGGGCCGTTGCGGTAGTGGTCAACCCGCACCGGGTCGTCGTGCGGGTCGGCGTCGGCGACCATGGCGGCGACTCGGTGGAGCACAGCCACGGCATCCAGTCGCTCGGCCAGCAGCCGGAACCACTGCTTCGAAACCGGGTATGACCGTAGCATATGCTTCTCGCCTTTGGTCGCCATGCCTCCGGCGATGACGCCCTTCTCCGTGGGAAAGTACCGGCGCTGAGGGCGAGTCCCCAGGACGCTCAAGTGGTGGGGCACGGAGTCCACCAAGCCCCGCTCGACCAGCTTCTTCAACTGGTCTCGGAGCGTGGAGGCTGGGACATGCCCGAAGCGGGACAGGTCCTCCACGGTGGCCAGGGGCGTGGCGCACAGCAGCAGGAGCGCCTGTTCAAGCCCCTGGCGCAGGGAGCGCAGCGCAGGGTCCGGTCACAGGCCCTCCAGGTCGATGATGAGCTCGAAGGTGGCTTCCCCAATCGCCCGGGCGCTGTTGCCGACGGAGTTAAGGACGGCGGATGGCACGGCGTGCCCCATCTGACCCCGTTCGAGGAAACGCCACAGGGTGTGGCGGGACACGCCGAGATGCTCGGCTGTCTCGCGCCGTCCGTGCAGCGCCGAGTACGCGCGCACGTACTCCCAGACCGCTCTCTCAAGGCGCGGTCCGGCCTGCGTGGCGCCGTTCAACGGTCGTGTTCTTTGCTCCGTGACTACCAATCAACTGCTCCAATCGGCAATGGCCCAACATCTAATTGTGAACGAGAAATTGCTCGCATGTAATGCCTTGCAAGGCATTGTGCAGAGGGCAGTTTTGTGGTAGCGGAATGAGGTTACGACGAGGAACCGTAGCAGGGGCTACGCAACAGTCACTGTTCCTTGGAACAAGGCTTACGGCCTACGAACCAATAAACTCTAGGAACCGCGAGTGGGAGCTCAAGCCCGCGATACTCTTGATGTTCGGGTGAGCGCTCAGCCCAGAACACGCGCGGAATGCGCAGTCAGTCGGCCACAATGCCTAGCTACGGTGCGGATGTCGTCTCCGGCGATAGGTCCCCGGCAATCTCCTCCAGCTGTTCCAAGGCGGCTCGGAGGTCTTCGACGATTTCCTCGGCAATCTGATCCGGCGGCGGCAGGTTGGCCGAGTCCTCCATGCTCTCGTCACGCAGCCAGAAGATGTCGAGATTCACCTTGTCCCGCTTCATTAGGTCCTCGTAGCTGAACCTGCGAAAGCGTTCGGTGGCCTGGCGCTCGTGGCGAGCTTCTGGGTTGTAGCAGGCTACGAAGTCGTCCAGGTCGGCGCGGGTCAGGGGGTTGGTTTTGAGGGTGAAGTGCCGGTTCGTGCGCAGGTCGTAGATCCACAGGTCACGCGTCCAATGGGTCTCACTGGCTGGCTTCCGGTCGAAGAACAGGACGTTGGCCTTGACCCCCTGGGCATAGAATATACCAGTCGGAAGACGTAAGCACGGGGGCGAAAAATTCGAGCAGCGTATATCTAGTAGCCGCGGGGCCGGGATAGGTCAATCTTCTGGTGCTAGGACACATCCTTCAACCGTGGCCTTATTCTCGATGCTGCGTCCTTACCATCTCAAGCGAAAGTTGCGCCGCAACTCGGAGACGTATCTCCTCCCCAGGCCGTCGGCGTTCTCTCCGAGCCAGTTGCTCAGCTTGGTCGTGCCGGTCGGCGTGGCCTCGGAAATCAGCAGCCCGGCCATGAGCCCGACAACCTCGTCTCGTGTGAGCGCGAGGTCCCCCCTGAGCAGGCCAACCAGTTGGGTCAGGGCGAGGCCCACCCGAGGGGGCGTGTGCACCAGCCGTGCACGAATGCCCATCGCGGAGGCCAGCAGGCGAAGCAACTCTTCAAAGGAGAAGGTCTCCGGCCCCGCTGCGTCGGCGACGATGTTCTCACTCTGGGACCCGGCCTCCACGGCCTGTGCCGCGACGTCTTCGGCGTAGACGGGCTGGACCGGGTAGTCTCCGCTGCCGTAGACGGGAAAGACCGGAAAGCGGCGCAACGCCCAGGCCATGTTGTTGAGCAGCAGGTCGCCATTGCCGTAGACCAAGGTTGGCCTTATGACGGCATACGTGACGCCGAGGCCCTTCAGCATCTCCTCGACCTGCGCCTTGCCCCTGAAGTACGGCAGGTCGTACCCGTTTGAGGGGTTCGTCACGGAGAAGTGGACGATCCTGCCGACGCCCGCTCCAACGGCGGCCTCGAACAGAGTCTTGGTATAACGCTCCTTCTAGAAATGTCGGATGGAACGGTATATATGCCACCAGGAGTTGGGAACACCCTCGGTCTGGTCGCAACCGATGGCTCCAGAGTCCTAGCGATACCGCGCCACTCGCAGCGGACGGAGTCCGCAGCAGCCGTCCCGCGGAAGGCGACGTGGGTCGGGGACAGTTCCAACTCGTTCAGCCCCTTCTCCAGGACGGCTTCCACACTCAAGGTTTCCGGAAGGTCGAAGGCGGCCCCTCCCCGCACCGGCGAGAAGATGTTGAAGCCGCTGACGTCTCTGGCACTATGTGTATCGGCTAGAGAACTCTCTCCTGAGTCCGCAGCCTCACCCGCAGAGTCCAGGCTAGGCGTAGATGGAACGAACACCTGGCTGTCCGACCCACTGAATACAATAGCTGCGACCAGCGCTAGGGAACCAAGTAATGGGAGTATTGAGAGAAGCTTGGCCCTCGTCAGCTTCCGAATCACCGCTTGTAGGCCACTGGTTGCGGGCGATAGTACACATCCAATCTGGTTAAGCAAGGTCTGAAGTGTTCTTTAGTTCTAAACCAGACTCCAGTGAGATATACCGGTTCAGATCGGTTGAAGCTTTGGTCGGCGATCACAAGGAACTGTACCGCCAGACCATATATCTTGCTCGTCCAGATCAACTGAACGACGTAGCTGAAGATATGGTCAATGTAGTTTGGCAGGGCGATGAAACTCTTTGGTCAAATCTAATTCACTACTACTGGAGGGCGCTTGTATTTTCGACAACCATGAGGCAAGTCTGCTTGCCGGGTTATAATATATTGAGGGAAGGTTCAATAGATACACTCTTGATAGAATCGGAATCAGATCGTCTATCGAAGATATTTGAGGATAGCAGAGTTGAAATAGTTAAGGGTCTTGTTCAGGGTGAGCAACCTGTTTCCAACTATGCCTTTCAGGACGCACTTCGCAAAGTAACTCCTGGACATGTCCGCACTCTATTGGACCCGGTGACTCAGCCGTATAGTGATTTTCCAGCAGAGTTTGTTAGGGCAATGGGAAAGATGCTCCTATCCGAATGGGGTGTTGCTTGCTTCACAAAGGACTTCACCAACCCGTTTTTGTGGACGACATATGCCGACAACAATACAGGTGTATGTTTGGTATTCGATAGAGACTCCCTAATGAAAATACAAGCGCCAGAACACACTTTTGGAGTGGAACTGAAGGATGTAGAGTACGAGGGCGTAAAGCGTGAGATAGAGTTCTTTTCCAATCTACCTAAACTTACCACAGCCGAGTACAGAAGACTGTTCACTGATGAGAATGGAGACATCAGTGATCTGTGTCCATTTCTTCCAGAAGACAAGATTGATAGGAATGCTGTGTTTGAAGAGCGCAGACGGATGAGTGTAAGCAGTCTTCTCACCAAACAGAAGCATTGGGAAATCGAACAAGAAGTTCGTATGTTCGCGATGTCTAACTTTTTTGACGGTCAGTTCGAAGGAAATCCATCTACCCATACAGTACAGTATCCAATTGAGGCACTGAAAGGAATTATTTTTGGCAGCCGTACATCTGACGAAGACAAGCGAGCCATACTGGAAGTTGTCCTTGCAAAGCATTATGCATCTCCGATACGAGAAGACTTTTGGTTCACGGTTGCAGATCACCAAGTCGATGGTTCGGTGAGGAAAAAGCCGTATTCTCCATATGTATCGTGGCAGCAGGAGTTCACATATCCTCGGAGAGGAAGGACTTGACGTGAGATACGTGACGGTTAACTTGTAGACGAGGAGGACGGTGACATGCAAAAGGCACTGCACGTAAGGACGACGGTACTGCCCGGCGGCAGGGTGGAGGTTGCCAGCCCGGAGTTGGACTTCATCATCAACTACGACATCAAGTATCGCATGGGTCGGGAGGGCTGAGTAGGAGACTACGCATATGGACCAACTGACCGACTACAGCGATAGTAGAAACAAGGGCTTCTGCATCCATTGTGGGAGCGGGCTGAGACCTGATGATTCCAATCGGGATCACGTGCCGACTCGGGGTCTCTTGAACCCTCCTTACCCTGAGAACCTGCCCGTAGTGCAAGTGTGCCGACAATGTAACGCCAGCTTTTCATCGGATGAGGAGTACCTGATCGCCTTTCTCGGCTCGGTGCTCAGTGGCTCCACAAGACCAGACCCGGTCAGATTTCCTGTGGCCTCCGGCATATTGACCCATAGCCCCCGATTGGGCAACCGGATTGACCGGTCCCGAACGGTTCAAGGAAACCTGTGGGGCGATGTCGAAGTCTTGTGGGAACCTGAACTCGACCGTATACAGCGGGTCATCGTGAAGAACGCCCGCGGGCACGTTCTCTACGAAATGGGTGAACCTATGTTTGCGTGGCCTTCTCATGTGTCAGTCCGCCCAATTCAGGTGATGACAGCTCGACAGATTGATCAGTTTGAGAATGTTCCGCATGGCTCAGGTTGGCCGGAAGTGGGCAGCAGAATGATGCAGAGGGCTTTCATCGTCCACCGGCCAGCAGGTTCCCAGGAAGTCTACTTTGATAGCTGGCAGGATGTTCAAGACGAGGTCTACCGATACGCCGTCGCTCAAGCATCAGGCGGAATCCTAGTAAGGATGGTACTACGCGAGTATCTGGCCGCTGAAGTCGTATGGGATGATGCCAGCATCACATGAATCAATTGGCGATTGGAAGAGCCCCGAAGAGCCTTCCGACGCATTGCAGGAGCCGTAGGGAACTCATCCTGTAAAGGGGGACTAGAAGAATGGAAAAGGCGCTGCACGTTAGGACGACTGTTCAACCAGGCGGCAGGATAGAGGTTTCCAGCCCGGAGTTGGATTCACCATCAACTACGACATCAAGTATCGCATGGGGCGGGAGGGGTAGGCTATGGAGCTAACCCTGCAGGCGACTCCGTCGCCAAGGGAAGACCCCAGTGGGCTATGGTCGATGCAGGTGCACCTGTTGAAGCTTGCTGAGGACATTCTTGGACCACGGGACGCCTCTAAGACCATTTACCAACCAGTTTTTGCAGACGATGGTCCGTACATTCGCAACACACCAAATCTAGATGGGGCGTTCGCAGAATTGAGTCGGAACGCCGAAGGTACTGGCCAACAACCGTCTATGAATTAGCCCATGAGACAGTGCATTTATTGAACCCCAGACCAGGGACTGGGAATTGGTTGGCGGAGGGAATGGCGGCCGCCTTTTCGCGCTATGCGGCACAGCGTTACGGACTAGAACCTCAGCGTATCGGCATGGCTTCATATCGTCGCGCTCTAGAACTTGTTTCAAGATTGCCCCCTGATCCTTTGACAGCAGGCCGACGGATCAGAGAAGCTTGTGGGGCTCTGGACAACGCAACCGGAAGCATTCTTGAGACGCTGTTTCCAACGATTGACCCCGAAACTTTTACGGAACTCTGTAATCCGTTTGAGAGGGACTGGTCTGATCCAGCAACTCCATAAGGGAGACATTTATGCAAAAAAGCGTTGCATGTGAGGACTACAGTTCAGCCCGGTGCAAGGTGAGCTTGTCAGCCCAGAGTTGGACTTCACCATCAACTATGACAGCAAGTATCGCATGGGTCGGGAAGGGTAGAGCAGACGGATTATGACCATGCAAGGCCCACCCTTCAATAGCGAGATGTTGGAGGCTCTCCTGAATATGGAAGAAGGGCCTACTCTTGACTTCAAGAGAGAGCAGTACCGCTTCAACAATACAAGCGATACAGACAAGAGTAAGTTGCTAAAAGACATACTCGCCTTTGTCAATACTCAACGTTATCGCACTGCGTATATCTTGATCGGCGTAGAAGAGGTACAGGGTGGGCGCAGTAATGTCGTTGGAGTTGCGGACCACCTAGACGACGCCAACCTGCACCAATTTGTCAATTCCAAGACCAACAGATCAGCCGAGTTTAGCTACTCGCCGTTTGAGACTGAAGACAAGGAGATCGGTGTGCTATGCATCCCACTTCAACCACGTCCTGTCTACGCGGTCAGCAAGTACGGCAAAGTGGACGTCAACGCCGTCTATGTCAGGGATGGAAGCTCAACGCGACGTGCTTCGCCAGATGAGATTGCAGACATGGCGCGCGCCCAGACACCCAAGCTCCTTGAGTGGTTTATTCGAAGACTTCGAAATACGGCTATGCATGCTGTGACGGTAACTGCACAGCAATGGTTCGACCACCCAGGGAGGCAGGGTAGTCACGACTCCCGGGACCGCCCACGGGACTACAGAGAGTCTCGCGACTTGATTATGAGGCTAACAAAACACAGGCCCCTAGAACGCGAGGCGTTCTTGAAAGGTATAGATTCATACGACTCCCTGCGGTGGGTTTTTAATAAGTTCGAGGAACTGGCCGATCAATGCACCCAAGCTATCCGAATCACTGGTCCATCACTCATGGAGCTAGGGGGACTGACACGGGCCATCTGGGAAATGGAGGGACACATAAATTCCGAGAGGAAGACTTGGGATGAGTATCGGATCAGGATGAAGGACGGGGGCGACGCTTTGCCGAATCCAGCGAACTACAATCTCTTGAGCTTAGCTCGCGATGCCGTGCGCTTTGTCAAGGTCTTAGAGGACGAGGAGCACTATAGAGATCCAGATTATGATTCGTGGAACCGATTCCCACAAATGTTTCCTTTGCATTCCTCGGAATGGGGAGACTGGCGATGATGACCACAACGGAAGGAATATCATTGGAAATGGGCTGTGCCAAAGGTTAGGGACGCCATTCGCATGGTAGAACGGGACGGCTGGCGCCTGGTGCGGACTCGGGGCAGTCACCGCGTGTACAAGCACCCGGCCAAGCAGGGGATAGTCGTTATTGCAGGACATCCGGGCGTTGATATGCCCCAGGGAACGTGGAACAATGTCCTGAAGCAGGCTGGTTTACAAAGAAGGAGTTGATTATGAGATACGCCGTGGTGATAGAGAAGGGGGCAACCAGCTATGGCGCCCACGTGCCGGACTTGCCCGGATGCGTGGCCGCCGCGAATACCAGGGAAGAGGTGTGCGAGCTTATTCGAGAGGCCATACGCCTCTATGTCGAGGCCCTTGAGGAAGACGGCTTACCCGTTCCCGAGCCGCAGTCGTACGAACTCATTAGCGTATAGCGGTGGTAGGGCGGCAAGGCGGGGGACTTTATAAGCTACGAGATCAAGCAGCGGGAGGGCCAGGGGCTGAGTAGGAATGTATAACGACAGCAATCACTCCAATGGCTTACGGCCTGAGATCTATCAGATACTTCAGGCGGCTGGTCTCTCATCCTATCACTCCGAAGTTCTTCGGATTGGCGCCGTTGCCGTAGATGATGGAGATTCCGCACTCCGGGATTTGACCCTTATAGATAAGACGATACCTGGGTTGGGGCAACACAACATCAATGAGAGAACTAGTGGTGGCGGACTGGCAGCCGTCTATAGCATACAGGACCGACCTATCTTTAGGCCTATCCAGTACGTGAGTAGCTACCTTCAACATCTCTCCCTCGAATGGCTTACCCGAAGTATTGTGACCATGTCCTGCCTCCATGTGGAGAACAGCCTTAAGGGGCAACTCCAGATTGACGGTCCTCTTTCCATCGGCATGATACTGAAACGCGGTAAGGCCCGGTCTCTTGACGCTGATCTGGTAGAAACCCTATGGGAGCTAACCAAAGCGGTGTATAACAAATCAAAGCACACTATCGAAGATACCTACGCAGAGGGGCACATGTTTTCAATAGCGGACTCTCTCGCTGTCTATCTGATATGCCGAACCCTTGGCTCTCGAATATTGAAGGACTCCGGAATCACTACCAAATACGACGAACTTGTGTTTGATAAGGAGTTCCGGGCAGCGTAAGTGATGTAGCGATGAAGATTTTCCGGAAACCGAAACCGTCGACAATCGTCCCTCTAGCATTTGGGATGTACTACCCGGATTGGAATTTCGAGAGGAAGCATGGAGAACGTAACTGCGATAGTATGGTGAGGCGAATCTCCATGTTTGATCCCAAGAATGGAGCCTGGGTGATGTGCTCTCGCAAGGCCAGCGTTGTAGACGAATCTACCGGCTTACAGCATTGTCACCGCCACATGAAGCATCGAACTCCCATTACTTGCACTCATTCTCAGGCTATCGGAATACTGGAAAAACGAGCGGAGGTGAGAGAAGCAACTCAGGAGCTGTTTCGGGCCGGTGAAGAAACTCCGTTACTCAAGGCGCTTAACAAGGAACAGAAGCTAGTCGAAAAGGCGATCAAGGGAGAATGGGGCGAATCTCTGACGTGGCTGGACAAGCTTGTTGCAAATGGCTTTAACTGCTGGGCGGCCACGGCGCAACACTACCGACAAGATAAGTGCGAAGTAGGCCCCACACTCCGCATGTTATTCGGTCAAGCATGCACATTAGCCCGAGTGATAGTCAGCCAATGCAGGAGCGGCCACATTCAATCCGCCATCATATTGTGGCGATCGCTGTTTGAAATCGAAGTAAACATGGCATACATCGCCAGAGATACTACACAAGTGCCCTCTCGGGCCGAACGGTACAACGACTGGAGTATAGCCAATTATTTCTATGTCAATAACCTCCTCGCGCATGAAGCCCTAATTGAACTGAAACGCAAGTACAGCGGATGGAATCTAAAACATCACGATGGCTGGACTGCTCCCCCCGACAACCCGAAGGCTTCTTTAGATGTTCCGAGCAGAGCGCGGCAAGTTGGGCATGTCGAAAAGAACAAGCGGGATGGTGGATACTCGCATCTAGACATATACACGCTGAGTCATTCCTACGTCCACAACAATGTGTTTGGGATGTTGAATGACCCTCTGACTTTGCGAGGAGAATCCCAAAATGGACCCTCGGATATTGGCTTGGATACCCCGATCTGCCTTACAGCTATTTCCCTTGTGAGAATTACTCACTTGCTTCTGGACTACAAGCCTAATTCCGCACTTGTTCACTTTGGGAGGTTCGCAGATATTCAGACGTCTCAAGTCCAGTCAGAAGTCAGTAAGGTACCGAAGGACTTACTGTCGCCACTGGGAGGGATAGATATGTCCATCATAATCCAATCTGACGACGGCAGGGAGTATGTCGCTACACCAAAGAGGAGGCGCTAACTATGCAAAAGGCGTTGCACATACGGACGACGGTACAACCCGGCGGCAAGATAGAGATCGTCGATCAGGAGTTGACCGAGGGTGAGAACGTGGACGTGGTGGTGAGTCCCGTCTCTGCTGTGGCGAGGCGGTCAGTCGTTGACATTCTGGCCGAGGCGCCGGGGCACTTGGTCTTCAAGACAGCCGCAGAAGTAAAGGCGTATCTGGCGGAGGAGAAGGAAGCATGGGGTCGTTGACGCTGCCCACTGGTGGTTCAGTCTACATCGACGCCAATGCGATCATCTACAGCGTTGAGCGTATTGAGCCGTATCGAGAATTGCTGGCCCCAATGTGGCAAGAAGCCAGAGCGGGCCGGTTCACTATCGCTAGCAGCGAACTCGTTGTATTGGAAACGCTGATCAAACCCCTGCGAGAAGGCAACGCTCGCCTTGAGATGCTGTTTCGGTCCATCTTCGCCGCCGCAGAGACGCAACTCGTCCCCGCTACGTTGGCGATTTGGGAAGACGCCGCCCGAATCCGTGCCGAGACGGGGTTGGCGACGTCCGACGCCCTGCACGCGGCCACAGCCCTTAGCGCCGGCTGCACGCTCTTCATCAGTAACGACACCGACTTTCGCCGTGTCGACGGCTTACCCGTCGTCGTCTTGGACGATCTGGTCGAGGCGGAGGCGTAACCCGTGCCAAAGGACAATTTCAATAGGTACTGCGAGAACTTGCTCGTGCAGTACAAACGCCGAAGTGGGAAAGCTGTTGCGAGACATCTTAATGGTCTGTGCAGCATGCTCAGCCACGAAGACGATCATGTGGTGCAGACAAAGTTCGGCGGCTCCGTCCAGAAGAGCACTTACGTGACAGGCCTCAGTGATGTCGACGTACTCTTGATAGTGAACCAGTCGTCACTCAAGAATAAACCTCCCTCGAAGGTTATAGCGTACGTGGCCGACACGATCCAACGGCGGCTCCCCAAGAATCCCGTTAGCAAAGGCAAACTGGCAGTAACGGTCGGCTACGCGGATAAATCCGAAATCCAGATACTGCCAGCGATACGGACGACCAACGGCTTCCGTATCGCCGATCCCGGCAGCACCCAGTGGAGTAACATCGTACAGCCTGAGCGCTTTCTTGACAGGCTTGCCAAAGTGAACAACTCAAGGGGTGGGAGAGTCGTACCTATAATCAAGTTTGCTAAGGCCCTCGCGGACTGCTTCATTACCCACGAGGGCAGAAAAATCAAGGGATACCACATGGAATCTCTGGCAGTCGGAGCCTTCAAGGGCTATAAAGGCGAATTGGACTCGAGGTCCATGCTCTTGCACTTCCTCACATACTCGATGAAAGCGGTAATGAGTCCAATCCCTGATCCCACGGGGCAGTCGACATATGTAGACGAGTATTTAGGACCTGCAGGCTCCAAACTCCGTAAAGGAGTCTCAGCTCAGCTTGGACAGATTAGGGGCAAGGTCAACTCCTGCAAGACCAGGGCAGCGTTCAACGACCTGTTCTGCATAGGAGACTAAGGCGGATGGGTGCCGCATGGTGAACGTGGAACTTCTACTGAAAGGCAAGTCGAAGGGTAATCTCAGCCTGCTCGACGAGCCGCTAACGGCCCTGTTCTGCTCTAATCGCTGCCCGGGCGACCTTATACTGAAAACCTACGACCTTGCCAGGGCCATGCGCGATGCCGGCGTCCCAGTCATCGGCGGCTTCCAAACACCGATGGAGAGGGAGTGTCTACGCCTCCTGCTGCGTGGCAAGCAACCTGTGGTCGTCTGCCCGGCTCGCGGCATCGACAACATGCGCATCCCACGCGACTGGCGCCCCGCCCTAGACGACGGTCGCTTGCTGGTCCTTTCGCCCTTCCCGGCCACGGTTCGAAGGCCCACGGCGGAGCACGCTGCTCAGCGCAACGACCTAGTGGCTTCACTGGCAGGCCGAGTCTTCATCGCCCACGCCGCGCCTAGGAGCAAGACGGAGGCCTTCGCTCGCAAGCTCGCCGCTTCTGGCAAGTCGCTGCTGACGCTGGACAGCCCCGCTAACGAGAATTTGATGGAGATGGGGTCAGAGGCAGTAGGCATTGAGCTATGGGAACTCAAGCGTCAGGAATCGAATAGCCTGTTGGATACTAAGGATACCTATCAGCGTATGCTGTCGAGATTCAGTCTTAGGTGATCCCGTGCCTACCTTGCTTCACATCTCAGACCTACATCGGACGTCAACGCCACGTCTCGACAATGATGAGCTCCTATCTGCGATTCTCAGCGATACTAAGCGATGGGAGAAGGAGTGCATTCCGTATCCCGAAGTGATAGTCGTGACCGGCGACCTTATCCAGGGTACGAGTGTGAATCATCCAAACCCTGACTCCGAGATCGCCAGCCAATATGCCGAGGTCGGAACCTTTCTACAGCAATTGACAGATGAGATAGTTGACTCGGACCTATCGCGGGTCATCATTGTCCCTGGGAACCACGATGTCCACTGGAGTCGCGCTCTACAAGCGATGAATCCACTAGAGACCTGTCCTGACGGCATAGACGTCAAGGCATTTGAGGCCAACTCCACTATTCGCTGGAACTGGAAGGAGCAGAAAGCCTACGAGATTGTTGACAGGGATGCGTATGAATCTCGCTTTGAACACTTCAGGCGATTTCAAGCAGATTTCTATGCTAGTCTAGACTCAAGTCCATTGTTGCAGGATAACGATATTGTTCGGATTGAATATCCGTCGCTTGGGTTAATTGTCGTGGGCTTCGCCTCTTGGCATGGGAACGACTGCTTCTGCCATGTCGGAGAGATCGACTCTAAGGCACTAGCCACGGCTCGGGAACTACTTCAGGATTCGCAGGCCCCAGTTGCCATTGCAGCGTGGCACCATGGGGTTCTAGGTGGGCCACGTGCACATGACTACATGGACGTGCGTATTGTCCACAGGCTAATTGATTTCGGATTCAGCCTAGGTCTGCACGGACATCACCACTACGCCGGCGCAGCACCGTTCGAACTGCGTCTCCCCAACCTGACGTCAATGGCTGTGATTGGTGCAGGTTCGTTTGCAGTAGGGGATAGGGAGCTTCCTATGGGAGAGCGTCGACAATTCAACATTGTAGAGATTAATCCAGACAGCGAGACAGTTACTACTCACGTAAGAGCGATGTCGCCCGCAGGTGTGTTTACCGGCTCGCATCGAGATGACTTCGGGGGTAACACATTCATCACTTTGCCTCTTCATCACTCTCCGGCACGTCCTAAAGGACCCACTGTGACACAGAGGCTTGATGATGCCATGACGGCAGTAACGCTTGGCAGGCATAAGGAGGCATTGGACCTTCTTCCATCAAGCGGCTCTGACCACCTACACGTTAAACGGCAGATCCAGATTAAGGCCCTAGAGGGCCTAGGGCGACATGAAGAGTTGCTCAGGCTCTTGGACCCGCCTCAGAGTCAAGACGAGGCTGTCAAAGTCATTTCTCTTCTGCTTGAGTGTCGTCGATTCACTGAAGCCTCAATGCGCCTCCAGACTATGTCGGCATTGATTGACCCATCTATATTTAGGGAGCTCACTGCGGTCATCGCTGCCAGAAAGGTGATCTCATGACTTCAACTGAGAAGAGAATAGCGTTCAAAGTCGAGTTCTCACGAATACTTGAGTTGCTTGCCGATCAGATTTATCAATCTCCACTCGCGCTACTCAGGGAGAACACGCAAAACGCTTTCGACGCAGTACGGATGAGACAAGCGGAGGGCCACCAGTTTGAACCCGAAATCCATGTGACCGTCAATGGCGAAGAGGTCGTTGTCACCGACAATGGAATTGGTATGACGGCAGAGGAGATTGAGGCAAACTTTTGGTACGCGGGGAAGAGTGGCAAGAATAGCGATGCCGCTCGGGCGGCTGGTGTGGTAGGCACGTTTGGAATCGGAGCGATGGCCAACTTCGGTGTCGCCGACGAACTCTCCGTTGAAAGTGAGTCCGCAATTACAGGTGAACGAACCTTGTCATCAGTCTTGAAGTCTGAGTTATCGACGGACACTCCGAGTATATCCGTAACACCAGCTGAACAGACCGGCGCACCGGGGACTACCGTACGAGCTCACCTTACGCCGGGACATGGGTTGTCTGTTCAGGACGCACGTACATATCTTCGGGAATTCGTGGAGTTTGTAGACATACCCGTTTTCTTCAATACCGAGAAGATCAGCGGTGCCAAACATAGGGATGCGTTGCCATCCGAAAGGCATACGTGGTACGAGCACAGGACAGACATCTCGTTGGCCGATATCCTGTCCGGCAATCTGGAACTACATGGCATGGCTTCTGGAGAGCTTCGGATAATCCTTGAGGGCCTCAAGTCTGAGACAGGGCTCGGGAGGCCGGGGGCGATCGTATTAGTGCAGGGTCATAATATGATTCGTACATTACGGTCTGGCTTCGGCCTTGCCAACGTTGCAGCACAGTCTGGATACCGCTGGGGTGGCGTGATAGATCTCCCTTTCTTACAACCCACAGCTGGCCGTGAAGCCCTGGACGCTGCATCAAGTCAGTTGTTGCAACGAATCATCTCCGCTCTGGACAATCTGGTTTCGCCAATCGCCGCCGAACATCCCGAGTCTTTCTCAAACGATGGCTTCCTTCAATGGATAGTTGCCACAAACCAATTCTCGCTTTGTGGTCATCTTGAAGTTACACCTCGACCTGGTGGTGAACCGCAAGCACTATCGTCAATTGTTGGACGTAGCGGGTTGAGGTATTACGGAGGTCGTGATGAGTCTGTGGTCCAAACGTATGCGAGTGAAGATGAACCGCTCGTCGTACTGTCTCGGCGGACCCCTAGACGTGACTGCGAGCTCGGCTATTTGAGGATACACGGGGTAACAGAAGTAGATGTCACGCCCAAGGTGAAGGAAGAGATCCCTGCGTCTAGTTTGAATTTTGGTCATACGGCACTTGCTACTAGGTTGACCCGAATACTGGAAGAGGACTATTTCCTTCCCGTTGACATCAGATTTGGATCGATAACCGGTGGACTTGCGCTTCTCGTCACTAGTACAAACACCCCGGTTGTGATCTACCTTGACCCAACTTCGGGTAGTATTGCACCGTTGCTGGCTCTTTATACCGACGACTTCAATGCGTTCAGTCCCTTTGTCAAGGACTTTGTTAGATCAACCGTGTTCCCGCGTGTCTCTAAGCTCGTGCCTAGTAGCACACGGGAAGGAGCCGAAGCCTTCTTGCGTCATCTTCGCTCAAACCGAGAATGGTTTGAGTACGACCTTGAAGATAGGGCTGACCTAGAGGGGATTCTTGAGGAACTGCACGCTGGACGGCTTACGGTCGTCGAAGCTACGAGGAGACTGACCGACACGGATCGATCTTATGTTGAAGTGAGCAATGCAGGTACGGAACTGCTTTCTTCGGTCGTTAAAGAGATTGGAGACGAGCCTGAAGAGGAGAGCATTCCCGATCCTTTTGAAGCCAGACCAGGGATAGACCGACGGGAAGAGGAGACGAGCGCGAGATTTCTCACAAGTGAGCAGCCAGTAAACGGATACAGGTGCTTTCTCTCGATAAGCGACAGAGTTCAGCGCGAAAAAGGAGATTTCTTTCTTCAGCCGCACTCAACAGAGATTGTCTGGGGTGGGCGGAAGGTGATCTTTGTATTTCAACACCACTCCAGACGCTTTGGTTTGTATTACGACATCCTTTGTCCTGGACTCGTCGAAGCTCCGTCCGGGCGAGGTCCAAGGACCACATCGACCATACTCACCAAGAATCGCACCTTCATTCCGATCCCAGATGAGATTGCTGATATGTTCGTGCCAAGAGCTGATGAACGAAAGCGACTAGAGGTTCGCTGCGACATCCTTTACTTGGACGAGCAGAATTCCATAGGTCTATAGTGCGTCGAGGCGTCCCGCACTACGAGTATCGGCTCCCAGGCTCCCGATCCAAAGCTCGAAGACGGTTCTGTCTACCGTCAACTTAGGCCCACCAGGTGCCTGGACGGGCTAGACTGCACCCGCGTCCCAAACAGGGCAGTCTGGTCGATTGTAGTTACGTCTGCATCATTTGGATCAGGTTGCCGCAGGTGTCGTCAAAGACCGCAATAGTGACGTTGGCCATTTCCGTCGGCCCCATCGTAAAAGCTACACCCAGTGACTTCAGTTTCTCATACTCTGCGTGGATGTCCGTAACGCCAAAGGATGCCGCTGGGATGCCTTGGTCAAATATCCCTTTCTGAAATTCTTGTGCTACCGGGTTTTCATTTGGTTCGAGCAGAAGCTCGGTCCCATCCGGGTCATCGGGCGAGACTACGGTAAGCCATTTGAATTCCCCAACGGGGACGTCGTGCTTCTTCACAAAGCCGAGGGTCTCCGTGTAGAACCTTCGAGCTTCATCCTGGTCACTTACGAAAACACTGGTGAGCGTAATGCGCATTTCCGGCCTCCTTTTTCTTCTCATAGTGTCACTTGAGCCATCGATCCATGACAGCCCTGAGGGGTTCATCGTTGAAGACAAGCATCCGATATTTGCCACGCTTCTCTGAGCTTACGAGCCCTGCTTTTTCCAGGAGATCAATGTGCTTGGCCAGGGCCTGTCGGGAGATGGCGACTTCATGGCGCATTATCAGGCGCGCTGTGAGCTCGTAGAGCGTCTGCTCGTTGCGCTCAGAGAGCTCGTCCAGCATCAACCTTCGTATTGGGTCCGCGAGTGCCCTGAAGACTAGGTCTGTGTGCATTCACACAGACTATACGCAACCATAGGATTGCATGTCAAGAGGCAATTCCCCAGGCTGGCAGGAACCACATCCCTAGCCATTTGAAGGAGTGGGTGAAGCGAACTCCCAACCAAAAGTTTGCGGTACAGGACACGTTGGCACACCTGAAGAGAGGCTCGGACTTTCGGTCATGGTGGTGGTCCCGAGGCTCACAACCCGCCTAGCCAAAGCTCAAAGATGGTTCTGTCTATTGTCAAAATCGGCCGGCCATGACTGGGCAAAATCTGGAGCCTTCACGTTAGGGGGGTTTTGGACGTGCATACGGGCGTAGTCCAGCCCGCATGGTTGGGGACTTGTCTACATCCGAGAGCATAGGCTTAGCGCCTGCTCAGTTTCTTTCCGCTTCTTTGCCGTTCCTAGGTATCCGACAATTCAGCGAAGGATACCTCCGTAGATCTGTTGGCCTTTCCCCTAGCTTTGCCTTCATCCTCCAACAAGCCGTGAGGACCATTTTGGGCATGGCCCTCCTGTCCACGTCGGGCTGAGGTTATAGCAACGACATCATGATCCAAGTACTCTTTAATCAACTCGTTAGCCTGGCTAATGGCTTGGTCTAGGGCGTTGCGGGCAGATTCCGGTTGGGCATGGCTGACTTGAAACCCCAGCCACTGCTCCTGTTCACCTTGTTCACCCTGTTCATCTTGTACTATCAACTGGACATCGTTCCAGTCCTGGGCCAGCTGCCGTAACTGATGCAGGACCTGGGCCCACCGGCTGGGATTGGTCACCAAGCACAGGACGTAAGCCGTTCCACCAGTGTCCTCCCACCAGTATGGCAACTCCGGGTGACCTTCACAGGAGGAGAGGGTTTCTACGATATCGGTCTGGTTTAATGTCCACACCAACTCCCTGACACCTGGCTCCAACTGCTCGTAGTCCAGAAACCATGGGTGCATCGCCTGGACATCAGGGAAAGTCGGACGGAGTACCGCTTGTTTGAACCACCACATAGCGTCTCCTCAGGAGCCCTCAACCTCAGGCACTTGCAAGGCATCGTACTGTTGTTTACTAACAAATCTAACCAGTTTGGTGCCGCTTTCTTCCCCGGTAACGGTATAGGTATGCTTGCCGTTCTTCTGCACCACGGTACGTTTCCTGAGACCGCTCTCCGGTATATCCACTTTTTGCCTGGTCTTCACGTTATAGAACTCCATGTTTCACCTCGTTCATCGATATTCAAGCTCTAGCTCACCAACTTGCGCTACGATGATACCTAGTCTCAAGTGTGGCAGAGTAACGTTTTTCTTGGGGGCTGTCAAGTCGGTGAAGTGTGTTAACCCCAGACTCGGTTTCAACACGGACAGAGGAAATTACGCTAACTAGTCGAAAAAGTTACAATAAGTCACAGTTAAAAGGCCTATAAGTAACGTAAGAGTTACATGGATATGATAAATTTCCGTACGAGCTTGCCCGGAAATGAGAGGGGTGGCGTTGTGTCCTTCTACCGGCGCCAACCTGAAATGGATGCAGCGCATTTACAGGGAACAAGACCGGGCTTCAAACGGAGGGAATCCATTGACTACGCCCCACCGGGCCGTGTCTTTGCTCTTGCTTACGGTACTATTCATTGGGGTCTCCTATCTGAGAATCCCCAATACCACGCCCGTATACGGGGTAGCCCACGATTTGAGCATGAACCCCGTGGTCAATGGCTCCATCTTGCCAGCTCCCGCCGCCAACCAGCGCCCACCTAAGCCAGAAGTGACCGACCAAACTACCTACGCAGGCGGTACCTTTACCTACACCGTGCCGGAGGTCACAGACCCGGACGGGGACACGCTCACCTACCAAGCGTTTCTGGGGGCTTCCAACCCGCTGCCGAGATGGATCAGGTTCGACTCCGACACGCGTACCTTCACCTTCAAACCACGGAATGCCCATATCGGCGAAATGGAGATTCGCGTCAGCGTGTCCGATGGGTCGCTTGAAAGCTACGCCGACTTCACGCTGGAGGTGACGACAGAGCCACCAAACAGGGCTCCAACAGCGCCCACACTGACGGACCAGACCGCTACAGAGGACGTATCCTTCAGCTACACCGTGCCCGCCTTTACAGACCCGGACGGGGACGCGATCACCTACACCGCCGCGCTTGATGACGACAGCGTCTTGCCAAGCTGGCTAAGCTTTGACGCAGATACTCGTATCCTCAGCGGCACGCCGGATGAGGCCGACACTCCGGCGACCCTCACTATACGCGTCACCGCCAGCGACGGGACTCTTTCCGACTCCGCCACGTTCACCTTGACAGTAGAGGAGGTCAACGACCCGCCGACGCTGCCCTCAATCCCGGCGCAAACAGCCACCGAGGGCCAGGCTTTCAGCTACCAGGTGCCCTCCTTCGTAGACCCTGAGGGTGACTCGGTGACCTACACCGCTACGTTGGACGGTGGCGGCGCGCTGCCTGGCTGGCTAAGCTTCAACTCCGGCACTCGCACCCTGAGCGGCACTCCAAGCGACGCCGACACCCCGGCCACTCTGACCATAAGAATCACCGCCAGCGACGGAACCCTCTCCAACTCCGCCACATTCACCATATCGGTACCCGAATCCAACCAGCGCCCGCCCAAGCCCCAAGTGACCGACCAGACTGCCTACGCAGGCGGAACCTTTACCTACACCGTGCCGGAGGTCACAGACCCAGACGGGGACACGCTCACCTACCAAGCGTTTCTGGGGGCTTCCAACCCGCTGCCGAGATGGATCAAGTTCGACTCCGACACCAGAACCTTTACCCTCAAACCGCGGAATGCCCATATCGGCGAAATGGAGATTCGCGTCAGCGTGTCCGATGGGTCGCTTGAAAGCTACGCCGACTTCACGCTGGAGGTAACCGTTGAGCCTCCAAACAGGGCTCCAACGGCTCCCACGCTGACGGACCAGACCGCCACAGAGGACGTATCCTTCAGCTACACCGTGCCTGCCTTCACCGACCCGGATGAGGACACGCTCACTTACGCCGCTGCACAATCCAACGACAGCGCCCTGCCGGGCTGGCTAAGCTTCAACTCCGACACTCGTATCCTCAGCGGTACACCAAAGGAGGCCGACACCCCGGCCAGCCTCACCATCCGCATCACCGCCAGCGACGGGACTCTTTCCAGCTCCGCCACGTTCACCTTGACAGTAGAGGAGGTCAACGACCCGCCTACAGCCAGCAATGACACCGCTTCCGTGACAGAGGGCGGTACGCTGAACATCAACGCCTCAACTCTGCTATCCAACGACTCTGACCCAGAAGGGGCTACACTCTCCGTCACCAGTGTAGGCAGCGCGGTCAACGGTTCCGTGTCATTGTCCGAGGATATGGGCACCGTCACATACACTCACGACGGTTCGGAGACAACCTCCGGCAGCTTCACCTACACCGTCAGCGACGGCTCGGCTACCGACACGGCTACGGTATCCATTACCGTTGCCTCTGCCAACGACGCGCCCATAGCCAGCAACGACACCGCTTCTACGACAGAGGGCGGTACATTGACCATTAACACCTCAACTCTACTATCCAACGACTCTGACGCAGAAGGCGCTACTCTCTCCATCACCAGCGTAGGCAGCGCGGTCAACGGTTCCGTATCTCTATCCGAGGATATGGGCACCGTCACATACATTCACGACGGTTCGGAGACAACAAAGGGCAGCTTCTCCTACACCGTCAGCGACGGCTCAGCTACTAGCACGGCTACGGTCAACATCACTGTTACGGCGGTGAACGACCCGCCCGTAGCAGGCAACGACACCGCTTCCGTGGCTGAGGGTGGTACCCTGACCATCAACGTCTCAACTCTACTATCCAACGACTCTGACGCAGAAGGCAGTACCCTGTCCGTCGCCAGTGTAAGCAGCGCGGTCAACGGTTCCGTATCTCTATCCGAGGACAAGGCCACGGTCACATACACTCACGACGGCTCAGAGACAACAAAGGGCAGCTTCTCCTACACCGCCAGCGACGGCTCAGCTACTAGCACTGCTACGGTCAACATCACCGTTACCCCAGTCAACGACTCACCCGGTACGCCGTCCCTGGCGGACCAGACGGCCACTGCGGGCCAGTCGTTCACCTATCAGGTGCCGGAGGTAATCGACCCGGACGACGAATCGCTCACCTACAACGCGGCACTGGGGCAGGCCAGGAACCCTCTACCGAGCTGGCTCACCTTTGATGCTGCCACACGCACATTCAGCGGCACGCCTCGCCGGACACACGTTGCCACGCACACAATCGTGGTCGAGGTGTCGGACGATTCGGCCAAGTCTTCCAGGGCCTCCTTCACATTGAAGGTTGTGCTGCCGCCCAACCGGGCACCGACAGCACCCACGCTGACAGACCAGACCGCCACAGAGGACAAATCCTTTAGCTACACGGTGCCTGCCTTCATCGACCCTGATGGTGACACCGTCACCTACGTCGCCGCGCTCGACGACAACAGCGCACTTCCCGGCTGGCTAAGCTTCACCCCTAGCACTCGCATTATCAGCGGAACACCCCTGGAATCCGACACGCCGAGCTCCCTGACCATACGCATCACCGCCACGGACAACGGTACGCCAGCGGCGTCAACCAAGGCCACTTTCACGCTCACGGTCCAAGAGATCAACGACCCGCCTGCGACGCCATCGCTGGCAGGCCAAGCAGCTACAGAGGATCAATCGTTCAGCTACACTTTCGACGCCGTTGCCGACCCGGAGGGCGACTCCATCACCTATGGAGTAACGCTCTCCGATGGCACCGTACTCCCTGCGTGGCTCAGCTTCGACGCGGCCACTCGCGCCTTCAGCGGCACTCCAGGCGAGGCTGACGCGCCAGCCACCCTCACCATACGAGTAACCGCCACGGACAATGGCACGCCACCAGCATCTGCATCCGCCACATTCATACTGACGGTGAACGAACGCAACGATGCGCCCATCGCTGGCAACGACACCGCTACGGTCGCCGAAGGCGAAGCCGTGAACATCGCTGTCTCAGCGCTGCTAGCCAATGACTCAGACCCCAATGACGATACACTCACCATCACTGTCGTGAGCGACGCGGTTAGCGGCTCGGTTGTTCTCTCAGAGGACGGGGCGACGGTCACCTATACCCACAACGGCTTGGAGACCAGTTCGGGTGGCTTCACCTACACCGTCAGCGACGGCTCGGCTACGGACACTGGGACAGTCGTCATCACCGTAACGCCGGTGAACGACCCGCCCGCAGCGCCATCTCTGTCGGACAAGACGGCCACGGAGGATGAGTCGTTCAGCTACGCCTTCGACGCCGTTACCGATCCAGAGGACGACGTCATCACCTACGGAGCAACGCTCTCCGACGGCAGCGCACTCCCTGGGTGGCTCGGCTTCGACGCAGCCACCCGCACCTTCAGTGGGACGCCTTTGGAACAGGACACGCCGGACACGCACTCCATACGCGTCACCGCCACGGATGACGGCACACCGCCGGAATCGGCGTCCGCAACGTTCACACTCACGGTCAAAGAGGTCAACGACCCGCCTGCAGCGCCATCTCTGACAGACCAGACCGCGTTTACCGGCGACCTCTTCAGCTACACTGTGCCGGAGGCGTCCGATCCCGAGGGCAGCACGCTCACCTACGACGCATTTCAGGGCAGAGGAAATAACCCTTTGCCGCGCTGGCTGCGGTTCGATAAGAACACCCGAACCTTCAGCGGCACGCCTCTGGAGGCGGACTTGGCCACACATGAGATCATGGTCTCCGTCTCCGACAATTTGTACAGTAGAAGTGCCACCTTTCAGCTGTCTGTCGTCCTACCAGCGAACCGTTCTCCCGCAGCACCCACCTTCCAGCCCCAGACGGCCACCGAAGACCGCTTCTTCTTCTACCAGGCACTGGCTTTCGACGACCCGGACGGCGACGCGCTCACTCACAGGGCTACCCTGAGCGACGGGAGTCCTCTTCCTGGGTGGCTCAACTTCACGGTCGACACCCGCGCTCTAATCTTCAGCGGCACGCCCAGAGAGGCCGACACGCCGGACACGCTCACCATTCGTATCACTGCCACAGATAGTACGGAAACGGCCTCCGCCACCTTCACGCTGACCGTCACAGAGGTCAACGATCTGCCCACGGCCAATGCCGGGCCCGATCAGACCGTCGGTGAAGGAGAGGCGGCAACCCTTGACGGCTCCGGCAGCTCCGATCCCGAGGGACTTGCGCTGGCCTATTCCTGGACACAGATTGCAGGACCCGATGTTGTCTTGAGTGGTGCGGATACAGTCGCGCCAACCTTCATCGCGCCGGATGGTCTGGCCGAAGACGTGGTCATCAGGTTTGCCCTGGTGGTGACCGACGCCTCCAACACCACCACCGCGGACGATGTGCGCGTTCTGGTAGAGGCAAAGGTGTCACTGCTCATAACACCCGTCGACAACCCGCCACCGACTCCTTTGGTCATTCAAACAGCCGCACCCAATCGCACGCCGGTCTTTGATTCCGCCGTGGTCGAGGACATGATCTTCACCGTGGGGCAACGCGTGGAAACGTCGCCGTTGCCCAGCGGCAGGGGAGGTGACGGCGTCCTCAGATACAACCTTTCGCCTGTCCTGCCCGACGGCCTTCGATTCGATGCCCCATCTCGCGCCATCACCGGCATCCCGACAGAGACACTGGAGCGCACCCGTTTCACCTACACCGTTACCGACTCCGACGGCGACAGCGCATCGCTGAGGTTCTACATAACGGTGGTGGAGCCCGTTGTGACTATTGGGACAGACGACAGAGGTGGGGTAACGCCGATCTTGCCGCCCGCAATTGGGTACGGCCAGACGCCTGAAACGACGCCGACGCCAATTCCGCCTCCAAAGACAACTTGGTCGCTGACGCTCACACCAATACCTCCACCGCAGCCAACGCCTACACCCACGCTTCAACCTACATCCACAGCGACACCATCGCCGCAACCGGCGGCTCCCACACCCGCTTCGACTGATGCTCCCCCGGCGACGCCGTCGCCGCCCACGGTCAAGGCCGTACCGGGGAACAGCAAAGGCACTCCAGCCCGGGTTTGGGTCATCGTGCTCGTGGTGTGCGCCAGCGTGCTAACCGGGGCCACCGTTGCCGTCATAAGGCGCAGGAGATTGTAACGGTTACCAAACGAGAACTGGTTGACGCCAAAAGCCCTGTGCTATCGGGGCCATCCTAGCCCGCGCGGCTATCCCTTCTTCTCGAAGAAGTCCATGTCAATGGCAAAGGCCGATGCTAAGAGCAGGAGCCTAATCTCCTGGCTCCGTTCATCGTCGCTGAACTGGACGCTGAAGGTGTCGGCGTCGGTGAAGCCTTCCCGGAGGATGCCACCCCACTGCTTGACGATGCGCCCCATCTCCCGGCCCTGGGCGTTGTTCAAGGTGAAGGTATAGCGGCGGAACACGCTTCCGTTGAGTCCCGCTATCTGCCGTCCGTCGGAGTCCAGCAGGGCAAACTTGCGATGCAGTATGCCGAACTTCCTGTGCAGCGACCCCAACGGTTTCCCCGATCCGTCCTGCACGTTCAGGTGCGAGAAGAACCAGAAGAAGTTTCTGTTGGCGTTTAGGACAGGTTGTTGATCCTTGTCCACCACGTGCAGGTTGAGCGGTCGGTGGGTACCCATGAACTGGCGAGACAGCATCCCGGACTCCTCATAGGCGAACATGGCTTCATCGCCCTCCGGCGTCAGGATTCTGTAGCGGTTGGCCGTCTCGAACTCGGTGAAAACCTCCAGCATCTCTTTGGTCTGCCGGACGACCAATTCCTGATAGTTGGCAAGATTGATCACGTGCTTCTCCTAGTTGCGGTATGACTAGAATGATACAGTCATCTGAGAGGCCGTTTCAATGGGAGGTAGGCTTCGCTTCGTGCAATGGATAGGGTAGGGGTAAATACTCGGTCAAGCCCTGCCACTGACTCCGACCTGCAATCTTGCGCCGCCACCTGGGTCAATGGAACCATTCAGTTCGATTCTACGTTTATTATAGTAGAGGGCGTTCAGCACCTAGAGCTAAGCCACTGTAAAGAAGGACGTGAACATGAACAAGCTCAAAATAATCTCTATAATAGCCGGACTGGCCGCCGTCATGCTCCTGATTGCGGCATGCGCCGACGACAATGGTGATGCGCCGCAATCCGAGACGGGCGCTTCCCAGGCCACCAGCGCACTTTCCGGAGGGATTCTGGGACAGTCCGGCATTTCTGTTTCGGGCGAGGGTTCCATAGACCTCGTGCCCGACCTGGCGCTGCTCAACATTGGCGTTGAGACCATGGCGGAGAACGTTTCGCAGGCGAGGGAAGAGGCCGCGCAGGCGATGGACGCCGTAATCGCCGCAGTCAAGGCCCATGGCCTGGAGGATAGGGATATCCAGACCCGGGCCTTCAATATCTGGCCTCAGTACGACTACCAAAACAACAGCAGGAGCCTGGTTGGCTATACGGTCAGCAACTCTGCAACGGTGAAGATCCGGGACATAGATAACGTGGGCCCCATCATAGACGACGTGGCCAACGCCGGCGGCAACGCCACGAGGATCGACGGCATCCGGTTCACGGTAGAGGACCCCAAGCCGCACATGGACGCCCTCAGAGAGGCCGCCTTCCAAGACGCCAGGGCCAAGGCGGAGCATCTGGCAACCCTCGCCGGCGTGGAGTTGGGGCCTCTGACGTTCGTCACGGAGAGCAGCGGAGCTCCCGTGACCAGGAATGAGGCCTTGCAGATGGCGGCTGCGCCAAGCACTTCCATCAGCGGGGGAGAGCTGCAGTTGTCGATGTACGTCCAGACGGTCTTCGACATCCGCTAGGGGGTAGTGTCATAGGTTGTGAGAAGCTCACTGCAGGCAACGCAAGCGGCGCAAGAGTATGCCCACACTGCAGGCGAGTCAGGCATGCATATTGAATCAGCCATGCCTTCTCTGCTAAAATCCCTTCCGTAAAGTTCTAACGATACTCATTGTAGGCTGGCAAAGAGCACCCGTTGTAGGAGCTTGTCCAGCCGGGGAGATGGACAAGTCCCAATGGAAGTTAGCACGGAACAGAAAGAAGGCATTGTCATAGAGCCATTGGATAGACTGTACAAGATCCTGGTGGTGGACGACGAGCCAGACCTGGAAACGCTCATCCTACAGCGCATGCGCCGCAGCATACGTTCGGGCCAGTACGAGTTCGTCTTTGCCCATAACGGAGTGGAGGCCCTGGAGATCTTGGGCGAGGACGACACCATAGATATGGTGCTGTCCGATATCAACATGCCTAAGATGGACGGGCTCACTCTGCTGGAGCAGATGCCATCGGTGGACCCCAACCTGCGGGCGGTAATCATCTCCGCCTATGGGGACATGAAGAACATCCGGACGGCCATGAACCGGGGCGCCTTCGACTTTATCACCAAGCCGCTGGACTTTGACGACCTGCGTGTGACCATAGACCGGACTCTGCGCCACCTTGCCGAGTGGCGGGACGCCGTAAACGCGCGGGACAGGTTGGTGGCGCTTCAAAACGAGCTTGACGTGGCTAACCAGATGCAGCAATCCATCCTGCCCACGGAATTTCCCTCCACTGCACGTATGGGAATCTATGGCCACATGGACCCGGCGCGGGACGTGGGCGGAGACTTCTTTGACATCATACGCCTAGAGGACGGCCGCATTGGCCTGGCCATAGCAGACGTTTCCGACAAGGGTGTGCCCGCCGCCCTCTTCATGATGTCCTGCCGCACCCTGCTGAAGGGAGCCGCCATTGGCACCGGCGATCCGGGCCAGGCGCTTGGCATCGTCAACGACCTATTGCAGGAGCGCAATGAGGCGGGCATGTTTGTGACGTTGCTCTACGCCGTTTACGATCCGTCCACCGGAACGCTGACCTACGCCAACGGAGGGCACGACAGTCCGCTCCTCGTCAGCCCCGACGGATCTTCCGTCTCCATTCCGGCCACGGGCGGCATAGCCCTGGGTGTGGTGCCGGGCCTTGAGTACGAGCAGAACTCCGTGACTCTTTCCCCCAACGATACGCTGGTTCTCTACACCGACGGCGTTACGGAGGCTATGAACATTGATGGCGAGCAGTTCGGCATGAAGCGGTTGACAGGGATATTTGAGAACGGCCCGCCCATGGACCCCAAGGATGTGGCCCAAGACGTTTTCGGCGCGGTCAGAGAGTTCGCGGGAGACGCCTCCCAGTCGGACGATATCACCTGCCTGATCCTTCACCGAAACGAGGGTATCTGATTGAGCGCGACGATATCTCTGAACCTAGCCCCCAGAGTGGAGGAATTGAAGCGTCTCTACGAAGCAGTGGAGTCCCTGGGCGAGCAGGAGGAGTGGCCTCCCAGCCTAATCTTCCAGGTGAACCTTGTGCTGGAAGAGCTGGGCATAAATATCATGAATTACGGGGAGACATCCGACGACCAGGAGATTATAGTTTGCCTGACCTCCAAGAAGGACGCTCTCACCATTAACATCTCAGACGCGGGCAAGCCCTTCAATCCCCTGACGGAAGGGCCAGTTCCCGACGTGACTCAGGAACTGGAAGACCGTTCCATAGGGGGCCTTGGAGTTCACCTGGTTCGCACGCTGATGGACGAGCTATATTACCGGCGGGAGGGGGACAGAAACCACTTGACGTTGGTCAAGCACAGGGATGAGTGATGTCCAGACGAGGTGTCATGGGGCTCCCCTTACCGCTGACGGCGCTGGGCGCCGCAGCCCTCCTGATAGTTGCTTCCTTGAGCATATCTTGCCAAGGAGATGAAAACACCCCTACCGTAGTCGTGCCCGAAGACAACACGCCTGTAGTAACCCGAGAAGCGCCAGACGTGGCGCAAGGGGTCTCCGATCAGAGGGTGCTCTTCGGCCAGTCTGCGGCATTCAGCGGTCCTGCTCAAGCGCTGGGCACAAACATGCGGCTGGGGATAGAGGCAGCCTTCCACGAGGCCAACAACGCTGGCGGCGTCCACGGCAGGCGGTTGGAGCTTGTATCGTTCGACGACGCCTACGAACCGGAAGCAGCCATAGCCAACACGACCCGCCTGATAGAGGAGGAGCAGGTTTTTGCCCTCATCGGCGCGGTGGGTACACCGACGTCCCGCTCAGCCACGCCGGTGGCGGCGGAGGCAGAGGTCCCGTACCTGACCCCCTTCACCGGCGCCGCCTTTCTAAGAGACCCTGAGTGGGAGAACATCATCAACCTGCGATCCTCCTACAACCAGGAAACGGAAGAGATGGTGGCGCGTCTAACGGAGGACTTGGGCATCACTCGCATAGCCGTGATGTACCAGGACGACTCATACGGACAGGCCGGCTACCGTGGAGCATGGACCGCTCTGGAACGTAGAGGCATGAAACCCGTATCTGTGGGCAGGTATCCCCGAAACACAACGGCGGTCAAGACGGGACTGCTGGACCTGATGAACGGCTCCCCTGAGGCGGTGATAATCATAGGCGCCTATAGGCCGGTGTCGGCCCTTATCTCATGGGCGCGCCAGTTGGAGTTCGACCCGGTGTTCGTAAACATCTCCTTTGTGGGAAGCAACGCCCTGGCCCAGGAACTGGGAACCACGGGCACCGGCGTATACGTCACCCAGGTGGTGCCGTTTCCCCAGGACGACTCCACACCAATCGTCGCGTCCTATCATCAAGCCCTGCGAGACTACGACCCAACGGCGGAGCCCGGCTTCGTCTCTCTGGAAGGGTATATGGCCGGACGTTTGGCAATAGCCGGCGTAGAGTCCTGCGGCCAAGAAGTGAACCGCAAGTGCTTCCTGGATAACATACGCGGCTCCGGTCCCATTGACCTGGATGGCTTTATCCTGGAATACGGCGAGACGGACAACCAAGGGTCGGACAAGGTGTTTCTGACGGTCATCGGCAGCGACGGAGAGTACCACTCCATTGACAGACTGGAGAGAGCCACGCCGTGACAGGTTTGCTTCAACAGCTTTTGGCTCTACGCTTTCGACTTTCCACGCAGCTTTATGCTGCCATCTGGGGAGCCGTTATACTGACCGTAGCCGCCAGCTTAGTAAGCTGGTTCTTCTTCAATCAGGTGGGAACCGCCCAGAACAGGGTCAACGAAGGGACTCTGCCAGAGGTGTCGGCGGCCTTTGGCGCGGCCCAGTACAGCAGCGCCCTTGTGTCAGCGGCTCCGCAGCTGACCACCGCCTCCACTCCCGCCGAGTTCGCACGGGTGTCCGACGGCATCCTTGAGGCCTTTGTCCTGTTTGAGGATCAATTGGACATACTTGAGGGCCCATACAGGGAGGAGGCCAGCTTCCAAAGGGTGCGCTCCCAAGCCGACAGTCTCTCCATGAACATCAATACCATACGAGCGGAACGTTCGCAGCTCTTCAGATTGCGTGATAGGCGACAGACGTTGGGCGAGGAGCTGGCTACCCTGCGGAGCCGGATGGACGACGTGGTAGGGCCCGCCATAGACGACCAGTTCTTCTACATAGCAACCGGATACCGGGTGCTGGGGGAGCCGCCGGCGCCTCGTTCCGAGTATTTATCGGAGTTGGAGCTTACACGGTACCGTAACCTATCGGAACTGCAGGGCAATGCCAACATTGCCACCGAACTGCTGGCCAACTCCTTCACGCTGAGCGATGCCTCGCAGGTGGAGCCGCTCCGGGAACGGTTCGAGGCCGCGGTCAGCCGCATGACGGGAAACCTGGCCTCAATAGAGGACTCGCCCCTATATGGAGAGGTGTCCCCGATATTCGATGAGCTCTTTGCCATGGGAACAGGGGAGGAAAGCGGCTTTGACATAATCGAGCAGGAGCTGAGGCTCACGGGGCGCCAGGAGGAGTTGCTTGACAGTAACGACGCAATAGCCGTAGATCTTGTGGGCGGCATCAATGATCTGGTGAGTACGGCTCAGCTCAGCGCCGATGAGGCAATCGCCGCCTCTTCCCAGGCGATTTTGACCGGACGCTCGATTCTACTGGGAATTACCGGCGTCAGCATCGGTGGCGGTGTCCTCATAGCGTGGTTCTTTGTGGGCCGGTGGCTGCTGCGGCGGCTCAAGGCGCTGTCGGACTGGATGCGGCGCATGGCCGGCGGGGACCTGGAGGCGCAGGTAGAGATAGGAGGACAAGACGAGGTGGCGGAGATGGCCGCCGCTCTAGAGGTATTCCGACGCCACGCCCTGGAGGTACAGCGTCTAAACCTGGTAGAGAAGCTGGCAGAGGAACTTCAGGGAAAGAACGAGCAGTTGGAATCGGTCTTAGGTGAACTACAGAAAGCCCAGGACCAGATTGTGATGAGGGAAAAGCTGGCCGCCCTGGGTGAGCTGACGGCGGGAGTGGCCCACGAGATACGGAACCCGCTGAACTTCGTGAAGAACTTCTCAGAGTTGTCTATAGAGCTCATAGATGAGCTGAAAGAGATATTGGAGGAGAAAGAGGTAAGCCTACCGGATGAGCAGAAGGAACTGATAGAGGATATCTCCAAGGATATCTCGGAGAATCTGGGGCGCATCTCCCATCACGGCGAACGGGCCAACCGTATTGTGCAAGACATGCTCAGGATGGGCCGCGGTTCAGGAGACCGGCAGGCCACGGATATCAACAACCTGCTGGAAGAGCACGCCCGGCTGGCTTACCACAGCGCTCGCGCCACCAATCCCGACTTCAACCTAACCATAGAGCAGGAACTGGATCCCGATATGGGAGAGTTGGAAGTGATTTCCCAGGACATGGGCAGGGTGTTCCTCAACATGGTTAGCAATGCCTGTTATGCCACCCATGAGAAACGCATGGGCATTGAGGAGTCAGGTGAGAAGTCCGACGACGGCAAGCCGTATTTCCCCACCCTGCGTCTGTCGACTAAGCGAGGCGAGGAGACGGCGGAGATACACATCAGGGACAACGGCACCGGCATCCCTCCGGATGCCGTTGACAAGATATTCAACCCGTTCTTTACCACCAAGCCCACCGACAAGGGCACCGGCCTGGGACTTTCGATGTGCAACGACATTGTGCGCGGCCACGGAGGCTCTATCCGAGTAGAGTCGGAGCCGGGAGAGTACACCACTATGATAATCAGCCTGCCACTGGTTCACGGGGCGGAAGTAGCCGCGGAGCCACAGCCGGTGCAGTAGCCGCCGCGTCCCTTATACGCCGGCGGCGCTCCAATCGCCTGAGGGGGTAATGAGACCAAAGCCCACGCCTTGCGGCTCTCCGACAAAGGCTATCCGGCCCACATCAGCTATGTCCATCGACGCCAGGTGCGCCACGGCGCCGAGAGAAGTGGCCTTGGCAAAGCTGGCGTCCACGTCGTCCACGTGGAAGTAGACGCTCCAATGGGAGGGTATGCCCATGCCGCGGATTGCTTCCGGGAAGGCCATGGTGCCTGCTAGGGGAATTCCATCTCGCAAGTATACCGTGTACTCGTTGCCGTCAGACATGACGGCGGTTTCGGACTCGACTCCCAGCAGAGAGGTGAAGAACGGGATGGCGGCTTGCGGGTCAGTAGACAGCAGCTCGGTCCAGCCTATGGCGCCGTGTTCGTTCTGCACACCGGCTCCCTTGTGATCCTTACCCTGCCAGAGAAACACCGCGCCGCCGCTGGGGTCGCTGATGATGGACGTTCTTCCCAAGTCGAACACATCAAACGGAGGAACCAGAACCGAGCCGCCGTTGCTTTCCACTCTGCCAGCGACCTCGTCCACGTTGTCCACGGCGATATGCACGTCCCAATGGGGCGGAATGCCTGCCTCCTTCTGCTCCGGCGCCTGGGTGTAGATACCGGCCACGAATGAACCGTCCTTGACGGCCATGGAGTAGGTTAGCTCACCACTCTCATCCATGGGGAAATCCTGGTATGTCCAGCCAAACAGCTCGGAGTAGAAGGCCTTAGAGGCTTCCTGGTCGGTGGAACCCAGGTCTGTCCAACAGGTCATGCCCTGTGTATATGACTCTATTTTCATCAGCTAGTACCTACGCTTTCATCTGATTATTGGACTGCGAATTGTATAACAAGGGAATCATAGTGAGGAAGGGGCGGGTGTCAGGGGGTGAGGATTGTGTTTGACTGCAGGCCCCCCGCTGCCAGATTGCTTCGCTGCGCTCGCAACGGCGGGTGGATAGGAAGGGTACTACCTACACGTTCCTCTTGACGTTAAGCTACTCCTCCAGCAATGGCACCGCGCCGAGCAGCGAAGCGTTTTCAAGCCCAGTCTTGAACACCTTCACCTCATCGGAGTCCAGCTCTGATTCCAGCACGGGATAGAAGTAGTCGTAGCCGTTGGTCACGCCGCCTCCCAGAATGAACGTGTCCATCATGAGACCGGCGTGCAGCCAGTTCAGTGTGGGCACCAGAGATTGACCTATACGCTCGAAGGCTCTGAGCGCTATCTCGTCGCCGTCTTCAACTTTCCGGTAAAGCGTCTCGCCGTCCGCTCCGTACAGGACGGGGAAACTTAACCCGTCGTGCGACTCGGTGCCGCCCCATTCGTTGTAGAACTCGACGATCACCGGATGCGGGCCGAGCATCCCCTCTACAAGGCGGCCGTTCTGCACAACGCCCACGCCCGTTCCCGAACCAAGCGACACAGCAACAAAGTCCTTGTACGTTTGTCCCTCGCCGAATCGCATGACTCCCAGGGCAAACAGGTTGGCGTCCGTGGTAATGCGCGTCGGTACGCCTATCTCATTCTCAAGGAGGAACCCCAGAGGAAAGCGGTGCAGGCTGGGGAACGGGGTGTTCAGGGTGAGCAGCACGCCGTTCTTGAAGTCGCCGTAAGCGGGGAAACCCACGCCCATACCGGCCAGGTCTTCGCCCCGAAACGGCGCCAACGCTCCGGCTATGTCCCGCAGCACCTGCTCCCGCGTGCCGCCGCGGTGGCTGTCCACGGCATAGCTGCCCAAAACCTCGCCTTCGCTGGTGACAAGACCAGCCTTGGTCGAGACTCCACCTATGTCCAGAGCAAGGTATTTCTTTTCCATTGGAGGTACATTGTCGCACATTAGTGGACTCAGCGTATCACGTCGCCACTTTACTGATAGGTTACCATCAGGTACAAAGTGCATGGTTCACCCCCATCCCCGTATCGAGTACGGGGCAGGCTTCAATCTTACCCCGTCAAGGGGGACGAGGTTTTGCGGGGGCTGCCCACATCAAGTGCAAAGGTTTCCGGGAGGTGCGTCCGTTTGGCAAACTACGCGCTCGCCATAGACGTAGGCGGCACATTCACCGACGTTGTGCTGTCCAACTTGGATACGGGCGATTTCCATCTGGTGAAGGCGCCCTCCACGCCCAGCGACCCTTCCCTGGGATTCATGGACGGTCTGCGCAAGGTGTTGGACGAATCGGGGATTCATGGCGCTAACCTGCGCCGTATCTTCCACGGTACCACTATAGCCACCAATGCCATCCTGGAAGGCAAGGGCACCACCGTTGGCCTAATTGTTTCCGAGGGGTTCAAGTACGTATTGGAGATAGGCAGGCAGGGGATGCCCCGCCTGGTCAGCAATCACGTCTGGGTCAAGCCGGAGCGTCCGGTACCTCCTGAGCGCATATTCGAAGTGGCGGAGCGCATAGAGTTCACGGGAGAGACCGTTGTTCCCCTGGACGAGGAGGCGGTGCTGAGGTCGGCGCGGCACTTTGCCGAGGCCGGCATAGACTCCATAGCCGTTTCGTTCGTCCATTCTTATGCGGATAGCGCCAACGAACGCCGGGCAAGGGATCTGGTCATGGCGGGCCACCCCCAAGCCCACGTATCCCTGTCCTCAGAGGTGCTTCCCGTATTCAGAGAGTACGAACGCACGATGACCACGGTTCTGAACGCTTACGTCATGCCGCAGGTCAGCTACTACGTCAATAAACTGGAAGGCGGATTGAAGGAGCGGGGGATAGACGCTCCATTGCTCATCATGAAGTCGAGCGGCGGCGTCATAGGGGTAGAAACGGCCGTACGCCAGCCGGTGTATACGGCACTTTCCGGCCCAGCTGCAGGGGTGATGGCGGCACGACACATTGGACAGATGACCGGCTTCAAAGACGTCATCTCCCTGGATATGGGGGGCACCAGTACCGACGTGTCCCTCATATCCGACTGCAATGTCACGTCGACTACGGAAGGGAAGCTGGGCGACTGGCCAATGCACCTGCCGATGGTGGATATAGCAACCATAGGGGCGGGCGGGGGCAGCATCGCCTGGCTGACACAATCGGGGAACCTATCGCTGGGCCCGCACAGCGCCGGGGCCAATCCGGGGCCGGTTTGCTACGGCCTGGGAGGCACCGAGCCCACAGTGACCGATGCCAACCTGGCGCTTGGGCGTATAAACACCAGCATTGCAGGCGGCGCGGTGGCCCTGGACCTCGACGCGGCGAAAGACGCCCTTGAGGAGATGATAGCCGCACCGCTGGGCCTGGGCCTGGAAGAAGCGGCCAGCGGAATCACCATGATAGTGAACAACTCCATGATGGGCGCCATTCGCAACGTAAGCGTGGAGCGGGGCTATGACCCCAGGGAGTTCACCCTGGTAGCGTTCGGTGGAGCCGGTCCAATGCACGCCATCGGTGTGGCGCAGCTGCTGGGCATTCCCAACGTCGTGGCGCCAAGGAACCCAGGCGTTTCTTCCGCCTACGGACTGCTGGTGGCCGACTTCAAGAACGACTACGCCCGCACCTTCATCCAAAAGCCGCCCGACTATGACCTGGAAGCAATGGAGAAGGTGTACAGGGATCTAGAAGAGGAGGCCCTCTACTGGCTGAGCCAGGAAGGCGTGCCACAAAAGGGCCGCTCCCTGCTGCGCTCCGCGGACATGCGCTACACCCACCAGGGATTTGAAGTGGCCACCGACCTCAAGGGCGGCTCCGTTGATGAAAAGTCCATGGAAGGTTTGCTGGACGAATTTCACCGCAGGCACAAGCAGCTATTCGGGTTCTCTTTGGACCAGCCAGCGGAGGTAGTTACGCTCCGGGTGTCCGCGTTAGGTGCGCTTGGGGCTGCGCCGATGCCCCGGCTCACGGGCAAGCCAGTTCCGGTGAAAGAAGCGGTCAAGGAGCAGAGGCCGGTCTTCTTCCAGGAGGAAGGCGCTCCGGTGCTCTGCGATATCTTCAGAAGGGAGATGCTCTCACCGGACTCCGTAGTACAAGGCCCTGCCATCCTGGAGGGCGTGGATTCCACCGTGGTGATAAACCCCGGCTGGCAGGGAAGGATAGATGAATACGGCAACTGTATACTCCAAGCTGCACCGGGTTGATAGCGTATGAAAACGGTTGATTCCATAACTCGTGAGCTTATCAGGGGCTCGTTGAAGGCGGCTCGGCAAGAGTGCGAGATCCTCATCGAACGCACGTCCATGTCGGCCTTCATCCGGGAGAAGAAGGACTACCTGATCAGCTTTTGCGATAGCCGGGGCAAATCGGTCTACGGCACGGACCAGGGCTCCGATCTCATCGACTGCGTATGGGAGTACTACCCGCTGGAGAGCATGAAACCGGGCGACCTCTACTGGTACAACGATCCCTATATCTCGGACGGGGCAATATCGCACACGCCGGACATGGTCTTCATAACCCCGGTCTTCATGGACGGAGAGCTGGCAGCGTTCTGCTACTCCTGGGCCCATTTCTGGGACCTGGGAGGGAGCCGCCCCGGCAGCATCGGCCCCGCCAATACCGAGATATTCCACGACGGCACGCTGGTGCCGCCCATCAAAATCGTTGACCAGGGCAGGCTGAACGAAGAGGCCTACCGCATCATTCTACGGAACTCCCGTTACCCGGACCTCCTGGAAGGGGACACGCAAGCACTGATGTCCGCTGCCAGCCTGGCAGAGCGCCGCATCCAGGAGATGTTCCATCGCTTTGGCAGGGAGACCATGCTGGCCGCATTCCGCGATTTCCAGGAAGAGACGGGCAACTTCGTGCGTCGCAAGATGCTGGAACTTGTCCCCGAAGGCGAGTACTC
>DAOUKI010000024.1:0-7197 GCA_034421495.1 Dehalococcoidia bacterium | reverse complement strand
TATCGTATAACCACCACGTCCCCCGCCTGGATCTCCCGGCGCTGGATGGCGGCAAAGGCATCCTGTTCGCGGTCGAATACACGGGCAGGGCCGCGTTGCTGCAAGTGCTGCTTACCCGCGACTTTGACCACTCCGCCTTCCGGCGCCAGGTTCCCCTTGACTATGATGAGGCCGCCGCTGGAACCCCGCGGCGATTCCACGGGGTGGATGATGTCTTGGTCGGATACCAGGTCTACGTTGCTCAGGTTCTCCGCCACTGTTTTACCGGTAACCGTGAGAACGTCTCCATGGAGCAGCCCCGCGTCCAGAAGTCTTCTCATCACCTGCGACACGCCGCCTATTCTGTGCAAGTCGGCCATTACATACTTGCCGCCGGGCTTCATATCGGCAATGTAGGGCGTCCTATCGCTGATCTGATTGAAGTCCTCTATCGTAAGGTCGATGCCTGCTTCATGAGCTATGGCCAGCAAATGTAGCACCAGGTTGGTGGAGCCTCCCATGGACAGAGTCACCGCTATGCTGTTTTCAAACGCCTCCCTGGTCATGATATCGCGTGGTCTGATTCCTTCTCTTAGCAGATTCAATACGGCCTGACCGGAACGACGGCATTCTTCCCCCTTGTCCGGATCCACGGCTGGAATAGAGGCGTCGCCTGGCAGGGACATGCCTAGCGCTTCTATAGCCGTGGACATGGTGTTGGCTGTAAAGAGACCGGCGCAAGACCCCTCGCCTGGACAGGCGCTGCGTTCCAGTTCCAGCAGGTCTTCGTCGCTCATTGCCCCTCTCGAATGTGCTCCCACCGCCTCGAACACGTCTTGGATATTCACGTCGCGGTTGCGAAAGCGGCCGGGCATTATGGTGCCGCCGTAGACGAACACCGAAGGTATGTTCAGCCTGGCTATGGCCATGAGGCAACCGGGCAGGTTCTTGTCGCAGCCGGCAACGGTGACCAAGCCGTCGAACCACTCCGCTCTGGATACAAGCTCAATGGAGTCGGCGATAACTTCACGGCTGACAAGCGACGCTTTCATGCCTTCCGTACCCATGGATATGCCATCGCTAACCGTAATGGTGCCGAACTCAAACGGCGTGCCCTTGGCGTCGCGTATGCCTTGCTTCACTTGCTTTGTCAGTCTATCTAGGTGGAAATTGCACGGCGTCACGTCACTGGCCAGGTCCGCTACGCCAATGAATGGGGCTCTGATATCATCGTCCCCAAGCCCCATGGCCCTGAAGTAGGCGCGAGCTGGCGCGCGTGCCGGGCCCTCGGTTATCTCCTTGCTCTTGTGCTTGATGTCAAACCTGGCTCTTGTTGCCATACTTTACCTCTCTCTTGTTGCTGGCTGACTTTATCCTAGTGGTTACAGATGGAGATTGTCCATTGAATCACAGATGAGTCCTTCTTATAATCAAGCGGCAATGTTGGAGGTGACAAGAATTGCTTAAGACTATTTCCTGTGGTGATCTGAGAAAAAGCCACGTCGGCTTGAAAGTAACGCTGGCGGGGTGGGTGCACCGCCGCCGTGATCACGGTGGCCTTATCTTCATAGACCTGCGCGACAGCAAGGGTATTGTTCAAGTGGTGTTCAATCCCGAGGCCGTTCCCGAGGCCCACAGGATCGCCGGATCCTTTCGCAGTGAATGGGTGGTCCTGGTGGAGGGTGACGTTAGACAGCGCCCGGCAAGCTCTGAGAACCCCAACATACCCACGGGTGAGATAGAGGTGTACGCCACAAAGGCGGAGGTGCTGAATCAGTCGGAGACGCCTCCGTTTGAGATCGCGGACGACGGGCAGGTGGATGAGCTGTTGAGGATGCAGTACCGTTACCTTGATCTGCGTACGGCCCACATGCACGACAACATAGTTCTGCGACATCGCGTGGTGCAGTACATCCGGGAGTTCCTGGACGCTAGAGACTTCCTTGAAATAGAGACGCCGATTCTAATCAAGAGCACCCCGGAAGGAGCCCGTGATTTTCTTGTCCCCAGCCGTCTGCATCCAGGTAGCTTCTACGCCTTGCCGCAGTCCCCGCAGCAGATGAAGCAGCTCCTCATGGTCTCCGGCTTCGAGCGCTATTTCCAGATAGCTCGTTGCTTCAGAGACGAAGACCTTAGAGGCGACCGCCAATACGAGCATACCCAGCTGGATTTGGAGATGAGCTTTGTGGACGAGAACGACGTTACTTCCCTCATCGAAGAGCTTTACACGGATATAACCCACAAAGTGGCCCATAATCGCCGCATTATGGGGCCGTTCCCGCGCCTCCGCTACGACGACGTTATGGAGAAGTACGGCACCGATAAGCCCGATATCAGGTTTGGACTGGAGCTGGCGGATTTGACCGACATAGCCCGTCAATCGGAGTCGCAGGTGCTTAATAAAGCCGTTCAGTCCGGCGGAATAGCCAAGGCGTTTGCCGCGCCGGGCTGCGCCTCCTATTCGCGCCGTGAGATAGATGATCTGCTCTCTTTTGTCCAAACAAGAGGGGCACAGGGGCTGCTCACCATCGCACTGTCTGAAGAAGCCGCCAGCTTGGACGACATGACAATCGACCACGTTCGCTCTCCTTTGGCCAGGTTCCTCACTATAGAGCAGGTAAGAGAGATGGCCGGACGCACCGGAGCCAATCCGGGAGACCTCATCCTGATGGTGGCGGGGCTGGCCGGGACTACCAATACCGCTTTGTCTCAGTTGCGCGAAGAAATGGGGCGCCGTTTGGGCTTGGTTGACCCAACCATCCTTGCCTTTGCCTTCATAACGGACTTTCCCCTCTTTGAATGGGACGACGAGACCGAAGACTGGGCGCCGTCCCATCATCTGTTCACGTCTCCCTGGCAGGAGCACTGGGACTTGCTCGACAAAGACCCTGGCAGTATGAGAGCCAGGCACTACGACCTGGTATGCAATGGCTCGGAGCTGGCCAGCGGAAGCATCCGCATTCACAACAGAGAAAAGCAGGAGCGAATCATGCGATTCCTGGGGTACACGGATGAGCAGATGGAGGAACGGTTCGGCCAGCTCTTGGGAGCCTTGGAGTTCGGCGCACCGCCCCACGGCGGCATAGCCCCAGGGATAGACCGCTTGGTCACGTTGCTCTCAGACCACGCGGAATCTATACGTGACGTTATAGCATTTCCCAAGACGCAGAGCGGTGTGGACCCGCTGTTCAACACGCCGGCTCCGGTCAACTCACAGCAGCTAGAAGAGCTCCACCTTGAAATAGCGGATAGGCCAAGACCTGCTTCCCCATAGTTGAGGCCGTGCTATAATCGAAGTGTACGCTTCATTAGATTGTGACGTGTGCCGCTCATCAAGAGAGCGGCACACGTTATGTCAGCACTAGCTTGGGGAGGACCTTTCTTGAAGGTTACCAGGGAAGACTTAGAACACAGTGAGGTTTCGCTCAACATAGAAGTTGAGGAAGAAGACATTGAGCCGTATCTGCAGCGTGCCTATCAGCGCGTAGTGGGGAGGGTCAACATTCCCGGATTCCGCAAAGGTAAAGCCCCTAGGCCCGTTCTCGAACGATTCGTGGGGCGCCAATCCCTGGAAGACGACGCCTTGGACCTGATGCTCCCTGAAATTGTACAGAGAGCCGTCGAGGAACAAGAGGTGAAGCAAGCCAGCATCCCTCAAGTTGAGCTGGTTCAACGAGAGCCAATCGTGATCAAGGCGTCGGTTCCCATTGCCCCGGAAGTGGTGCTGAATGCATACCGAGAAATTCGCGTTCCGGTTGAGCCGGTAGTAGTTACCGAGGATCAGATCAACGCTCTCCTGGATCTCCTGCGGCGCGATACAGCTCCTTGGGAGCCGGTCGACCGTCCTGTTGCCATGGATGACCAGGTTATCATGGATATCAAAGCCACCCTGGATGGAAAGGAAATCACTAGTCAGGAAGGAATTGTATACATGGTTATGGAGGGCAACGTCAGCCCCGTAGCCGGTTTCCCCGAACGGTTGGTGGGCATCAGTAGCCAGGAAACTAAGGAGTTCACCATTTCCATGCCTGAGGACGGGCTGGATAGAGAACTGGCTGGAAAGGACGTGGAGTTTAGCGTCACCATCCATGAAATAAAAGCCAAGAACCTACCTGACCTCGACGACGAATTCGCCAAGGGTGTGGGTGAGGGGTACGATAATCTGGAGGCGCTGACAACGAAGCTTAGAGAAGATTTCCTTGCCCGGGGAGAGCTGGAGGCTCGGGACAAGTACGAGGACCAGGTGTTTGAGCAGCTTCTGGAGAAGGCTAATATAGACCTATCGCCATTGATGGTCGAGCATGAAGTTGAACACATGCTTCAAAATGAGGAACAGGCTCTGCGCCGGCAACAGGTCAGTGTGGAGCAGTATCTTCAGACCGTGGGCAAGAGCCCTGACGAGCATCGCGGGGAGTTGAGACAGGCTGCCGAAGCTAGGCTAAAGCGCACTTACGCCATAGGAAAAGTCGCGGAGTTGGAGGGTATAAAGGTCTCCCCGGAGGAAATTGAGGAGGAGATAAACCGCCTGCTGGATGCCGCTGGCCCTACTCAACCCGAAAGCTTTCGGCACAACCTTGAGAGTGATGACGGCAGAGAGTCCCTGGAACAGATACTGACCAGGCGCAAGGCTCTGCAGAGATTGGTTGAAGTCGCCAGGGGAGAGCATGGAGAGACGTAGCGACCAATATATACAACAGTTTGAAAGTTGAGATTCAGGAGGTAAACCAATGCTGTATCGTCCGGGTGATTTTGAAAACATAATCCCCATGGTTGTGGAAAGCTCTTCCAGAGGAGAGAGGGCTTTCGACATTTATTCCCTGTTGCTCAGGGAGAGGATAGTCTTCCTGGGCACGCCAATAAACGACTCTGTCGCCAATCTGATTGTTGCCCAGCTTCTTTATCTGGATAGGGAGGATCCGGAAAAGGACATCAACCTGTACATCAATAGCCCCGGGGGTGTAATCAGCGCGGGGCTTGCTATCCACGACACTATGCAGATGGTTCGGGCGGACGTATCCACAATATGCGTGGGAATGGCGGCAAGCATGGCCACGGTGCTGCTTAGCGCAGGGGTGAAGGGGAAGAGGTACACCCTGCCCAACGCCACGGTGCACATGCACCAGCCCATGGGCGGCGCTCAGGGCCAAGCCTCCGACATTGAGATAGCGGCGCGCGAGATTCTGCGCATGCAGGACAAGATCCGCACCATTTTGGCCAACAACACAGGCCAAACCGTTGAGAAGATTGCCCAGGACACCGACCGTGATTACTACCTAGACGCTGATCAAGCCAAGGAGTACGGTCTGGTTGATGAGGTTCTGGCCGGTAGAGAAGTAGCAGCGGCAAAATAGGGTAGGGGAGCACAGATTGGCTATTTCTAATAGTGACCCTCCGGGCAATGAGTACAGATGCTCGTTTTGCGGCAAGAGACAAGCGGAAGTAGAAAGGCTCATTGCAGGGCAGAAGAAAGTATTCATTTGCGACCAGTGCATTGCGCTATGCGATCAGATCATCAACGAACAAACGGAGCCAAGATCCGCTGCGCCTCAAGGCGAGGCGCAGCCTATATTGCCCAAGGATGTGCACAGCCGGCTGAACGAGTACGTTATAGGCCAGGATAGAGCCAAGAAGATACTCAGCGTTGCGGTTTACAATCACTACAAGCGGCTGGCCAGCAAGTCTCCCGTAGGTCAGGCCGTAGAGGTAGAAAAAAGCAACGTCCTCATGGTGGGCCCAACGGGCTCAGGCAAGACCCTCCTAGCCCAGACGCTGGCCAGAATTCTTGACGTCCCCTTCTGCATGGCAGACGCAACCTCCTTGACAGAGGCGGGCTACGTGGGTGAGGACGTAGAGAACATACTGCTCCGCCTGATCCAAGCCGCAGACTACGACATGGCTAAGGCGGAGAAAGGCATCATCTATATAGATGAGATAGACAAGATAGCGCGCAAGAACCCCAACCCGTCCATTACTAGGGATGTTTCAGGGGAAGGAGTACAGCAGGCGCTCCTCAAGATCATAGAGGGCACCATAGCCAACGTCCCTCCACAGGGCGGTAGAAAGCATCCCCATCAGGAGTTCATACAGATAAATACGGAAGGCATACTGTTCATCTGTGGAGGCTCTTTTGAAGGCATGGAGGATGTTATCGAAAAGCGCATCTCTTGGGGAACGCGCTCCATGGGGTTCAACTCGGACAGGATGAGTTTGAGCGACACTCAGAGAGGCGACATACTGAAGAACATCAATACGGACGACCTGTTGGAGTACGGCTTCATCCCTGAGCTTGTGGGAAGGCTGCCGGTCATGGTGAGCCTGGAAGGGTTGGACAAAGATGCGCTCGTACAGGTCCTCACCGCCCCCAAGAACTCCCTGCTCAACCAGTACACCTACCTGTTCAGCTTGGACAACGTCGAGCTGGAATTCACCGCCGAGGCGCTGGATGCCGTCGCCGAAGATGCTCTGAAGTGGAAGACGGGGGCGCGTGCCCTGCGCACCATCATGGAAGAATCTCTGCTGGACATAATGTACGAGCTGCCGTCGCTATCCAAAGTGACCAAATGCGTGATAGACGCCGATACCATTCGTTCCAAGGAGAAGCCCCAGCTCCTTACCGCATCGTACGTGTTATCTGAGCAACAGGAGAAATCGGCCTAGCCCAGCCATTTGTCGATCTGACTGTTCAGGCACAGGCCCGTAATCGGGCGGTCCTCCTTATCCGCCACCATTCCATCCGATACCTTCAGTTCTCCGTCTCCGAAGGCCTTGAGAGTTTCCATGAGTAGGGGTATCTCTCGCTTTGTGCCCTCATCCCGTATCTGCTGGAACAGCCCGAACTCCTCTCCCTGGGACGACCTCAGTTTATCAATGGACTGGCCGCCCGCCAGATCCCACCCCTCATCGAACAGAGGCCCTGTTAGAGGGAAGGTGCAATACGTGATTACCGGCCCGCGGTCCCAGTCCATGTTGGCCAGCTGTATCTGCACGCCTCCCTGTGGAGCCTTATGCTCGATCAGTTCCCAGATGACCTCCCGCCAGGAGCCCACCGGGCCGTTGGGAGGGGCGGGATGCAGGTTGAGCATACTGAGCTTTTGGTACATCAGCTCCGAGGTAAACAACATGTATCCGGCCAGGACTGCCAGGTCTACTTGGAAGGGATCGAGGAGCTTGATCGCCTCGGAATCATAGGCTTCACGCACCTCGCTGAAGCCGGATGCT
>DAOUKI010000023.1:0-7991 GCA_034421495.1 Dehalococcoidia bacterium | reverse complement strand
TGCGGGACTGCAGGCCGAGGCGCCGTCGCACCTCGTTAAAAGGCGGCAAAAAAAGTAACTGGCAAGAAACAGCTAGCACTGGCTGCCTAAGGCGGCTACGTCTACCCTAACCTGCTCCCCAAGGGCTGGGGCTAGGCGACACACATTGGGGACGCGGCCATTCCGACACCGATAGGACTGGCTTAAGACAATCGGCTGGCTCACTTGCTTCGTTGTCGGTGTCGGGATCAGGTGAGCGAGACATAAACACCGAATAAGCCTGTAGTACGTTCCAGCAGAGCGTCTTCTGGACAGGGGGTTCGACTCCCCCTCGTCTCCACCAGGAATAGATAAGGGCCTCCCCTACTACCGGGGAGGCTCTTTCAATGATGCCCTACCCTGCCACGGCTGTGGCCTATGCTTTCGCTTTTGTGGGTTTTCGCTTCTTGGAAGAGGCCTCTGCCTTGCCGTTGGTCGTTGCGGCAGGGGTCTCCCCTTTCGCTGAGGCTATGCTTGCCCTCAACGCTTCCATCAGGTCGGTGACCTTGCCCTTGGAAACGGAAGGCGCCGCCGTAACCACTTCCTGAGACGACAGCTTGCCTTCGATGACCTTTTCCAGCGCAAGGCGGTACTGGTCCTCGTGTTCGGAAGGATCGTAGTCGGCGGAGAGCTGGTCTATGAGCATCATGGCCATGGCCATTTCCTGCTCGGTGATGGCGGTCTGCTCCTCCGGCAGGTCGAGCTCTCTGGTGCCGCGTATTTCATCGGGGTAATGCATGGTGTGCATGGCAATGGCGTGCTCGTAAGGCCGCAGGGTGCAGATGTGCTCTTTGTTGCGGAGCGACACCTTGGCAATGGCGGCGCGATTAGAGGTTTCCAAGGCTTGCTTGAGCAGGTAGAACGGCTTTACCCCCACGCCTTCAGGCTCCAGCATGTAGGTACGGTCAAAGTTGATTGGGTCCACCTTGGACAGGTCAACGAACTTGACGATGTCTATGCTCCGTATGGATGGGACAGGCAGGTTCTCGAAGTCCTTCTCCTCCATGACAACGTACTCATCTTTGGCGTACTCGTAGGCGCGCACAATCTCGGACTGCTCTACCTCGGTCTCATGATGGGGGCAGTACCGCTTGTTGCGCAGCCTGGTGTGACATGCGCCGTGCATGGTGACGAAGGAGATGTCCTTGCTTTCCGTGGCGGTGTAAAGCTTGATGGGAATAGCCACCATCCCAAAGCCTACCGCACCCTTCCAAATCGCTCGTCTTGCCATCTATGCCTCCAAATCCTCCGGGCATACCGTTCTTGTTGAATGATAGCCGTGTCGGGTTGGGTCAGTCAAATGGGGGGACGGGACGCCTGTTTCCCGTGGGGGAGGAATTGTTTCAGACGTTATGTCAAGTTCCAAGGCTAAAACGGCCCCACTTTTTCCGAGAATATGCGAAAACAATTCCGATTCCTTCGACAGGCTCAGGACAGGCTCTTCGACGGATGGCGGCGCGATTTCAGAGCGCTTCCAGCGTCGGCGTAGGTTGTTGAGTTGCTCATTGATTCGGCGCGCCACGCCGCCGTCGTGGTTTTGGCTGATCAGTTTGCTGTGAGTCCATGGGTAAAGGGTATATGGTGCAGGTCGGTGTGGGGAAGGAGGAGGTGTCAGGGGGCGGACGGGCAAAATGGCAAGGAGGCAAGAGGGCAAACGGGTAAGGCGGTTAAGGGGCCTCGTTTGTTTGAGGTAGAAGATTCTTCGCTGCGCTCAGAATGACCCAACCCCGTTCGCCCTGAGCCCTTCGGCTACGCTCAGGACAGGCTTGTCGAAGGGCGCATCCCCACCCCGGCGTGGTTCGACAGGCTCACCACGAACGGGAGATAGGCTCACCACGAACGGGGGACAGGCTCACCACGAACGGATGCCCGTCTCCGCCCCTGGATACCCGCCGCCGCGGGTATGACGGTTGGCTACGCCAGCCGCCCCTGCTCTCCTTCTGGGCGGACGATGCGGCGCGCCGGCTGGTACGTCTGCGGACTGCGCGGCATCTCGAACGAGTTGCCTGCCAGCAGTTCCTCTATGGTGCGTATCTGTATCTTTGGAAAGTCGGTCTGCCACAGGTCGGAGTAGTAGAACCCGGCGCTGACCGCCTCCGTGGTCATGGGGCGGGTGGGCGGCTCCAGGGTGATGAACAGCCCCATGGCTGCATTCTCCCGCTCCACTGTGCCCACAAGGTCGCGTATGTCGGGCGATGAAACCTTGCCGCTCTTGGCCTGGACTATGGCCTTATGCGTGGTGCGCTTCTGGCCGTCGATGAAGTAGATTACGCCGTCGACGCCCTGGTCCGCGCCCCGCTTCTTCTTCTTCTCTCGGGGAAAGGCTTGTAGCAGCGACATGGCCCAGAACTCGAACTGGTAGCGGGTCCGGTCCTGCTCGGCCAGGGCGCGGGCGCTGCCGACGTCCACCGGCTCCCCGACGACTTGGTAGTCCTTGCCCGGGGTGATGTCGAATGCAGTCTTGAGGCGGTTCTTCATGAGAGCGACGGCGAGGTGGGTGATGTCAATGCCTATCCAGTTGCGGTTGAGCTTATGAGCGGCGGCGATGGCGGTGCCGCAGCCGCAGAAGGGGTCGAGCACCACGTCACCCTCGTTGGAGGAGGCTTGGATGATGCGTTCAAGCAAAGCCATCGGCTTCTGAGTGGGGTAGCCGAGGCGCTCACTTGCTTGAGAATTTATGGGGTCAATATCATGCCAGAGGGCCTGAGCAGGTCTCCCCTTCATTTCATCCAGGTATCTTTTGAGTCTGATACCGCCTCTGTTAGTAAAATGCAATCTCCCTTCAGAGTCTAGTCGCTGCATTGTTCCAATTGGAACTCGCCATAGAGACCTAGCCCCTTTGTATTCGTATTCATAGCCTCCGCCCGACAACCCCTTTGCTGTTAGATTATCGTCAGACCAGGCACGACCATCGGGATCTTTGAATCTAAATCGCGCCTTGTATGCTTCGTCATACGGTTGATACTGTTGTTCCCATGTCCAAGAGTCAGATTTTGTATAGAACAGTATGGTGTCTGTGTTAGCACCGTATCGCTGCGCATCACTATGTGCCGTAGTGCGCCTCCAAGTAATCTCGTTTCGGAAGTTCTCTTTGCCAAACACGGCATCCATGAGCAACTTGAGGTAGTGGCTCGCCGTGGGGTCGCAGTGGAGGTAGATGGAGCCTGTGGGTTTGAGGACGCGGTGCAGCTCCACCAGGCGCGGGGCCATCATCACCAGGTAGGCCATCATGGCGTTTCTGCCTATGAACTGTCGGAAGGCAGAGATCATCTCCGTGACGTTGGGCGGAGTCCTGGGATTCTCGGTTATCTCTTGCTTATAAATCCGTTCCGGTTCCTTGCCCCACTCCCAGGTGTCGGTGAAAGCCCTGATCTGCGCCGGAGATTCCTCGCCGGACTTTTCGCGGAACAGCACGTTGTAGGAGGCGTTGGAGTTAAAGGGCGGGTCCAGGTAGACCAGGTCGACGGACTCGTCGGGGACGTGTTCTCGGAGGACGGTGAGGTTGTCGCCGTAGTAGAGGGAGTTGGTCATGGTGGTTCAATTAAAGCACAGGGGTTGGGAGCGGGCAAGCGTGGGGGGTGGAGGGATGACCACGAACCGAGATGCGAGTGCCAATAAAATATCGTAGTAGCATCAAGATATTGTAAAATGAGTGTTGGCGGTATTTGGATACTACATACGGCAAGCACTAAGTTAGATGGTGGAGGAATGGTTATGATAACTACTCGTCAAAGTCAAATGCGGAGGGACGCTGAATCCATTGCCCGTGAAGTCCTTATTGAACTAGGGGACCCAAGGTTGAGGAATAGACTGCAAACGGCAACCATACAAATAGAAGATATAGTGTCAAGGTGGCAGCGGCTTGGAAAAACGGAAACTGTATACGCCAGATGGGTTGAATGCGTCCATTGGGCGGCATTGCAAATTGCACGATCCGGGCAGTTGCCAGGAGGGATGAGGCTAGACATGTTGTCCGAGAAACGGTTTATTGGGATTGTATAGGACATAAACTATGAACACCCCGGCCATTCGACTAGGCTCAGGGTGAGCGGAACCCTGTTCCCACCCCTGGATGCCCGTCGTCACGGGCAAGACGGTTGGGGTGCTGTGCAACGGCTTTGGATTCTTCGTCGCTTTGCTTCTCAGAATGACGCCGCCCCGCCACCAGATTGCTTCGCTGCGCTCGCAATGACGAATGGGGTTGTACCGGAATGACGGTTTGGGGTACTCCGCTCATATGGTTCCCTTCGGCTAGGCTCAGGATAAACTCTAGGCTCACCATGAGCGGGCTTTGGTATCCGTTCGCCCTGAGCTTGCCGAAGGGAAGGGCGCCCCCCGGCGTGGTTCGACAGGCTCACCACGAACGGATGGCCGTTTCCGCCCCTGGATGCCCGTCGTCACGGGCATGACGAGAAGGGGCGCTCGCAAAGGGGGCCCTCCCCTGCCCTTTTCCGGATGGAGTGGTGGCGTAGTAAACTCTAGCCAGGCGAGTATGCGGGGGTGTGTTGCTCAATGGGAATAGAGGCTCTCACCAATACCAGCGATGGTCGAATAATCACACCTTCCACCGATGAGGAGTGGCGGGACTGGGTCAGCGCGTCGGGTACTTGGAATTACATGATGAAAGACCCGCTGCTGGACTGGCTCAACCTCTACGGCGAGTCGAACGGGTTCCAGCGCGACGATGCTATATCCTCCTATGACCCCAGGACCGACTTCACTGCGTTCATCATGGAGAAAGGCAGGCGGTTCGAGGAAGCGGTTGTGGAATACCTGGGCGGGCTGGTTCCCATGGTGACCATGAGCGAAGGGCCCGCCGACGTCCGCGATCTGTCGAAGGCGGAAGAGACGTTTGCCGCCATGCAGAACGGCGCCCCCGTCATCTATCAAGGCGTCCTTCGAGACGCTGAGTCGCGCACCTACGGAGCGCCCGACCTGCTGGTGAGGAGCGATGAGCTTCAGAGGCTGTTTCCCGGCGTACTGAGCGAGGAGGAGGCCTCGGATTCTGCGCCGGGCCTGGGATTCTGGCCGTGGCATTATCGAGTCGTGGATATCAAGTTCACCACCATTGATCTGCTGGCGGGCGGCGAGGTTTCAAACAGCGGCTCCAAGCTGGCATACAAGGCCCAGCTCTTTGTGTACAACCGCGCCTTGGGCCGCTTGCAGGGGTATACGCCGTCGCATTCGTACCTGTTGGGGCGTGGATGGTCGCAGAGAGGCGACCGGGGGAACAGCTTCATGGAACGGCTTGGCCCCACGGCGCAGCACGGCAAGACTCGTTCCGGCTCCATAGAGGAGTTGACCGATGAGGCTTGCCAGTGGGTACGACGGGTCAGGAGCGAGGGTTCCGGCTGGAAAGTCCTGCCTTTCCCCGATGTGCCTGAACTCTGGCCCAATATGGGAAGCACCCGGGATGATCCCTGGCACGGCGCTAAGGGATGCATTGCGGAAGAACTTGGCGAGTTAACTTTACTCTGGCAGGTGGGCGTGAAGAGTCGGCAAGCGGGTCACGAGGCCGGAGTCCACGACTGGCGAGACGCTTCATGCACTGCCGATCTGTTGGGGTTTACCAAGGGCACGCGGCAACCGGTGTTGCAAGCTCTCTTGGAGATCAACCGGTCAACCGAAGGGCCCAGCGTCCGGCCGTCCCGTTTGCGGAACAGCGACCCGGTGTGGCGTGACGCCGCGCTTGAGTTCTACGTGGACTTTGAGACGGTGAGTGACCTGGATGACGACTTCTCCAAACTCCCGTTGAAGGGCGGCCAGTCCCTGATTTTCATGATCGGCTGCGGGCACGTGGAAGACGGCCGCTGGGTCTACAAGAGCTTCACCGTCGACGATCTGACGGAGCCTTACGAGGAGGAGATAATAGAGGCCTGGCACGCTCACATGGCCGAGGTGAGCCGGAGGCTGGGAGAGCCCGGCAAAGAACCCCTGGTCATCCACTGGTCTCATGCGGAGACCAGCACCATGGAGACGTCGTACAACTCCGCCGTCAAGCGCCATCCCGATAAGTCCTGGCCCAAGCTCCGCTGGTTCGACTTTCTGAGCCGCGTGATGAGAAACGAGCCGGTGGTGGTGCGCGGCGCTATGAACTTCGGGCTGAAGAGCGTGGCGCGAGCTATGAAATCGCACGGCTATACCGAAACGACGTGGGAAGACGGCCCCACGGACGGCCTGGGCGCCATGGTGGGGGCCTGGTGGTCGGCTAGTGAAGCGCGGCGCTTGGGCGTGGATATGACGCAGGTGGACCTCATGGATGATATCGAGCGTTATAATGAAGTGGATTGCAAGGTGATGATGGAGATAGTGGCGTATTTGAGGGCCAACCACTGAGTCTCAGCTATGACATCGAACAAGATTCTAGTCGGCACGTCAGGCTACAACTACCCGGAATGGAAGGGCAGCTTCTACCCTTCAGACCTGCCCGTTTCCAAGATGCTCTCGTTCTATGCCGGGCACTTCCCTACGGTGGAGATCAACTACACGTTCTACAGGTTTCCAAATGAGAAAACGCTCAACGGCTGGGCGGAAAGCACACCTGACAATTTCAGATTCACCCTGAAGGCGCCGCGCCGCATCACGCATGAAGCGAGGCTGAGCAACTGCCAGGAGCTGGTGGAGGGTTTCTGCAGTCGGTCGCAGGCCCTTGGCTCCAAGCTGGGCGTTCTGCTTTTTCAGCTCCCGCCGTCGTTCAAACTGGACCTGGACTTGCTGGACGGCTTCTTGAAATGGATACCCAGTGGCACCAGGGCGGCGTTTGAGTTTCGCAACGCCTCCTGGCTCACCGGCGAGGTGTACGCCCGCCTTGAGGAGAAAGACCTCGCGCTGTGCATAGCTGATAGCGAGAAGAGTACGACGCCCGTTGTGGCTACCGCCGGCTACGGCTACTTCCGCCTGCGTGACGAGGGTTACGGGGAGGAGGAGATACGAGCGTGGTCGGACAGGATCAAGGAGCATGAGGGTGTCTGGGGCGACGTGTTCGTATATTTCAAGCACGAGGAAGAGGGTAAAGGGCCGGAGTTTGCCAAAATGCTCATGGACTGCCTGGATATAGCCGGTTAGCCGCCGATGCTCAAAGAGTACGAAAAGAAACGAGACTTCACACGCACCCGCGAGCCTGGGCCGGGAACGGCCAAGAGCTTGAAGGGCAGCTTGAGGTTCGTGGTGCAGAAACACGCCGCCAGTCGCCTTCACTACGACTTCCGCTTGGAGCTGGACGGCGTCCTGAAATCGTGGGCCGTTCCCAAGGGGCCTTCGTTGAATCCGCAGGACAAGAGGCTTGCCGCCTATGTGGAAGACCACCCCCTGGACTACGGGACGTTCGAGGGGGTGATAGGCCACGGCAACTACGGCGCGGGACAGGTCATCGTGTGGGACGCGGGCCTCTACTCACCGGATGAGGGCGGCCTATCCTTCGGCAACCGGGAGGAGGCCGAGGAGCGGATGCGGCGCGACCTGGAAAAGGGGAAGCTCTCCTTCACCCTGCGCGGCAAGAAGCTGAAGGGTTCTTGGACGCTGGTGCGAACCACCCGCAGTCCCAAGGACTGGCTCCTCATCAAGCACAAAGACCGCTACGTGGACACCGAACGGGACGTTCTGGAGGAGGACAGGTCGGTTCAGTCAGGGCTTACCTTGGAAGACCTGAAGAGCGGTCGCTTGCCTGACCCGTCCAAGATGGCAACAGATCCGCTTTCGGAGATGGAACGCATAGTGTCCGCAGGCACGGAAACACCCTATCCGAAACGCCTGAAGCCCATGATGGCCGGCAGCGCGGACAACGCATTTTCGCATCCGGACTGGCTCTTTGAGCCCAAGCTGGATGGATACCGCGTGCTGGCCTTTGTCAAAGGGGAGCAGGTTACCCTGCTGAGCCGGAACGGCCTGGACCTGACCAGCCGTCTGCCTGAGGTGGTTTCCGACCTCAAGGCTCAGGAGTACGACGAGATGGTCCTGGATGGCGAAGTGGCCGC
>DAOUKI010000022.1:0-12037 GCA_034421495.1 Dehalococcoidia bacterium | reverse complement strand
AGGGACTCGACGATGTTGTGCTGCAACAGCCCCGCGCCGACCGCGAATGACAGACCGACCACAAGCGATTTCTCAAGGTCAAGCCCATCCCGGATGATGGTCTGCAATCCCTCCACAAAGAATATGCCCAAAGCAAGCAGCAGGAACGCGCCCATCACAGGGCTGGGTATGGTCAGCAGCGCACCCGTCAGCTTGGGCAGCAACGCCATTACCACCAGCATGACCGCTATGGCGTATCCCACATATCGAGATGCAATCCCGGTCATGTTCACTGTTGACGCCGTAAACGATGAATAGGAGGATGCGGGAGGCGTTCCGGCAAGCCCCGACAGGAAAATGCCGACACCGTTGGCGTAGATCGATCCTTGCAGCAGCCGGAAGTCGGTCGATCTGGGTTGCCGCCGCGCCGTCCGCTGAATCACCACGTTGTCGCCTATGCCCTTGATTGCCTGCACCAGGGTTACAACCAGGAACATTGGCAACAGCGCCCAGAACCCAGCGCTTGGCCTCAGATCCAATCCTTCAAAACCGACCTGCGGGATGCCGGCCCACTGCGCCGAGTACAACCGTTCCAGGTCGTAAACTCCCAGCAGAGCCGCCACGACGCAGCCTGAGACAAATCCGACCAGCATTGACCAAGGACGCAGCCGCCGGGGAGCACGCATCACTAGCGCAGTGGACACAACCAGTGTCACCACAGCCACCAGGGGCCCCGCAAACGACGGCGAGCCCGCTGGCACTTCGTCGAACCGGTCCAGGCAGAACGGCAATATGGATACCGCTATGAGCATCAGCACAGTGCCCGACACGACAGGGGTTATGATGCGCCGCAATTGCGGAAGCCAGGTAGCCACCACAAAGAAGAAAAGGGCGGAAACCAGCATAAGGCTCGCCAGCATCGCCGGTCCACCCTCGGCCAGAGCAAGCACAGCCAGCGCGATGTAGTTTGGCGTAACCCCGGTGACCACCATGTGGCCTGAGCCCAGTCGACCTATGCGAGAGGCCTGCAGCGCGGTGACTATCGCCATAATCACCAGAGCCGCGAACATCGCCCAGGCCAGATACTCATCGTCCTGGTCCGCTGCAAGGGCCGTGACCACGATTACGGAAATTGCCGGCGGCAGCACCAGCATGATGCCCTGAATACCGACGACAAAGGACGCCAGTATCGAACATCTCTCCTCAGGCTCGTGGCGAATACGGTCGTTGCTATACATCGCTATGGGAAGCACCCTTCGCTATGGACTCCAGGAGGTCGACGTATCGCTGGCCGCGGGGGGTAAACCGGATACGGCGCGATGTTTCGCCGGTGCGTTCCAGGTGGACAAGCAGGTGCTGCACGGGAAAATACGTAGGCGCTTTATCCGCCCATTCCACCACGGTCAGTCCTTCGCCTTCTATATAGTCGTCCAGTCCAAGATCCTCCACCTCCTTGAGCGCATCAAGCCTGTAGAGGTCGACGTGGTACAGGGTAAGGCGTCCGTGGTGCGCGTTGGCCAGAATGAAGGTTGGGCTGCGAACGGGTCCGTGGATATCCAGGCCAAGGGCAATGCCCTGGGTAAGACAGGTCTTACCCGCACCGAGATTGCCCTCTAGGAGTATCACGTCGCCTTTCACGGCGCGGCGACCCAGCGCCTCTCCCAACTCCTGCGTCTCCTGCGGAGAATGCGTGTCTACTATCATCTACGCAAGTGGTCCCAGCCGGAATCTATGTCCAATATAGGGTTTCCATTGTCATCATAGACGGTGACCTCTCCCGCTTCACCACCAGTAACTTCTCCAATTATGGAAACGGAAGATAGACGTTTCTTTATACGTTGAGCCACATCGCTGGAAGCAGTGAAGAGCAGCTCGTACTCTTCGCCTCCGGCAAGGGCCAGGTGAAGAGCGCCCCCGGGGAAAGTTTGCCCAAGAGCGGGGTGAATGGCAACATCCTTGGAGAAGATGCGGGCGGCCGTACCGCTGGCAAGCATCATCTTCTCAAGGTCGTCCACCAGACCGTCGCTGACGTCCATTGCGGCACGCACTCCTCCCTCCAGAAGAACGCGGCCTTCCTGCAGCCTGGGTAGGGGATGACGGTGCGCCTGGACAAGCTGCCGCACGGCATCCGAATCCACCTCGGAATGGCGCATCATCAGCTCCAGCCCGCCACGGGACAATCCCAGAGGGCCCGTAACCGCTATGACATCGCCGGGTACTGCCGCGGAGCGCCGCATGGGTTGACCGCAGACCAAGCCATTCAGGGCAATGGTAATGAAGAAGAACGGCGAGGAGACAACGTCTCCACCGGCAATGACCGCGCCGTAGGTCTTGCAGGCCTGGACAACGCCTCCAAACACAGCTTCAACGTCTTCAACCGAAACTTTGCCAGGCAGACCAAGGGTAACCAGGGCATAGGTTGGAGAGCCTCCCATGGCAGCTATATCGCTGAGGTTGGAGGCCATGGCCTTCCACCCCACGTCCTGCCAGGGAGTGGTGCTCCTGGTGAAATGGATTTCTTCCACCATGGTATCCGTGGTGGAGAGCTCGATCAGGCCAGCGGTATCAATGCGCCAAGCAGCGGCGTCATCGCCAATACCGGCGACAAGGGCGAAGGCCTGGGCGCGGGAAGAAGCGACTCCCTCCTGCTTGGCCATTGCTTCCAGACGGCGGATAAGCCCGAACTCTCCAATCTTGCTCAAGTCCATGGACTGATTATAGCAATGGTTGGAATCCCAAGGCGTCTACGGTTGAAAGTGTGAGAGCGTACTGGCAGAATGGCCTCATATTAGACGTGGAGGGAAGCCGAAATGCCAATTATCAAGATGGAACTGTGGCCCGGCAGGACAAAGGAGCAAAAGGCCAAGCTGGCCAAAGCATTCACGGAGTCGGTGGAAGAGGTTCTTGGCACGCCGCCGGAACGGACCATAGTCCTCTTTGAAGAGGTATCAAAGGATGACTGGGCGCAGGCAGGAAAGCTGGCGTCAGAGTCTTGAGGGCAGAAACGCTATCGCCCTTTTGCTATTGCACATTACAGCGCTATATTGACAGTGCTGAGATGTAGTGATACAGTCCGTGCACTCACGGGTGCAGGCCTAGTGGGGCCCGCTAGCTCAACTGGCAGAGCAACTGACTCTTAATCAGTAGGTTCTCGGTTCGAGTCCGAGGCGGGTCACAGTCTAGCCAATCTGATGACTGTGTTAGCAGAGAATGGGGAAGTGTCGGAATTGGCAGACGAGCATGACTTAGGATCATGTGCCGAAAGGCGTAGGAGTTCGAGTCTCCTCTTCCCCACTTGGTTCGAAGTCCTGGGCGGGTGCAACTATATTAACCGTGAGTGAGGAGGAGTCGTGGCACCACTCCTTGAAGTAAAAAATCTGGTAACGCAATTCTTTACAATGGAAGGGGTCGTCAAGGCAGTTGACGACATCTCTTACGACCTAGAGCCCGGCGAAACGCTGGGGCTGGTCGGCGAGAGCGGATGCGGGAAAAGCGTCAGTGCACTGTCAGTGATGCGCCTCATCCCGTGGCCCCCCGGCAGGGTGATGAGTGGTGAAGTCATCTTTGAAGGTGAAGACCTGCTCAAGATAGACGCCGACGAGATGCGGTCCATACGCGGCAAGGAGATCGCAATGGTCTTCCAGGAGCCCATGACGTCTCTGAACCCCGTCCTGACAATAGGCCGGCAGTTGACCGAGACAATGGAGCTGCACCTGAACCTTGACAAGCAAGGAGCGCAACAGAGGGCGGTAGACCTGCTGCAGATGGTTGGCATTCCCGACCCGGATAGGCGCTTGGCCCAGTACCCTCACCAGTTTAGCGGCGGCATGCGTCAGAGGGTGATGATTGCCATGGCGCTGAGCTGTAATCCCAGGCTTCTGATTGCAGACGAGCCTACAACTGCGCTGGACGTGACCATCCAGGCCCAGATCCTGGAGCTGATGAAAAGCCTTTGCCGTGAGTTTGGCACGGCGCTCATAGTGATTACTCACAACTTGGGAGTGGTTGCTCGCTATGCAGACCGGGTAAACGTTATGTATGCGGGCAAGATCATAGAAAAAGGGACTTCGGAGGAGATATACCACCAGCCGAAACACCCGTATACCCTTGGTTTGCTTCAGTCGGTGCCTAGACTGGACGAGCCACGCAGGGTGAAGCTGGAGCCAATAGAGGGCCAGCCACCCGACCTCATCAACCTGCCGCCCGGGTGCAGCTTCCGCTCCAGGTGCCGTTATTCGGTAGACAAATGTGAAGTTGATGTCCCTCCGTTGGAAGTGTACGACTCCGACGGTCATGTTGCTGCCTGCTGGGAAGCGCACAACATAGAAAGGCACGTGGCTGAAGCCAGGGCCTAGGAGGGGAATATGGTAGAGCAAAGAGAACAAACGCAAACCCAGACCGCATCACAAGACGACGTACTCGTTTCAGTACAAGACCTGCAGATGTACTTCCCTGTGCGGTCCGGGATCATCTTCCAGAGGAAGATAGCGGATATCAAAGCCGTGGACGGCGTGTCCTTCGAAATAAAAAGAGGCGAGACGCTGGGCCTGGTGGGTGAGAGCGGCTGCGGCAAGACAACCACGGGTCGCTGTATCTTGCAGTTGTACAAGCCGACGGCCGGCAATGTGCTGTTCGAAGGACAGGACCTCACCACTCTAAAGGGCGGCCAGTTGCGGCGGTTCCGCCGGCGAATGCAGATGATCTTCCAAGACCCGTATAGCTCGCTGGATCCGCGCCAGAACGCGGGAAGCATCATTGGCGAGCCCCTGATTGTCCACAAGATGACAAACAGCAGAGGCGAATACCGGGAACAAGTGGCGGAACTGCTATCGGTGGTCGGTCTGAACCCCAGTATGGCCAACCGATTCCCTCACGAATTCAGCGGAGGCCAGCGCCAGAGGATCGGCGTGGCCAGGGCGCTGGCGGTACGTCCCAGCCTGATAGTGTGCGATGAGCCGGTATCCGCACTGGACGTATCCATTCAGGCCCAGGTGATCAACCTGCTGGAGGACCTGCAGGAGCAGTTCAACCTCACGTACCTATTCATAGCCCACGACCTTTCGGTGGTGCGTCACATCAGCGACCGTATAGCGGTGATGTACCTGGGCAAGATCATGGAACTGGCAGATAGGACGGAGCTCTACGAGAACCCGCTTCACCCGTACACCAAAGCGTTGCTTTCGGCGGTGCCCATTCCTGACCCTGTGATCGAGTCTCAGCGCGAGCGCATAATTCTGACCGGCGACGTACCAAGCCCGCTGAGGCCGCCGCCAGGATGCGTGTTCCATACCCGCTGTCCCATAGCCATAGACGAGTGCTCCCAGGTGGTGCCGGAGCTAAGGAACGTGGGCAACGAGCACTGGGTATCCTGCATCAGGGTCTAGACCCCAAACTGCTAAGGATGAGAGGCCCTCAGATTAAGTCTGAGGGCCTCTCTTTGCTTGTGGCGCAAGATGCCGCATGCTAGCATGAATTCAACATGGACCCAGGTTTCATCCGCAATTTCTGCATAATCGCGCACGTTGACCACGGTAAGTCTACGCTGGCGGACCGGCTGCTGGAGGTTACACGCACCGTCTCAGACCGCGAGATGATGGACCAGTTCCTTGACCAGATGGACCTGGAACGGGAACGCGGGATCACAATCAAGGCACAAGCGGTGCGCCTCATGTACCGGCACAGCGACGGCAATGAGTATCAACTGAACCTGATAGACACCCCGGGACACGTGGACTTCAGCTATGAGGTGTCACGAAGCCTGCGCGCCTGCGAAGGAGCCTTGCTGGTGGTCGACGCCAGCCAGGGAGTGCAGGCCCAGACCATAGCCAACGTCTACATTGCCCTTGAACGCAACCTCACTCTCATACCGGTGATCAACAAGGTCGATCTGCCGGTGGCCCAGCCGGACGTGGTAGCCCAGGAGCTGGAGCACACCTTCGGCTTCAAGAGAGACGAAATGCTGTTCATATCGGCGAAAGACGGTCTGGGCATAGACGGCGTGCTGAAGGCGGTAGTGGAACAGGTGCCGCCTCCGGAGGGGGAAATCGATGGATCACTAAGGGCGCTGGTTTTCGATTCGGCGTACGACCAGTACAAAGGAGTGGTGGCCTACGTAAGGGTCTTTGACGGTTCGCTGAAAGAGAGGAACCGCCTCAAGCTCATGGCATCCGGATACCAAGCGGAGGTGTTAGAGGTGGGGACGTTTCGACCCACTTTGACGAGGCTGCCTGGACTGGCAACAGGTGAGGTGGGGTACATAGCCACCGGCCTGAAGAACGTTCGACAGGTGCCGGTCGGCGACACGGTAACCCTGCAGGCCAAGCAGGCGGAAGAAGCCCTCACCGGCTATCAGCCATTGAAGCCGATGGTCTTCGCAGGCCTGTACCCCTCCGACGGTGAAAGCTACAAGCAGTTGGGAGAGGCTCTGGAGAAGCTGCAGCTCAACGACGCCGCTTTGACTTTTCAAGCGGAAAGCAGCGTCGCGCTGGGATTCGGATTCCGCTGCGGATTTCTGGGACTCCTGCATATGGATATAGTGCAAGAGCGGCTGGAAAGGGAGTACGGCATAGACTTGCTGACCACCGCGCCCAGTGTGGCCCACAAGGTTGTGCTGGCGGACGGCAATGAGATAGGGGTACAGAACCCATCGCAGATGCCAGAGCGCCAGCAGATAGCGGAGATCCTGGAGCCATGGCTCAATCTGACCATCATCACTCCCAGCCGCTTCATTGGAGCGATGATAGAGCTGGTGACGAGCCGCCGGGGCGATTTCCAGCGCATGGAGTACCTGCAGAGCGGGCCCAGCCACAACGGCGCACGACAGGATGGCGGAGCGCCTTCCTCCGACGCCAGGGTGCAGTTGGAGTTCACCGCGCCCCTGGGCGAGATACTAATGGACTTCTACGACCAGTTGAAGTCCAGGTCTCAGGGATACGCTTCCCTTGACTACACGCCGGCGGATTACAGGCCGGCCAACCTGGTCAAGCTGGACATACTGGTGAACGGACAGCCGGTGGATGCGCTGTCGCTAATCGTTCACGTGGACAAGGCACAGCAGCAGGGTAGGGCGCTGATAGGCAGGCTGAAGGACCTGATACCGCGCCAGATGTTCGAAGTACCCATACAGGCCAGCCTGGGGAGCAGGATCATCGCCAGAGAGACCATCAGGGCCCAGAGAAAGAACGTGCTGGCAAAGTGCTACGGCGGCGACGTAACCAGGAAGCGCAAGCTGTTGGAGAAACAGGCCGAGGGCAAGAAGCGGATGAAGAGAATTGGGCAGGTGGAGATCCCGCAGGAAGCGTTTCTGGCCATACTCAATGTGGAGAAGTGACGTGCGGTTGTTGCCCACTCACCTACATACCACCTTCCGATAGCGCACAAAGCCCCAACCACATCTCGAATATGATCCTGCTCCGTTCTAGCTGCCAGGGGGCAAAACTGTCGTCGCGTCGAGGCCCTTCGTTGCGGAATCCCATTTGGCTAGGACTATTTTTCGGGGCTCACTTCCTGGTGACCAAGCATACTCCAGGATATCAAATCGGCCATAAACTTGTAGGATAGATTTGACACTTCCTCCAACACCACTATTGGATATCAGATACGAGAACAGTGGCAATGCCACCCTAGAATATCCCAATAGCTGTGATACATCACGCAGGGATATCGCGTTCATCTTGCACTCCACAAATGCGATGCCTTTGATGCTCCCCGCCAGGAAAGCAGTGAGGTCTACACGGATATCGAAGGTCTGCCACAAATCTGAGTCAAAGTAGCCGTGTAAACCGAGCCTTTTGATATAACCATTGAGAGGCATGGCATGAGTATCGTGAACCTCAACAGTAGTTTTTGGCAGCCGTCCACTCAAGAACTCCTGAAACCACTCGGCAACAGGCGCATACATTTCAATTTCATTGTTCATCGTGACCGTTAGATTCGATATCCAAAGTTAGTTGCTCTCTAGGTTGCGGACGTCTAGTACATCCTAATTTCCTGCAGATTTGCCAGTAAGAGTTGAAGTGCTCCCCAACCAGTTCAGGAGGCATCTTTTGAGCGTTACCTTCTTCATCATGTCGTTCTTTAGTAATTCTGACTACACGCTGACCAGGACAACCACTAACGGAACTAGTGAATCGCCGCAGATTGTTCTCGGAGAGTTCCTCTAATACCTTCTGTTTGTAGTCAAAGTAGAACCCGATCTTTAGGAAGTCTTCCGGGTAGACATTAAGCTGATGTTCACGCCATTCCCGCCCCAAATTGGGATGACCCCAAATGACGCTCGGAACTGGCACATCCAAATGGTCTTGTAGAAGCAAACATAGCTTCACGGGCGTTTCCCAATTTGTAGGGTAGTTCAGAGTGTCTAGCCTTACTCGATATCTACCGGCCTGGTCTCGATTCGCCGGGCGAAGGTTCGCGGCAACGTCTGAATATCCCTTTACAAATTCTCTTTTCCAATCAAGCGGAAAGGTGTCCTCGAAAAAAGAGTCAGGGATGCGAAAATGGGCAAAGTTTGTTTTGTGATCAAGAAGCATCCGAATATCTCGCCATGCAATGGTAGAACGCGTCAATTGGACTATTAAGTCAATGCTCTCATCCGTACCCACTGTCTGGATATCACCCCCAAGCAATTCGGCTATACGTTCACGTATCTTCTCAATACCAAGCCGAATCTCGGTATCCGCATCGAAAGTCAGCTCAATGCCTCTAGCCATCAGGGATCCTCTGGGGAAGCGGATAACAATACGATGAAGTCCGTCAGCGCTGATTAACTCTCCACGAGCAACAAGCATGCCTAACAGATACGCGACATCCCCATCCATGTAGTCCAGTTCATAGCTCATGATTACATCCAATTAACTCGGCTTTTGAAATATCAGTATGAACTCGTGAGCCTTGTTAATTCTGAATTTAGATGGATATCCTAGGGGCCTCATGTTGTTGTATTCGTGCCTGCGATCCCAAATGATCAAGTCGTCGTATATGAAGCCTATATCTTGCATAAGGTGTGCTAAGTCAGCATGCAATGGGTAGAATTGATTCTTCTTCCTCAAGTCCATTACAATGACAATGCAGTATGCTTCCGGCCTAAGTGCACGATATGTCGGCCTGAAGACGTCGGCCAATGCCTCTAGGAATTCAGCATAGTCTCCGATTTTCCCTAAGTCGCGCTCGGAATCTCCATAATTGCGGGCATCCTTCTGATCCGCTGTTCTACTCTGAAGGAGTATGTCCCAATAAGGTGGAGACGTGACCACTAAATCAACGGTGTCTTCGGATACATAATCTAGGAGATTCCGAGCGTCGTCGCAGTGTATAGTTCTCTTACCAGATTCATCCGCTAGACGTGGACCTCCTTCGAGTGTCCTACCCTTCTGTAGACCGTTCTCATCAAATTCAAAGGAAATAGACGGTTTTCTCTCCCGTGAGATATTGCAGAATCGAGATTCGAGGTCGATACCAATTCCATGCTTGCCAAGCAACTCAGCAGCTATTGGCGTGGAACCAATCCCACAAAAGGGGTCAAGGACGACCCTGTCATTTTCTGTGGTGAAACATTGAATGAGCCGGACTACGAGATCCATCGGAAAGATTGCAGGATGCCCCAGACGACTTTCTTCACGGGTCTTCCTGATGTCGCTCCATACGCTAATGGAATAGCGCTGCCAGGTTTTGCCATCCAAATCGTTGGCCTTCTTGAGTCTCGACCTTGTGTTAGGATCGACAACCTGTTTGGGAACAGTGTCGACCGTCACTGATAGAGGGAGTTGAGAACCAATCTGTGGCTCCACTTCCTACACCTCCTGTCCCTGGCATCGGGATTATATGTTAACGGGTCAGCCATTGGTGTGGAGTGTAGCAGAAATACAGTTTACAGGGCACGAGAGAGTGTCAAGATGTATTCTGTATTTTGCCCTAACGGGCATGGTCGCATGAGAAAAGGTGGACAGCCTTTCCATCTCATACACGCAACACGGTCAACCGTCCATGTCACAGAGTGCCAGCGAAGCCTTGAGCAGCCCCGCGGGATTGCCGCAATCGTGGCGAGCGCCTTGAAACCATGCATAGGTAGGGATGCGGTCCATAGTAGCGGCTATGCCGTCCGTAAGCTGTAGTTCGCCAATGGCGCCCGGAGTCCTGCTAGACTTCCTTTGAGTGAGACAGGGGCTTGGCGGCTCGCTAGACCCCACGAGAAAGTCGGGTCTCCTGCCTCACTCCGCTTGATTATAACAATATATCCGTAACTTGAGCGTAACTTTTGGGTCAATTTATCGTGACGTTTTGTAACTTACTCGACTTGATTTCTCCGTACATGAGTAAGACACCGCTGTTCTTTCCGTTCGGGTGGATGCCGGTCTTCTTTACCGGTTCGGAGAGGACTACTTACACCACAAGGCAAGTGTGCCGCGCTGGATACCCAGGTTGCGGCCATGGAAAATTGTTGCGAGATGGGAGATGGCCTAGACGCTGGCGTTTGACAAGGCTAGCCGCACGCCACCGCGGTCAACCGTCCATGCCATAGAGGGCCATCGAAGCCTTGAGAAGGCCCTCCGGATTACCGCAATCGTGGCGAACGCCCTGGAACCGGTACGCATAGGTAGGGACGCTGTCCATGGTGGCGGCTATACCGTCGGTGAGCTGGATTTCGCCAATGGCGCCCGGCTTGGTCGATTCAATAGCGCGGAGGACCTCCGGCATCAGAATGTACCGCCCCACGATTCCCAGGTTGGACGGCGCTTCGTCCACCGGCGGCTTTTCTACCATTCCAAGCAGGCGCGTAGTGCGGGAATTCACAGCTCCGTCCGGGGCAGGGGCCACTACGCCGTAGGAGGATACGCGCTCAGGAGGGACTTCCTCCACGGCGATGTAGTTCCCAGGATTGGCGCGCCACGCTTCCATCATCTGGACGAGCGCCGGCTGCTCATGGATCACAAGGTCATCCGGAAGAATGACGGCGAACGGCTCCTCACCCACGGCCTCCTTGCCGCAAAGCACGGCATGGCCCAGACCAAGCTGCTCTTCCTGGATGGGGTAGCTGAATCGCAGGGTGTCGCGGAAGGAGCGGAGCTCGTCGGCTATTGCGCCAAGACCCTTGTCGTGCATCATACGCTCGATACCGGGGTCAGGCTCAAAGTACCGTTGCAGCGCCTCTTTGCCCCTGGCGGTGACAATGACTATGCGCTCTATGCCGGCAGCCATGGCCTCGCGCACGGCGTAGTGGATAACGGGCCTATCGTAGGCCGGTACAAGCTCTTTGGGCACGGCCTTGGTGAACGGCAAGAAACGCGTCCCCAGCCCCGCGGCGGGTATGACTACAGAGTTAACGGATAGCGCAACGGACATAGGGTCATTCTACACAAATCGGATCGTTGACAGTAGATCAAGGCCGCCACTATCATGGCAATGGTCGTGCTAGACGGGGAGCTAGCGGTGCCCTGAACCCGCAATCCGCTATAGCGGGGTTGAAACCCTCCCCGAGGTCCAGCCTCCGGCCTCTATTTTCGGGAAAAATGTTGAGAGCCGGGCCCTGCGCGGCGGAAACCCGCGAACCCCGTCAGGTCCGGAAGGAAGCAGCGGTAAACGGGCACTTTCGAGCGCCGCAGGACAGCCTGGTTTGAGTTTGAACGAGAGTACGCTTTGAGGTCATGATCGAAGGGTGGTGCACGGCCCAATAGGCAATTGAACGGAGGACGCACATGGGATTTGTAACTATCAAAGCCCGCCTTGCCGACTACGATGCTTGGAGGAAGGCCTACGACGGGATGACGAATGTGCGCAAAGAGTGGGGATGCAAAAGCGAGCGCGCCTTCAGGAACAGCAGCAATCCCGCCGAGGTGATGGTTCTGCTGGAGTGGGACGATATGCGCAAGTGCCAGGAGTACACAATGTCCACCGACGCGCGGGATGCTATGTCTAGGGCAACTGTCCAGGGGACACCCGAAATTACTTTTCTAAACGAGGTGTGAGACTCGCACCCACAGAATGACGTGTGCTACGCCGTCTTCCCAGCGCGGAGACGGCGTTTCTATAATATCGACATGAAATCTACAAAGAGGCAGAC
>DAOUKI010000021.1:0-6862 GCA_034421495.1 Dehalococcoidia bacterium | reverse complement strand
GATGAGGGCAACGTCTTCCGTCGCCGCCCTATACTCGCTGGCTGCATCTTTGTAGGAGGCGGGTACTTCCCAGTCCGCCAACTCTGTAAACGATGCGCCAAGCTGCTGGTGTATTCGGTGTATAGGCAACCTGTTCATATAACGCTAAGTATAAGAGTTGTCGGGCTTATAGGCCAGTGCCGTTGACTCTGCATTGAACGGCCAAGTACCATTTTTTGTGGAGAGCGCAATTGACTGAGACGCTCCATACCGCTGCACTGTTGATACGCACGTCTCTCAACGGCAAGATGGTTGATTTTGCCGGGTGGGAAGTGTCTCGTATCTAACATGGACTGGAGCGTCCGATAGACCGATGGAGTTGTCCATGCCGCTGCTGATCATTGCCGCCATAGCCATTGTACTCTATGTCGCTTACAGGATTCTGGCCGCTCGGAAAGGAGACAGTGCGGCAATGGGACCTCTCACAGGCGACCCTGCCTATCACACGGACTCTCAGATCATCCGCAGCATGAAAGCTTACTGGAGAAACGTGTGCGAAGAGCAATATCAGTTACACATGAGGGCAATTAGCCTGGCGGAAGAAGAGGATGAGGCGTTCCGTGAGTTACGCAAGGAGTTAGAGGCCACTAGACGTTCCTCGGTGGACGTCTATTCGGTGGAACGCCATGACAATGGGAGCGTGACCGCTTTTGTTACCATCCGGGTACCTGGCTACAGGCCCCTTGGGCCGTCGCCGGCGACCTGCGTGTTTCAGGATGGTTATTGGAGCTTCACGAATGAGGCCAGCGAGAGTGATGCTGGGGAAGGCCAGTTTGTGGTCATCGGTGAGCCGGTGGTTCTGCAGACGAGTTGGAAAGAGCCGCCCTTCGCTGTGACGGTACTGGATTGCCCTGAACGGGTTGACCTTGAGCGGGTACGAGTGCCGGTCCGGTACACGGGCATCATCCACCGCTGGTCACACTCCAGCGTCGGCGCGCATACTGCCTTTCTTTATACCACGGAGAATGCGGCCGGCGAGCGGGTGGCGTGGGAGAGCGAGTATGAGAACCCATGGGGATCCGACTTTGAGGAATTCGTTCTGATCGAAGGCGGGACATACGACCGGCACATCTACTTCCGAGCGAGGGAAGGCGAGGAGCAGCGGACGGTTCCAAGGCGTCGGTTTGTTGAGTTGCATTGGCTTGACGACAGCGAGACCGAGATTGTGGTGGACATGAGCAAGCGCGTTGAGCCAGCAAATCGCATCCGGTTCCATAGCGGTGTACCGGAGCGCAGGCTGGACAAGAGCGCATTCGATGCGTGGCTACGGAATCTGGGCAGCCAGTGGGCGGGTCTGGGCGAGGCTCCGGACGCGGGTATCGGCGATGTGCTGAAGCTGGCGCCTTCCGGCGATGGGCGGTGGGATCTGACTGTGCTTGGCCCGCCGGAACGCGTCACGGATGAAATAGTGCGGCTGCCGGTTCGCGTTGTCTCAAGGTTTCGCGACGCCCGGCCGTTCATCGAAAGTATGCTGCAAATCGGCACTACACCGGATGAGTTCGGGGTCATCCGGCACCTGTGGGAACCGCGCGATTTCGAAGGGGAAGGCGGCATGCCCGATGACTGCCTGCATAGAGTAGAGGTGAAGCAAAATGCGGTTCGGGAGGGTGCGGTTTACTTCTCGCCGCCACGGCATGGCAAGCCGGAGGAGTTGCCGGCGGAGCCGTTCACAACGCTGTGGTACGGCGTCAACTACATGGAGATGCCGGTGAGCCTCACGCCCAACGCGTAAGAGTTGCCGGGCTTCTAGGCCAGCGCCGTTGACACTGCATTGAACGGCCAAGTACCATTTTCATATGGAGAACGCGATTGACTGAGACGCTTCATCGTACTGCGCTGTTTGATACACACGTCTCTTTGAACGGCAAGATGGTTGATTTTGCCGGATGGGAGATGCCTATCCAGTTCGAGGGCATCCTGGCCGAAGCGCGGGCCGTTCGCTCAGGCTCCGGTCTGTTCGATGTGTCGCATATGGGTCGCATCATGTTGCAAGGCTCCGATGCCGTTAATCTCTTGGACTGGTTGACCACTGCCAATGTGCCCGTTTTGAGGCATAACCGGGCCCGCTACACTCTGGTTTGCACCGAGAACGGTGGCATCTTGGACGATGGCATCATCTACCGGCTCGGCGACGAGGAGTACATGCTTATATGCAATGCGGCCAACCGAGAGGCCGTGTGGAGCGCCTTGGAGACCTGGCGCGACACCAAGTTCAAGGATGTCACGCTGGATGACCGCACCTTTGAGATCGGCATGATCGCCTACCAGGGCCCGCTGGCTGCGGAAACCATGGATCAGCTTGCGCCGGGCCTGTCCCAATCGCTGAGGCCGTTCCGCATCGCCAGGGCTGACGTCGATGGCATATCAGCCTACGTAGCCAGGACCGGATATACCGGAGAAGACGGCTTCGAGATAATGCCTGACGCCGCGCAAAGCGCCGCTTTGTGGCAGCGGCTGATGGAGATGGGCGCTGCTCCCTGCGGCTTGGGCTCCAGGGACGTATTGCGGCTGGAAGCGGGCCTGCTGTTGCACGGGTCTGACATGGACGCCGCGGTGAATCCGTTGGAGGCTGGGCTGGACAGGTTCGTCCACATGGATAAAGAGGCCATTTACTCAGCGGCGTTGCAACGCAGCTTGGAGGAAGGCTTAAAGCGAAAGCTGGTGGGCATTAGCATGGTTGGCAGGGGAGTGCCCAGGCACGGGTATCGAATCCTCAGGGATGGCTCTGTAGTTGGCGAGGTGACCAGCGGGGGCTATTCCCCTTCGCTTGACAGCTATATTGGCTTGGGATATGTTCCAACCGATATGGCTTCTCCGGGCGCAAGGCTTGACGTGGACGTGCGCGGCAGGGTGGTGGAGGCCACGGTTGTTGACCTTCCGTTCTATTCCCGTAGGAGGACCTGATGAACCCCACTGATAGACGCTATTCCAAGGAGCACGAGTGGGTCCTGATTGAAAGCGAAGGCCATGCTGTAGTGGGCATTACTCAGTATGCCCAAGACCAGCTGGGCGACGTTGTATACGTGGACTTGCCGGATGCAGGTGCCACCGTTGAGCAGTTTCAGAAACTGGGAGAGATTGAGTCCGTAAAGGCCGTGTCGGACCTGTTCAGCCCGCTGTCCGGAGAGATAGTGGAAGCCAACAAAGAGCTTGAAAATAAGCCTGAACTGGTCAATGAGGACCCGTACTCCGGCGGCTGGATGGTTCGCTTGGCCGGCGTAGACCAGACTCAGTTGGACAACCTCCTCAGTGCTGAAGAGTACGAAAGCTACCTTTCGGAGTTAGAGTAGTAGCCCGGATGGAGAACGTCTCCCTTCAACACCCGTACATTCCCAATACCGTCGCCGATCGCCAGGAGATGCTCAAGGCAATCGGCGTTTCCTCTGTTCGTGAGCTGTTCCAGGACATACCGGAGGGCTATCGACAGCCTTCGCTGAACATTCCGCCCGCTTTGTCGGAGTTGGAGCTTGGTCAAGAGCTTCAAGCGCTTGCTGCTGAGAACAGCCATGCATTCCAGGGCCCCTGCTTTTTGGGAGCAGGAGCTTATCGTCACTTCATACCGGCAACCGTACAGGCCATTGTCAGCCGTGGAGAGTTTCTCACGGCGTATACCCCCTACCAGCCGGAGGTAAGCCAGGGCACCTTGAAAGCCGCCTACGAGTTTCAGACCATGGTCAGCCAGCTCTTGGATATGGACGTGGCCAACGCCGGCATGTACGACGGCGCCAGCAGCCTGGCGGAGGGCGCTCTAATGGCCTGCAGGGTGAAGCGGCGCTACAAAGTGGCGTATCTCGACACCGTATCCCCTTCTTATATTGAGGTGCTGAGGACGTACACCCGTCCCCAGGGCGTTGCCATATATCCGGTGAAGCAGGATTCACCCACCTTGGAACCGGATACGGCATGTATCGTTGTACAGAGTCCCAACTTCTTTGGCTATATTGAGGACCTTGAGAGTATTGTGAGTACCGCCCACGAGGCGGATGCTCTGGCCGTGGCCTCCACGGATCCAATAGCCGTCGCCATGTTCAAGCCGCCCGGCAGCTACGGCGCGGATATAGTTACCGCGGAGGGTCAGCCTCTTGGCGTTCCCGTCAGCTTTGGCGGGCCTTACGTGGGCCTGTTCACCTGCAGAAACGAGTTTATCCGACAGATGCCGGGGCGGATTGTGGGCAGGACGGTGGATACGCAAGGACGTACCGCGTACGTACTGACTCTCCAAGCAAGAGAGCAGCACATACGCCGGGAGCGCGCCACGTCCAACATATGCACCTCTACCGCTCTGATTGCCCTCATGACCACGGTATATACCGCTACGCTTGGCAAGCAGGGTCTTAGGGAAGTCGCCGGGCTTTGCTATCACAAGGCACACTACGCCGCGTCTCTCATAGAGAGAATACCGGGTTATTCACTGCCACTGGAGGGCACGTTCTTCCAGGAGTTCGTGGTGCAGTGTCCCAAACCGCCTTCCGAGATCAACGCCGCTCTTTGGGAGCGGGGAATCATCGGAGGATTGGACGTCAGCGACCAGGTGCCAAATGGTCTGCTCATCTGTGTCACGGAAGTCAACTCAAAGAAAGAGATAGAGGACTTGGCACAGGCCTTATCGGAGATCGCTTAGCGGAATGGCAATTGAAAGTAGAACGGAAATGACCGACTCGGGTTTGCTGATGGACCGCAGCGCGGCGGGGCGTCGCGGCATAATCATGCCCGCGCTTGACGTTGACGAGCAGCCCCTGCCGGATGCGAACTTGTTGAGGGATGACCTGGAGCTGCCGGAGGTTTCGCAGCCTGAGGTGGTGCGGTATTTTACCAGGCTCAGCCAGCTCAACTACTCCATCGATACCAATTTCTATCCGCTGGGCAGTTGCACCATGAAGTACAACCCCAAGGTAAACGAGATGGTGGCGTCTCTGCCCGGAATGGCCCATCTGCACCCCATGAACTCCGCTGAGCTTTCTCAAGGGGCTCTGAAGGTCATGTACAGGTTGCAGCAGTACCTTACCGATGTAACAGGGACGAAGGCCACCAGCCTGGCCTCCATGGCCGGCGCTCAAGGAGAGCTGGCCGGTGTGCTCATGATACGCGCCTATCACGACAGCAGAGGCGATGATAAACGAAGGCTCATGCTGATACCGGATAGCGCGCACGGCACGAATCCGGCGTCGGCGGCTATGGGCGGCTTTGAGGTCAAGGCCATTCCTTCCGACGACCGCGGCAACATGGACATAGCCGCTTTGAAAGAGTCGGCAGGCGAAGATCTGGCCGGCATCATGCTCACTTTGCCCAGTACCTTGGGCCTGTTTGAAACGGACATTCTGGAGATATGCGACACCGTGCACAAAGCCGGAGGCCTTGTATACGGCGACGGCGCAAACATGAACGCTATCTTGGGCCAGACCAAGCTGGGCGACTTGGGATTCGACGTTGTTCACATCAATCTTCACAAGACCTTCAGTACGCCGCACGGCGGCGGCGGGCCCGGCGCCGGACCCGTATCCGTAGGGGACAAGCTTGCCCCCTTCTTGCCCGCGCCGGTGGTGGTGAGAGAAGAATCGCCTCAGGGCGAACGGTACGTCCTCGCAGCCGCGCCGCATACCATAGGCAAGCTGGGTGCGTTCCACGGAAACTTCGGTGTGCTGGTCAGGGCGTACACTTACATTCGCTCTTTGGGCGCGGACGGCCTTCGCCAGATCAGCGAAAACGCGGTTATCAACGCCAACTATCTACTGGCCAAGCTGAGGTCCGCTTACGACCTTTCCTACGATCGCCTCTGCATGCATGAAGTCGTGTTGTCGGCAACCCGGCAGAAGAAGAACGGCGTGCGAGGCCTGGATATTGCCAAGAGGTTGTTGGACTACGGTTTTCACGCCCCCACCATGTACTTCCCGCTCATCGTGGACGAAGCCCTGATGGTTGAACCCACCGAGGCCGAAAGCAAGGAGACGTTGGACGCTTTCATAGACGCAATGCTCCGCATAGCTCGTGAGGCTGAGGAAGACCCCGATCTTCTCCACGACGCCCCGCACACAACCCCCGTATCCCGCTTGGATGAGGCCCGTGCCGCACGTCAGCCGGACCTCAGGTGGCGACCGGCCTAGCCAGAGGCGCCGTATGTCTCTGGCTCTCCTCATAGATTTTGGCAGTACGTACACCAAAGTCACCGCCGTAGACCTTGAAACGGACCGCCCCGTGGGTCGGGCGCAGGCGCCCAGTACGGTGGACACGGACGTGCTCCAGGGCCTTTCCCGGGCGCTTGGAGTGCTCAAAGCCCGGGTAAACCTGGACAACGTCTCGCTCAAGCTGGCCTCCTCCAGCGCTGCTGGTGGCCTGCGCATGGTCGCCGTGGGCCTCATTGCCAGGCTGACCTCGGAAGCCGCCAACCGGGCGGCTCTTGGCGCAGGCGCCAGGGTGATCGACGTGTTTGACAGGGGATTGAACTTCCGCAAGGTCAGGCAGTTGGAAGAGATGAACCCCGACATCATACTCCTCGCCGGTGGTGTGGATGGCGGCAATAGAGAGGTCATCCTGCAAAATGCCCAGCAAATAGCGTCCTCCAAGGTCAATGCTCCCGTGGTCGTCGCCGGTAATGTGGACGTAGGCGATGAAGTAAGCCGGATATTGAAACAAGGTGGGCATCAGACCTACCTCTGCGAAAACGTGATGCCGGAGATGAATACCCTCAACGTAGATCCCGCTAGGGAGATGATTCGCGAGGTCTTCGTCAAGCACATCGTGGAGGCTAAGGGTCTGGAACGTGCGATTGATTACGTGGGAAACCTGGTAATGCCTACGCCAATGGCCGTGCTCAAGATAACGGAGC
>DAOUKI010000020.1:0-32850 GCA_034421495.1 Dehalococcoidia bacterium | reverse complement strand
GAGCAGGTACAGATGGCGCATGCCGTAGCCGAATCGCTAAACGAAGGGCGGCACCTGATGGTGGAGGCCGGCACCGGAGTTGGGAAGTCGCTGGCATACTTGCTGCCCGCCATGCTGTACGCCTCCGGGAAGGGAACGCGGGTGGTGGTGTCCACCAACACAATCAATCTTCAATCGCAGCTGGTCAACAAAGACCTGCCCCTCTTGAGCAAGGCATTGGACAGCTCAGAGAACGGGCCGCAAAGCGAGCTGCAATTCACCCTGCTAAAGGGCAAGTCCAACTATCTATGCCTGAGACGGTGGTCTCACCTGGCGCGCAGCGGCAGCCTGCCCTCAGAGGAAGCTCGTATGGTGAGCAAAGCGCTTGTATGGCTGCAAGAGACCGACACGGGCGACAGAGCCGAGATCAACATTCCCAGAAGGGACGGCTACCTCTGGGACAAACTTTCCGCCGTAACAGCCAATGAGTGCGAGACCTTGAACGGCCTGTGCCCTCTGCGCACGGCCCGTGCCCGCGCCGAAGGGTCTCACATAGTGGTGGTCAACCACGCTCTACTGCTATCCGACCTTGCGACAGGAGGGAGTGTGATACCCCCGTACGACCACCTCATAGTAGACGAGGCGCACCACTTGGAGGACGAGGCCAGCCGTCAGTTGGGATACGACGTTTCAAGCCAGTCCGTGGACGATATGGCTGAAGATCTGGTGCGCACGGCCCAGGACGCTCGGTCCACCGTGCGCCTAGCCACCACCAACCGCTTCCACCTTGAGCGGTTGACCGAGCTGACGGACCAGCTGCGAGGAACGGCACAACGGTTGCGGCAGACCTGGGACGGGATGGCGAGACGGGTGTCGAGGTTCGTGGAAAACCACCGGGCGCACGCCGATCAGGGCAATCAGCTCAGGATAACCAGAAGCTCCAGAAAGCAACCTGACTGGTCGGACATAGAGGTGCAATGGGAAGGCCTCAACGAAGTCATGGTTGACTCTACCAATCAAGTGGAGCGGCTTCTGCTGGCGTTAGAGCCTTTGGAATCTGCGCCGTTGCAGGACGTATTGCTGGAGCTCAAAGGCTGGAAGGAAAGGGCGGAAGAGGCGCGGGCAAGGATAGAGGATTTCGTGCTTCACCCTGAGCAGGAATACGTCTACTGGGTGACCCTGAGCGGCGCGGACGCTTCCCCAACCTTGAGCGCGGCGCCGTTGGAGGTTGGCCCCAAGCTGGACGAGATGTTGTTTTCGCAAAAGAGGTCGGTGATACTGACCAGCGCCACCCTCAGCGTGGAAGGCTCGCTGGACTACATGGCGAAGAGCGTCGGTCTGGAGGAGGCCGACCGTCTCATAGTAGGCTCGCCATTCGACTACAAGACGTCAACGCTGGTGCTGCCGGTCTCCGACATTCCTGAGCCGTCGGGAAGCGGCTACCAGCAGGCTGTGGAGGACGGCTTGATCAAGGCGGCGCGCGCCTCTCAGGGCAGCCTTCTGGGACTGTTCACCTCCAACTCCGCTTTGCAGAGCACGCGACGCAGAATCAAGCCTCTGCTGGAAGCGGAAGGAATACCGGTACTGGCCCAAGGAATCGACGGCCCGCCCGCACAGCTGATGGAGGCCATGACAGCGTCGGGGAACACGGTGCTGCTGGGCACCAGCAGCTTTTGGGAAGGAGTCGATCTCCCCGGCGACCTGCTTCGCGTGGTGGTGCTGGCCAGACTGCCGTTCAGCGTGCCGACCGAGCCTGTATTTGCGGCGCGGTCGGAGAAATACGACGATCCTTTCACCGAACACGCGGTGCCGCAAGCCGTGCTGCGTTTCCGGCAAGGGTTTGGAAGGCTGATACGCACAAAGAGCGATCGCGGCGTTGTAGTCGTGCTGGACAGCAGAATAGCGAACAAGGGCTACGGACGCGTATTTCTGCGCTCGCTTCCTGAAAGCCGCATAAAGCAAACAACCTCCAGAGAGATAGAGGACGAGATCAGAGATTGGTTGAAGAAGCCGTAAAACGCGAGGTTGCCTTCCTTCACTCTGAGCAGCCCCTGAACCTGCAGGCCACAATGGAAAGCGGCCAGCTGTTTCGCTGGAGCAGGGACGGGGAGTGGTACAGGGGCGTAATTGGCGAACACGGGTATGCGCTCAAGCAAGCGGAGAACGGCCTTCTGGTAAACACGTCCGCACCGGAGACGGCAGAGGCCGAGAGGGCGCTTCGGGATTTCTTCCGCCTCGACGACGACCTGCCAGCGACGTATGAGGCAATGGCCGGCGATGAAAAGCTCGCTGAGGCTATAGGACGGTGGAGGGGACTGCGAATACTGAGGCAGGACCCCTGGGAATGCCTGATAAGCTTCGTATGCTCTTCCGTATCCAACATTCCAAGGATCAGCAGGAACCTGAAAGCGCTGGCGCAAGCATACGGCCGGCCCGTTTCGCTGGGCAACGGTACGCTCCATACGTTTCCACGGCCTGAACGGCTGGCGTGCGCGTCGGAAGAGGACCTGCTCAAGCTGGGCCTGGGATTCAGGGCTGGGTACGTGGTCAAGATTGTGGAAAGGGCGGCTGGCGGCCTGCTGGACGTTGACGCCCTGCGCGCCGCCACCTACCAGGATGCAAAGTCGGCTTTGATGGAACTGCCCGGCGTGGGCAACAAGGTTGCCGACTGCGTTCTGCTGTTCTCGTTAGAGAAGCCGGAGGGGTTCCCCATAGACCGCTGGATTCTGAGAGGGCTGGTTGACTGGTACGGCCACAGCGAAAAGTCGCGTTACACGGATCTAGTCGCATGGGCGCAGGAGAGGTGGGGAATGCACGCAGGCTACGTCCAGCAGTACATGTACCATCACAAGCGGTTGCTGGGCTAACGCCCTCTACCGTTTGACCCTGAACCTGAGGAATACCTCATCCGCCACGGCCTTTGTGGCCTCCCACTCTTCCGCGTCGCCAACCACGGTGACAAAAACGGCATCTGAACCGGCTAACGTGATGAGCATTGATCCGCGGTGAGGGTCTCCCGTGCTCTGGTCCATGGTGGTGTAGTCAATGCGATAGGAAGGTCGCGTCCTTCCTGGGAAAACGATGCCGCGCCAATCAATCGTGGCATCGAACATGGTGATGTTGCTTCCGTATTCGTTGATGTCATTAGTGCCAGTGAACGGTTCAACCCGTACGGATACCTGGCGGGAGGAGTCGGAGTCGAAGGCCCAGTAATCAAGGCCGGAGACCTCGCCGTCTTGCCATTCCAGGGGATGGGACAGGACATACGGAATATCGGGGTTGTGCTTGATCCAGGGTTTGAAAGACCCCATGGTGAGGTTGGGCAACTGACGCAAGTCTGCAAACTGTTCCTGGTCAAGGACGGACTCTGTCATGGCATAGACGCTGGCTAGGTGGCAGCCCAGCAAGTGCCAGCGCAGGAAAGCCCGATAGGCAACGTCGCGGTAAGTGAACCTCAGCGAGAACTCCTCCGATTCCACGGGGCCGTGCGAGCCGGTTCTACTCTGGCCCAGAAGGGTAAAGCCGGTGATCTCGTCATTAGCCGCGGGCCGGAAAGCGGCGACGTAGTCATCCAGGTTTGGGAAATGTTCCGGGTCTATCTCCTGAATGTGGACCCAAACGGCCGCGCCGGTTTCCGGGTCCCACATCCCAACCAGCTCATCCAAGCCGGCGTCCAGGCTCCAGCCTTCAGGGACGTCGATTGTGTACCAGAACCTGCTGCTGCTGTACGAAGTCTGCCCGTAAGGAACAGACGGCGGTGGATCGGTTGCCGCTCCGCCCTTGAGCATGGGCAGTAGTCCAGGCAACAGAAGAGGTGAGGGGATAGGGGACGGGGTAACCGTGGGCGTAGGGGTGTGAGTCGCGGTGGCGGTGGGGGTGGGAGTTGGCGTGAACGTGGGCGTGGGTAAGTTGTCGATAGTTGCTCGAACACGGGCGCTGATTGTGGCCTGAATGTCCGGCAGGGGAGTAGCAGTGGGCGAAGGAGTCGGCGTTGGTGTGGGAACGGGCAACAAAGGTGTTACGGAGGCTATCAAAGCGGGTAGGGTAGTCGGTGTTTCACCCGTTCTAATAGGCGACTCGGAAGCGCAGCCCAAGAGGGCTGCGCAGACCACGGGGAAGATTGCTAAGGGAATCCAATGTTTCATGGCAGAAAATCCAGACCGTTGCAGGCTTGGGTTACTGCTTAGCCAGCCTTCTTATAAAAGCCTTCTCTTCTTCCCTGGTGGAGACTTCACCCATGATGCGGGCGTCACGCAGCCGCTCTAGCAACAGTCCAACCCGTGGGCCCTCAGGTACGCCGAGGCGGGCCAAATCGCGTCCGTTGAGGCGTGGCTTCACATGCCGCCATTCGTTCAAGTAGCGCAGGGCTAGACCAGACGAAGCTTCATCCTGGGAGAGCAAGGCCGCCACCCGCAGAGAGTGCGGGGCCAGGTCTTGGAGAGCGGCCACAATTCGGGAAGGCGACTCTTTGTGGTCCAACGATGCGACAGCGGTCCTGGCCCTAACAGCATCTCTCACCGTCTTGGCTTCAGATGGCGGCAATTTCAGTCGTTGGATGAACCCTTCCGCCTCTGATTCATTCATGGCAGCGGCCAGCAAGGCCAGGTATGACCGGGAATTCCCGGTATGAGCGGATGCCCGCACGACGGAGAGCCCGCGCTCCAACTCTTCATCGGATGGAAGATGTTGGTACAAGGCGGCAAGCAGGCCCAAACGAGCGGCACGAAGCAAGATTGCGGGAGCCTTCTCCTCCCTGAAAATGAAGCCCATCTCACGTCGTAGCCGGTCACCGCTTATGGTGTCAAGATATGCGACGTCGGATATAAGCAGTGCCTCCGTCTCCTGGCTCAGTCCGAAGCCTAGGCGCTGCTCATACCGTACGGCCCTGAACATTCTGGTGGCGTCATCTCGGAAGCTGCCGTCGTGGAGCACACGGATAGTCCGTGACCGGATGTCATCCTGGCCCTTGCAGGGATCCAGTATGTCAACCGACCCAGGCGCTAGCCTGAGGGCCATGGCGTTGATGGTGAAATCGCGGCGTTTAAGGTCGTCATCTATGGAGCTGGGAGAAACGGTGGGCAAAGCGCCCGGCCTACGGTAGGTCTCACGACGGGAAGTGACCATGTCCACGGATTCCCCGCTCATCTCTACTTTGAACGTGCCGAACTGAGAACGGGAAACAACCCTTCCCGATAGCTTGGCGGCCAGCGCATGCGCTACGGCGGAGGCGTCCCTCTCCACGGTGATGTCCAAGTCCACTACAGGCTTGTCCATGAGCAGGTCGCGGACGGCGCCTCCCACCAGATAGATAGGGACACTATGCTCCGCCCCTATCTTCACCACTTCGCTTAGAACATCGCTGCGAAGCTGACCCAGGGTTCCGTACAACTTGGTTTTGAGGATTTCAGGTTCAAACATGGTTCTATTATAGACAGGCTGTTACGCTATATAGGTACAATACTCCGGGAAAATGGTCAAAGTATGAACGTAGACGCCAATACAATCGAGGCCAAGCTGGACTTCTCCTTCAAGAACAAGAGCCTGCTGGAGCAAGCGCTGAGACACCCTTCCTATGTGAATGAGCACCCCGAATCCGGCCAATCCAACCAGAGAATGGAGTTCTTGGGAGACGCGTTCTTAGATGCCTTCGTAGCGCTGAGACTGTATCAAAAGCACCCTTCCGTGGATGAGGGACTGCTCACGGAGATGCGTTCTCAGATAGTAAGCGGCAAGACGCTGGCCGGAGCAGCCAGGCGCTTGGACATAGGCAAGCATTTGCTACTGGGGCAGGGGGAGATGGCCAGCGGAGGAAACGCACGGGAATCCAACCTGGCCGCAGCCCTAGAAGCGCTGCTGGGCGCGGCGCTTCTAGACCGCGGCTACCAAGCCGCTCAAAAGCTGGCGTTGAGCATGCTCAAGCCTGAACTGGCCGAGATGGGATCGGGAAAAGCCGGCAACCCCAAGTCCAGCCTGCAAGGGGTTCTACACCGCCTGGGAAAGGACTCACCAACTTACAGACTGATAAGCTCGGAAGGGCCGGCGCACCGGCAGAGGTTCACGGTGGAAGTACTGGTGGACGGAGAAGTTCTTGGCCAAGGCCAGGGAAGACGGAAGCTGGACGCCGAGCAAGAAGCGGCGCGCGTGGCTCTGGAGAAGCTGGAACCTGCACATGAACATGACTAGAGACCCATGATCACCTACATTCATTCCACTGAGGATGTAGCTCCCGCTCAACTCAAGGGTTTCTTTGAGGGCTGGTTGGACCCGCCATCACCCGAAGTGCACCTGGAACTACTCAACAACAGCGACTGCATTGTCCTAGCAAAATCGAGCGAGGGGGATGTAGTCGGCTATGTGACTGCCCTGACAGACGGCGTTATGACCGCCTACGTGTCCCTTCTTGAAGTGCTTCCGGAGTTTCGCGGAAGAGGAATCGGAACGGAGCTTATGAAGAGATTGCTACAGCGTTTGGAAAAGCTCTACGCCATTGACCTGATGTGCGATCCGGAAGTGGCCCCTTTCTACGAGAACCTAGGATTCCAACCGGGAAACGGCATGATGATACGCCGGTACGCCAACAACGATTCAAGCTAACGCCCGCTCGGTTCACCCATAGCGGTCTGAAACAAGCGGATGCTATGATGAGTAGACACGTCCACATGAGGCAGGCACTTTGAGACTGTTCAGCCGCGGTAAGAGAACGCCCGAGAACACGGAGCAGGGGATACGCCGCACCAGGGACACCTGGTTCGGCCGCGTAACACAGCTTTTTCATAGCAACAGCGTATCCAACAAGACCTGGGAAGAGCTTGAGGAAGCGCTGATATCGTCGGACGTGGGCGTAAACACCGCTCTGGAGCTTGTGGAACGAGCCAGGGAACAAACCGGCGCAGGAGGGGCAGAGGCGGCACTGCAGGCCGTCAAGCAGGAACTGGTGTCCTTGCTGAAAGAGCCGGCAGGGCAGGGGAGCCGTATATTTGAAGAAGGCGGAGCACGACCCAAGCCGCTGGTGATCCTGGTGGTGGGAGTCAACGGCTCCGGCAAGACCACGAGCATCGCCAAGCTGACCCGGACGTTCATGGAGTCGGGGGACAAGGTGGTACTGGGCGCCGCGGATACGTTCCGAGCCGCTGCTATAGATCAACTTCAGACGTGGGCCGGCAGACTGGGGGCAGAGGTGGTGGCCAATCAGCCCGGGGGAGACCCCGCCGCGGTGGCCTTCGACGCGCTGCAAGCAGGGAAGAGCCGCAATGCCGACGTGGTGATAATAGATACGGCAGGACGGCTCCATACCAAGAGCAACCTCATGGAGGAACTGAAGAAGATCAGAAGAGTGCTGGAGAGACAGGACCCCGAAGCGCCTCACCTGACCGTCCTTGTGCTCGACGCTACAACCGGTCAGAACGGTCTAGCGCAAGCCAAGGCGTTTACCGAAGCGGTGAAGTGTGACGGGGTGCTCCTAGCCAAGTTGGATGGCACGGCCAAGGGAGGAGTTGTCTTTGCCATAGGAGAGCAGCTGGGGTTGCCGGTGCTCTTCATTGGAACCGGGGAGGACGCCGACGCTCTGTCGCCGTTTGAGCCGGAGACATTCGTGGAAGCGCTCTTCGCTTCGAGCAGCGCGGAAATAGTGGCCTAATCTGATTACACATCGCCGCCTGATTTACAAAAGTGATTGACTTTCTAACCTGGCTAATCGCGATAGAGCTCATCGGCATCATAGCTCTACCCATTGTGTACTACCTCACTCCGTGGCTGCCGGACCGTGGCTACAGTTTGGCCAAGCCCGTTGCTCTGCTGCTGGTCTTCTACCCTCTCTGGCTGCTGGCGTCCACGCCGCTCGTACCCAACAGTACTCTCACCATCTGGCTGATCCTGGTTGCCCTAATTGCTGTTTCGGTTTGGTTGTTTAGGCGATATCGATCCCAGATAGTTTCCTTCTACAGGCGGGAGCAAAGCGCCCTGATTATCATGGAAGTGGTTTTTATCACCGTCTTCTCAATCTGGGTGCTGCTCAAAATATACGATCCGGGCATAAATCACACAGAACAGCCCATGGATTTTGCCTTCTTGAACGCCTCCGCATCCAGCCAGCACTTCCCACCCCAGGACCCCTGGTTGGCCGGGGAAAGCGTCAGCTACTACTACCTGGGCTATCTGATCTTTGGCGGAGTAAGCCGCCTGGCAGACGTGTCAACGTCCGTGGGCTACAACCTGGCGCTGGCCACCGTGGCGGGAATGGCGGCAACAGTGATATTCGGTCTTGCCTATAACATAGTGAGACTAGCCGGAGGAAGGCTCGGCAGCGCCCTGCTTACAGGTTCCGCTGCACTGATATTGCTGCTGGGAATCGCCAACCTGGTGAGCGGCCTTGAGCTGGTGCGAGCAGGAGGCGGAGGCACGCCGGGCTTCTGGGAGTGGGTGGATATTAAGGGCCTGGACAGCCCTCAACAGTCCTCCGAGTGGCATCCCGATGAATCGGGATGGTGGTGGTGGCGGGCAACACGGGTAATAGATACCGTGGAATACGGCACCAGTAAAGATTTAACCATCACGGAGTTCCCGTTCTTCAGTTTCCTTCTAGGCGATTTGCATCCCCACGTAATGAGCCTGCCCTTTGTGCTCGCCTGGATGGGGTTGATGCTGAACTTCCTGATGTCGCCCGTACGGCTAGGAATGCGATGGGAGTTGCCAGACTACGACACTCTGATCACATTGGGGATCATGGGGCTGTTCTTGGGAGCGCTGGCCTTCATCAACTTCGTGGATATTGCGGTATTTGGAGCCGTCTTTGTTGGAATAGCCGCAATCAAGGGCTACAGCCAGAGTAGACCGGTTTGGCGTGGGCTTGCAGCAGGGCTGGCCGTTGCGGCGCCCGTCCTGGTGCTGGCCGTTGCCCTCTACCTTCCGTTCTACTTCTCGTTTCATAGCCAGGCAAGCGGCATCCTGCCCGTCGGTGAATACGTGACAAGGCCGTTCCACCTGTTCATGGTGTGGGGGCTGTTCCTGACCATAGTGGCGCCGTTCCTGCTCTGGGAGACAGCCGCGCTAACGCGGCGAGGGAAGGGCCTCGAGCGACGGAAGACTATTGCAGTCTCGATCGCTATAGCGCTCTTGCCATGGATGGTCTGGTCTGTGTTCTGGGACTTCCCAGAAAAAATTGACATAGTCCTGGGCCGGTTGATCCACATACTACCCGTCGCTTTACTGATAGCTATGGCTGTTTACGGAGCATTGCTGCGAGCCCGCACCAGCGCTAACAGTACGGAAGACGGCACCCGCCAAGGCGCGCTAGCCCTGACCTTTGTCCTGGCAATGGCGGCAGTGGCCTTGCTGCTGGTCATGGGGCCGGAGCTCTTCCGCATTTGGGACCTGTTCAACAACCGTATGAACACTGTGTTCAAGCTATTTTATCAGGCGTGGGCGCTGTTCGCCGTGGTAGGGGCGTTCGCCCTGTACTATATGGTCTCCCGTTTCAGTGGAATGAATCCGGTGTTGCGCCTGGCAGCGTACGGATGGGCAGGGGTACTTGTGGTGGGGGTGCTGGCGTCGCTCTATTATCCACTAGCGGCGGCGTACACCAAGTCGTTAGGGCCTTCTGGAAATGCGACCCTTGATGGCTTAGCATACATAGAGGCGGCCAACCCATCGGAGCGGTTTGGAATCCAGTGGCTCAAAGAGAATGCGGGACCCGATGATAGAATTGTGGAGGCCGTGGGAAACTCCTATTCGGAGTATGGCAGGATAGCATCCAGCACCGGCATTCCAACGGTGCTGGGATGGCCATTACATGAGGAGCAGTGGCGCGGTTCTACAGAGCTGTTCGAAGGTCGTGAGGAAGACGTGCGCACTCTTTATCAGACGACCAGCTTGGAAGAGGCCAGAGGAATCCTGGACAAGTACCGGGTAAACTACGTGATAGTAGGCCCGCGGGAAATGACGACATACGGCAGCGAGGGATTGAGCAAATTTGAGCAGATGGGAGAGCTGGTTTTCCCCAGCCCTGCCGATTCAATAGACCCGGGAGAGGTGCTGATCTACCGTGTGGGATGATAAGACCGCCACTCCAACCGTAGCCGAACCTGTGGGGGAAACGCCTCCACCGGAAACGCCGACGGATGTAAACGGACAGAACGGTGCTTCCTGGCGCCGCTGGGAGGTTGGCGCCTACGCTGGGATTCTGATCCTGGCACTGGCCCTGCGGCTATGGGACCTGGGAGGACAGGCGCTTCACCACGATGAAAGCCTGCACGCGGTGTACTCCTGGTACCTGTACGACGGCAGAGGCTATCTGCACAATCCATTGATGCACGGCCCGTTCCAGTTCTTTGGTACGGCGGCCATCTTCTGGGTGCTGTGGGATTCCGACTTCACGGCGCGACTGCTCCCAGCGATATTCGGAGTGATCCTGGTAGCCACTCCAATTCTGCTCCGTCCGTATCTGGGGCGCAGCGGCGCTCTGATCACCTCGGTTCTGCTCACCCTATCGCCGTCGTTCCTATACTTCTCCCGCTTTGCCCGCAACGACATCTACATGGCGGTCTGGGTTATGTTGCTCATAGGATTCATATGGCGCTACCTGGACAGCGGCAAAGCCAGGTATCTGGTAGGTATAGCAGCAGCGCTGGCGCTAGCGTTCTCCACAAAGGAGAGCACCTTCATAGTGGTGGGCGTCCTGGGCAGCTACCTGCTGATAAAAGCAGCCCGGGACGTTTTCCCCTGGCTGATAGGCCGCAGGTCTCTGAAGAGCTTCTCCAGACCAGGAGACCTGGTGGTCCTGATAGGCACTCTGACCCTGCCGCTTACGGGGGCGATAGTGGGCTACCCCAGCTTCCAGAACATGCTGGGGCTTACCCTGGCCAATCCGGACAGCAGCGTAGCTCCTCACGGCATACCCATAGGGAGCGGGCTGTTCGTGGCCTTTGCCGTAGTAGCGGTGTTTTCTATAGCGTCAGCGGTGATTGGCCTGCGATGGAAAGGTAACGGCGCCTTGGCCTGGCTGGCCTTTGCCGCCGCATGGGGATTGGGGCTGCTCCTCTTATTGACGGCAATAAGTACGATCAGCGGCAATAGCCCGATGGAATACTTCAGCCTGATCGAGTACTTCCCGCCGCTTGCCGTAGTCGGACTGTCTGTCGGCGCCATAGGAGTGGGGATCTGGCGCAAGGGTTGGTGGCTGGTCAGCTTTGGCGTTTTCTTCACCATCTGGGCCTTGCTGCATACCACTTTCTTCACCAACCCCGCCGGTCTGGGCACGGGCATCTGGCAATCACTGGGGTACTGGGTAGTACAGCAAGACGTGGCAAGGGGAAATCAGCCTTGGTACTACTACATAATAATTGGCCTGAATTACGAATTCCTAGCTATGCTGCTTGGAGGCATAGCCATATTGCTGTTCACCAGGCGCGGCGATTCTTTCAGCCGTTTCCTGGTGTACTGGGCGGTACTCAACTTCCTCCTCTACACCTATGCCAGCGAAAAGATGCCCTGGCTGCTGGTCGGTGTATCGCTGCCGTTCCTGGTCCTATCAGGGAAGCTGCTGGGACAACTCTGGGACAGTAAACCGTGGATAAAGACAGCCTTGCCGGAACCCGATCCTCCGGTAGAAGGAACCGAGGGCCTGGATACGGAAACGGAGCCTCAACCACTGCCGCAGCGAGTACACTGGCCGGCCGTAGCCCTATCTTTGAGCATCGGTTTGCTGGTGCTGGCCACGGTCTGGGGGCTGGCGCAGGCGCTGCCCAGCGAAACATCATTCGGCGCATCCGAGACAGCGGCGGTGGGACTGATAATCGCTGTGCTGCTGGCAACCTCAATCTACCTCTGGTTCAAGACAGGTGGAAGCAAGGGCAGGGCGCTGATAGGTCTTTCACTGGCCTTGGCAATGACGGCGGTAGCCGTGCCGTCGTCGTTCCGTGCCGCGTATGCCAACGCAGACATCCCAGTGGAGATGCTGGTATACACGCAGACTGCGCCTGATATACCAGACATCATGGGCAACATTGAACGGCTTGCAGAAAAAACGGGGAAGGGTAGGGACATCAGCGTACGAGTGGATAGCACGGACGGCTACAGCTGGCCATGGGCCTGGTACCTGCGAAACTACAGCAACGTGGGCTACCCCTGCTGGAGCAACGATGCGGGCTGCCAGAGCTTGACACAATCGCCGGAAGCCGACGTGGTGCTCCTAGCGGCGCGGAATCAACCGGCACTGGCGCGGTACCTCACCAGGTTCCAAGAAGGAGAACGGTACAAGCATAGATGGTGGTTCCCTGAGAACTACAGGGAGCTGACGCCTGCCAAGGTGGCGTCGGGATTTACCAGCAGGGAATCATGGTGTACCGTGACCAGCTATTTCTGGAACCGCGGGGTGCCTGCAAGGCTAGGCTCCTCCGATGGCTATGCCTACTTCCCCGCCGGTTTCGACGTAGAACCCATCGGAGTGGAAGAGGCTAAGCAGTCACAGTGCTGATCAGGGTTCCTGCTCTTCACTATACGCGGTTGGCATTCCGCATTTATACTTGAAACAATGATCAACCGTCGTTTTTGGCTTGGACTAATCATCAGCGTCCTTTTCCTGGGGCTGTTGTTCTGGCAGATAGACCTCTCTGAAATGGTGACGCATCTCAGGGAAGCCAACTATCTCTATCTCGTTCCCGGAATAGCCCTTTACTTTGCAATCGCCGTGGTCTTCCGCACCATCAGGTGGCGATTGCTCCTTACGCCAATGAAACGGATCGGCACGGGCAGGCTGTTCCCCGTGGTCATCGTGGGCTACATGGCAAACAACGTTCTGCCGGTGCGCATGGGCGAGATTGTTCGCAGCTACTATCTGGGCCAGCGAGAGGGCGTGAGCAAATCGGCCACTTTGGCCACCATAGCCGTAGAACGAATCATGGATGGGGTCGTTCTGCTCTTTCTCCTTGCCGCGGCGTCCGTTTTCCTGCCGCTAGGCCTTATCGAGGGTGTCGCTGAGGATACGGGCATCCCATGGCAGATAATGGTGGCTGGCACTACAATACCGTTCCTTGGTGCAATGGGCCTGGTCTGGTTCACGGCGAACCACCCTCGCTGGCTACTGGTGACGGTGAGATGGGCAACCGCTCCTCTCCCCATGAGAATACAGGCTCTGGTCAGACAGGTCGTTGAAAACGGCATTGACGGGCTGGAGGCATTGAAGGATTCCAAGCGCTTGAGCCTGCTCTTCGCCCTCTCGCTGCCGGTGTGGCTGGGTGAAATCGCTATGTTCTACGTGATAGGGTACTCGTTCGACCTGGCGCCGGCCCTGGGCGGCGCGGGCATGATGATAGTGGCGATGGTAGCGGTAACCGCCATATCCAACCTGGCCACGGCGCTGCCGGCGTCGCAGGGCGCTATCGGCCCATTCGAGCTGTTCGCAACTTCGGCGTTGGTGGTGCTCGGAGTTGAGGGAGCGGTTGCCGCCGCATACGCAATAGTGCTGCACGCCGCACTGCTCATACCCATAACTCTGGCCGGGTTCGTCTATCTCTGGCTGGGAGAGGACTCGCTGGGCAAGATAGTCCGAATAAGCGAAGTGCGGCCTGCCGAAAGTACCCTTCCCCGCGCCGAGGAGGCATCTTGAAGGTAGGCATTATCGGCGGTGGAGTGGGCGGCCTGGGCGCCGGCTACGAGCTGTCCAAAAGCGGTCACCAAGTTGTCATCTACGAAAGGGCGCCGTTCCTGGGAGGACTGGCCTCCACGTTCGACGTGGGCGGAGGAAGGCTGGAGCGGTTCTATCATCACCTGTTTCTATCGGACACGACTATCATCAATCTACTGCACGAACTGGGCCTGGGCGATACCCTTGTCTGGGAAGAGTCCAAGACAGGCTGGTTCCACAACGGCAGGATATACCCGTTCTCAGGCCCCATGGATTTGTTGCGGTTCAAGCCCGTAGGACTGCTCGACCGGATACGGATGGGACTGGTCACCCTCCGCCTGCAGCGGATGAAGAACTGGCAGAAGCTGGAGAACGTCACAGCAGCCGAGTATATAAGACGCTGGGCAGGAAAGCGAAACTACGAGGTCATTTGGGAACCCCTGCTCAAAGGCAAGTTCTCCAGCTACTACGACAAAATCGGCATGCCCTGGCTATGGAGCAAGTTCGCTACCAGGACAACGTCCAGAGACAGGAGTTTCAAAGAGAGGCTGGGGTACATACGGGGAAGCTGGGGTATGTTGATAGACGAGATGGAGAGGCGGATCAGGGCCTCCGGCGGAGAGTTACACACGAGTACGTCCGTTTCCAGGATACTAACCCAGGATGGACGCGCCACGGGGCTGGCCATACAGGACGCTGAAGGAAATGTAACGGAACAGAGCTTTGACCTGATAATAGCCACGGTTCCCAGCTTCACTCTGCCCCGCCTGGTTGACCTGCCGCAAGAGTACGTGGCAAAGCTGCAAGGAGTAGAGTATGAAGGAGCCATTGCGGTGATCTGGGTATTGAAGCAGAGCCTATCGCCCATCTACTGGTTGAACATAGGCGACCGTGATATGCCGTTCCTGCTGGTCCTGGAGCAGACGAACTTGGTGCCGCCTTCCGAGTACGGAGGGAAGCACATCATCTACACGGCGGACTACGTGGACAGAAGCGATAGACGATGGAACATGAGCGAAGACGAGATTGTCAGCGAATACAAGTCCGCCTTGAAGAGGATCAATCCCAATTTTGAAGAATCTTGGATAGAGCGGCACTACCTGCACAAGGAGCCGGCGGCCCAGCCTATCATAGAGGTCAACTACCGAGAGCGCATGCCGGAAACAAAGACACCGGTCGATAGGCTCTGGCTGGCCTCGATGAGCCAGGTATACCCAGAAGACCGCGGCACCAACTACAGCATACGGCTTGGCGTGCAGGTGGCCAGACAAGCCGTCAAAGAGATAGAAGCAGAACTCTAGCTAGTGTTAATGCGGCGCACTGTCCTCGGAGAAGGCGCCGTCCACCATCTGAAGCACCCTGTCGGCCAGCCCCGCTAGCCTGAGATCATGTGTGGCGGCAACAAATGTGATGCCTTCCTCCTTGGTAACATCTCTCATCAACGTGGCTATACTCATACCCGTAGCGGAGTCCAAGTCACCTGTGGGTTCGTCCGCCAGCAGCAGGGAAGGCCTCACGGCCAGGGACCTTGCAATAGCCACGCGTTGCTGCTCGCCGCCCGATAGCTCGTACGGCCTATGGCCGGAGCGGGGCAGGAGTCCCACCAACGCCAACAACTCTTCGACACGATAACGTCGTTCACGTCTGGGAACGCCGTTGATCCGGAGGGGCAGTTCCACGTTTTCATACGCTGAAAGGAGGGGCAGAAGTCCGTACGCCTGGAAAACGTAGCCCACCTCTCTTCTGCGCATCTCGGTTATCTCAGATTCGGACAGGGACGATAGGTCTCGCCCCGCAAATACAACCCGACCCTCCGTGGGCGTATCCAGGCCGCCCAGCAAATTGAGAAGCGTTGTCTTGCCGGAACCGGACCTGCCCAGCAAGACGACAAACTCGCCGGACTGTATGTTGAAGGTCAGGTCTCTTACGGCAAACACCGGGTTGTCTCCGGAGCCAAATAGGCGGGTCAGACCGTGAGTTTCTATGACAGCATCAAGATAGCTGGCGCTTCTCATTCGTCCCTTCCTTGCGGCTTAAGGATAACTCCATCAGGGCCTATGGTCAGGCGGGCGCGGCCATTGGAGCCAAGCTTGTCCAGAGATTCCGGCGGCAGTTGGATGCGGCCGGCCCTGTCCACCACCAAGAACTCTTCTTTGACCACTTCGCCGGTACGGCGAAAGCTGCGCTGAGAGACCGACTCGGATACTATCCTGCCATCGCGGATCTGCACCACACGGTCGGCGAAACTCGCCGTGCCCGCATAGTGCGTGACCACCACCACGGTTACCCTGTAGGTATGGCATACGTCCTGAAGAGCTTGGAGCACCTCATCCGCCGTCCTTGTGTCAAGCTCTCCGGTAGGCTCATCGGCGAGCACCATGCCCGGTTGATTGGCTAGGGCAACGGCAATGGCGACCCTCTGTTGCTCACCTCCGGACAGCTGATGCGGGAACCTGAACGCCTTTTCCCCCAATCCAAGGGTCGAGAGGAGGTCTATAGCCCGCTCACGCCTTTCGGCGCTGGAGCGCCCCACTATAACCATCGGCAGTTCCACGTTCTCTATGGCTTTGAGATAGGGCAGCAGATTCCGCGAGGTGCTCTGCCAGACAAACCCGATCTCATTGCGTCTATAGGCAACACGGTCGGTTTCCGACATGTTGAGCAGGTCTCGCCCTCCCACCATGGCCTGGCCTGACGACGGTGTGTCCAGGCCTGCTAGCACGTTCAACAACGTTGTCTTGCCGGACCCGCTAAAGCCGATGATCCCTAGAAACTCTCCCTGTATCACCTCAAGGTCCAAGCCGCGCAAGGCCACCACTTCAAGGCCGGCGCCTTTGTATGTCTTGAACAGGTCCTGGCAGACGATATATGGCGTTCTTTCTTCCAAGAGCAACCTCCCAGGCTAATCTACGTATCCGCGACTCTAAGCAGTCGCTGCAATTCCAGTTTCCCAATGGCCCAGGCCAGTATGGCCACGGTTATCAGCGTAGCTATGCCAAGTACAAGGTATGAAAAGGCTACTGCCGGCCAGTTGTTCTGCAACAGCATGGGAGGCGTGATCCTGGAACCGTCCTCCGCCACCTCCAGAAGCGGCAGGACGGCAATTCCCAGCAACTGGCCGCCCAGTGTCCCGGCTGCCAAGCCGAATGTGAACGTGATGGCAAGATTGAACCAGACTATGCCGTTAACCTGCAACCGTGAGAATCCCAAGCTCCTCAGAACCGCAAACTCACCCAGGCGCTCCCGTGCATCGATGTACGTGTAGAGTATCAAGCTGGAGGCGCCCGCCATCACCACGGCAAGGAATGAAAGGGCCAGGAGCCCGCTCCATCCGGCGGTGAGCAGCGGGTCCGAAGTCCTTGCCTCCACCATGGTCGAGGCGTGATAGTCACTCTCTACAGGCCAGCCCGCATCCTCAATCGAAGCCTCTACAGACGTGGAGGAAACGGTACCGTCCAACCGCGCCCAAACCTCGGTATCCCCGCCGATGAGACGGTTGCCATGCATATACAGGTAGTCGAGCAAAGCATCGAGGTCGGCGACAAGGAACGGCGATTCTCTGGGATCCAATGTTGGGAAGAACTCAACCGTGCCGCTGACCAAGAGGGGGACGGACGTAGAACCCACAAATGCCAGGATAACCTCACCCTCGCCAACGCTGTTGGCAATTTCCCTGCTCACAAGGGCCGGCACCAACAACTCCCCGGTCCCCGGCCTTATACCCCTTAGGGTGAGGCCGCTTTCCACCCATGTAAAAGCTGCGCTGGGGCTGCCGGCGCGGGTCACGGCTTCACTGGTATCCAGAGTGTATAGGCCCGGGGTAGAGAGGTCTTCCAGGGGTCGCCAACCGTCTACGCTGTGGAATGAAGCCAGCTCAACGGGGCCGTCCGGTGTGACGGCTTGCAGACTGTCCATGAAAACGACGCCTCCTCCGGAGCCCACCCTGCGTCCCCCCAGCCAGAGGGCGCGAAGTGTGAACGGTGGTTGCAGTGCGCGTTCCGTATAGGTGCGGGTTGCAGACCTTACGGAAGGAATGGACTCCTCGATGTAGTGCCATCCCTGTCCGGCGACCCCACCGATTCTCATATCGAAGTAAGCGCCTGTGCCGTCCTGCATTCTGGCTAAGAGCAGGGTTCCGGGAGACACCCTGCCGGCGTGTACCCAGATGCCAATTGCAGTGGCGTCCTGGGGAAGAAGGATACCGTCTGACCGGCTATTTGACTCAGGGCGTTGCAGGTTCTCCTTCAAGGAGTCGTTCAAGATATCGGGGCGGACCCAAGCCGCATCCGAGAACGAGTCGGTATCCACGGCCAGGAGAATGGCGGAGCTGCCGAAGGCTTCGGTGGTAACGCGTGTGTCCATGCGCATTACTTCAGCCGCCGCCGCAACTCCCGGAATAGCGGCAACGTCGCCCGCCACGTTTTGCTCGCCCGGCAGCTGATCATCCAACTCGTACTCCACCCGTAGGTCCGCTCCAGCCTGGTAACGCGCTTGCTCCTCCTGGCTGCGTTCCAAAGTAGAGAGGATGGAGGAGCCCAGCATGCCAAGAGAGGCGGCCAGCGCCAGCAGTACCAGCAGCGAGCCTGATGGAATTGGGTCGCGGGCAACCCGGTTCAAAGCATGCACAAGCCATACGGGGCCAAAGGGCTCGGCAACGAGAGTCGCGGTCCTGAGCACCAAGGGAACAAGACGCAGCACAAGCAGACCCGCTACAAGCACCCCCAGTATCGGGCCTAGAAGCAGCGTTATATCTATCTCAGCAGGGCTGCCGGGCGCGGGTTGGATGAGAAAGGAGCCTCTATATCTAAGCTGCCACCACAAGAGACCAATGACCCCAAGAAGGACAACGTCAATGTAGTAGCGATGGATGAACGGGACCTCCGGCGGCCTGGCAGAGGACGACTGAAGAGAGACTATGCCCTTGCTAGCCGCCCTTAGAACTGTGGCGGTAAACACGGCTACCGTGAATGCGGCGCCCACCGCTCCAAGGGCAAAGGTAGAAGACGACAGACCACTCACGTCCAGACCCTGCACCCCGGAAGCCACCGGGAAAAGGCGTCCCGTGAACAGCACAAGGGCCTGTGCCACGAATGGGCCGGCGACCACGGCGGGAAGCGCCATGATCAGTCCTTCCACCAGGATGACCAAGCCAACTTGTAACGTGGAGGCCCCGCGGCTGCGAAACACGGCCACTTCAGAGGTGCGAATCCGTCCTATCAAACCGGCAATGAGGAACATGTAGTACAGGAGAACGCTCACCACAAGAAAGACCATCAGAAATAGGGGCACCCTGGCCAGCAGCAGCAGCGAGGAATAGCGGTCAAGCACCTCGTCCAGTTCAGTCCTCCAGTTGGAGTTGGGCACGTCGGTGCCAAGGTCAACGCTGATGCCGTGCAATACGGACTGCAAAGCCTCCACCTCGGAAGCGCTCAGACTGGGCACGTCCGTGAAGAACAGCCAGACGAAATCCGACAGCAGGGCGTTGATGGAGTCCGGTAAGACCTGGAGGAGGTTTTCATGGGTTGTGTATAGAGGAAGAGCAGTCCACTGACGCTCCGTATTTGTGAACCTGTCCCACGTGCCTAGAGCCCAGTAATGTGCATCCGGCTCCGTAGGCTCAAAAATACCCGAAACCCTGACGGTAACCGTTTCGCTGCGGCCACTTCCGGGGCGAAAGGCCTGGAATCTGTCGCCAACTGAAAGTGAAACGGCGGAGGCGCCTGGAGAATCTATCAACACCTCTATTTCGCCGGAGCGCGCCCTGGGCATCTGGCCCTCGATTATCCGAACGTGATCGGGCAAATCCGTTATTGCCTGCAAGGAGCTCCGTGGTCGAACGGAATTCTCCACATCCAGCTGCGGCAAGCCGGATAGAAACAGCGTTGACGTTTGGATGAGCAGAACGTCCTCGCCGACGTACGGACTGAGGGGACGCCTGATCTGCTCCTCCACGTACCGTTCGCTGGCCTCTACGGCGGGCCTTTCCAGGTTATGGAACGTGCGAAAGGTGATGTTCAGGTCCTCCTCCGGCACGTTAAGCAAGGTGTTCCTAAGAGCGGTTTCGGCCAGTGCCTGCGAGTAGATGACCCCGGAGGCCATTAGGGCAACCGCCAGCAGCATGCCGAAAGCAGCGGCGGCCTGAAGTCGCCAGTCGGAGACGGTCCGCCTGAGCGCTATGAGAACCGCAAACTTTACGAGCGCAGTCAGATCCATTTACTCCTCTGCCCGTAGGCCTCCTCTCAAGCTCAATCTATTGGTGATGACAACCGCCATGAACGCCGCTAGGGCGGCGACAGCCGATGCCGCGACAAACACAATAGCCGCCAGTGGCAGGTCTGCTACGAGCTCCAACGGCGGCACTAGAGATCGTCCGCCAGGCGTTATCTCCAGAAAGCCCAGGCTCCACCGGCTTGTCCAAGCGCCGATCAATACCCCGGAAACCAGGCCCAGCAGGGGAACAGCCAGCCTTTCCAAAGCTATGGAAAGCGCAAGCTGGCGGCGCGATAGACCCATGTTATGCAACAGGCCCAGGTCCGCTCTCGTCCCTTTGATTGCGATAATGGAGTAGATGGCCAGGCCAGCGGCAAACACCACAACTATAGCGGCAACTATTATCAGAGTGAGGCCGTTCCATAAGCTTGAAGCCCAAGGATTGGAGGTACTTGCGGAGACCTCCGCCTCTTGATCAACGACAACGGCCGCTGGCAAGACTTCATGGACAACGCCCTCAATAGCTCCTTTGTCAACTGGGTCAAGCCACAGTTCGCCGGGTCTAATGGGCCCGGTTAACGGGAGAAGCTCAAAGTAATCGCTCAAATGGCCTATGTCCGTAATGAGGAAGCGACCGCCGGTTGGGAAAAGGGTAGGGAAGTAGTTTGCCGATTCCACTATCCTAAAGCCCACCGTCCTCCCCTCGACACGCACCACCAATTCCTGATTCGCGCTCAGCCCTGGCCCTCCGATGGCAGGGATGGGCATGGGCGCCGGTGGTGCAAAGATGCCCCTGGTCTCCGTGGCAATGGGTTCCGTCCAGGCGTATCTGAGGCCTTGATTCCCCGAACGCGCCTGAGGCGTATAAGAAATCTCGTCTTTGGTCAGCCCAGTGTTGGGGAATACGATCCAAGACCTAACCGACTCGAAGTCCTCAATGGTCTGTATTTCGTCACCGGTGGACACAAAAACGTCGTCCAGTTGAACGAATCCGCTTCCATAGCCCACCAGCTGCCCCCCGGATACGTATATGCCAACCATAGTCAACGGGGGCTGCATTCCCGGAATCTGGGAAAGCTCGCCAACCTTGGCGTTCCAACCCGTGCTGCCTAGATTGCCCAAGCGCAGAGTCTCATACCGGCCCGTGGAGTCACGTAGAAGTGCGCGAAGCGTGTAATTGGGATAGGGCCTGTCCGAATTTGCCCACACGCCGATTCTATCCGGAGTGCCGGGCAGGGGTACGCCCTGGAAGGGAGGCGCGGAAACCCGCAAGGCAAAGGCAAGCTCGGATAGGTCTTTCTCGGCAAAGTCTTCGCGGAACCAGGACACAACGGGCAAGCGTGAGGAATCGAGGCTAAGCAGCGAATAGGTGACGCCACCCGAACCGCTGCCCTCAAAAGCGGACTCACGGTACACGGGCGAGGCTGCTCTGATCGAAGGAGCCGCCTCCAGGCTTTCAGAAATGGCTCCCGCATTCCTTGTATGACCGGCAGGCAAACGGACGACGACTTCACCACCCAGGGAGTACCTGGCTTGGTCGGCGTGACTTTGATGCAGCGTGGCGGCATAGTTGGCGCCGAAGATAGCAAGGGCTGCGATGAAGAAGGTTAGCAGAAAGAGAGGAACGTAACCGGAATAGTCCAGGTATGTCCGCCTGAACGAGTCGACTAGCCAGAAGGGGGCCAGGCGCCCCAATAGCCGCCATAGAGCGAGAAACAGAAGGGGCAAGAGACGTGAAATGAGCAGCCCTGCGGCAAGCATGAGGAAGGCGGGAGCCAGCAGCAGGGTGAGGTCGAAGCTCAATCCCGCACCGGCGATTTCATCGGATGAGAAGCTGCCACGGCTTCTCATCTGCCACCAAACCACGCCGGCCACGACCAGAACAAGAAGGTCAACGGCATATCGCAATCTGCTAGGCCTACTAAGGAGCTGGCTTCCCCGCAGAGGTACCAAGGGAAGCCTAACTGAAACAGCAAAGCTGACCGTTAGATATATCAAGGCAACAATAGCGCCAACGACTATGGAGACCAGGAACGCGGAAAGCGGTAGAGGATACGAAAATACTGTGGTTCCCTCCGCTCCCGTGGGAAGCAGACCGGCCAGTATCCAGCCCAGAACAGGGCCCAGCAGGACACCGGGGAGGACAACTACGGCGGCTTCCACAAACGGTAGATAGAAACTGCTTTGATTTACGCTGGCGCCCCGGCTTCTGAGCAATACAACCTCTCTGCTCCTCTCTTTAGCCAGGACAACGGAGGCAATCGCCAGGAAGTACAGCACTATGCCAAGTATGAGCGAGATGAGTATGAAAAAGGGGAGCCTGGACAGAGCGAGTGTTCGCTGGTAATCGGATATCCGGTGGCCAAGGGGGCTGACTACCAGGGAACGCGGGAACCTTTTGTTCAAGTCGGTTTCAATAGTTGCCAGGGAAGAGTGCAGCTGCGATGCATTACGGTAGGTAACCCCACTAGGGTCTAGAAACAGACTCCACCGGAATGAGCCAAGCAGCGTGGGATAGCGTTCCGCTAGGCCGCTGAAGGAGGTGCCTGTTCCGGTGAGGAGATGCACGGTTATGGAAGCGCCCTGCTCAGCCAGTTCGAACCTGGAGAGATTCCCCGACCAGAACGGGTCTTTTTCATCCGCGGGTTCCACCTGGCCAACCACCGTTACGGCTATCTTCTCCTCGGGGCTGGACTGAAATGGGGTAACGTAAACGGTTCTGCCCAACTCCCAGTCCAAGCCAAGAAGTGCGTCGGTGCCTATAGCCGCTTCGATAGAAGGAATGCCTTCCCTGATCACCGTTGTGTCGCTGGGCCATTGACCTGAGACAAGCCGAGCGTTGTCTGTGAAACCTTCCTGATAGAAGAAGCTGACAAACGCGGTGTTAACCGCCGGTGGGCTGCTGTCAAGAGCATTCAGGTACGGCAGGTCTTGAGACCAGCCCATACGGAAGGTAGTGGCCTCTATATCCGGAAGATGCCCTTTGGCGGTATCTGAGACGAACTCGTCCAAGCGGGTATAGTCCCTGGCGCCGATAGGGCGGGTGGGAACCAGTACCTCCAGATTGAACGAGCTGCTGCCGGACAGAGCGTGGTCGAATCCGGCCTCCGACAGGTTGCGCACGTAAAGAGTGCTCAGGGACGCCATGGTTATAGCGAACAGCACGCCGAGGGTGCAGGCCAAAGCAAGCAGCCATGAGCTCCGGCTGCGTCGCGGAAGGAACCATAAAGCAAAGCGAATGCCCAACATGCGTCATCCCTATAGGATTCCAGGATTATGGAACGTGACGCCTTGGATTGCAATCGGACTGGTCTAAGTGACACCTGGGTCTGTTACGGATATACTGCGATTCGTTCCTCTTTGGGGCCTGCTCCAAGCTTAAACATTGGCGGAATCCGCAGGCCCACTCGTGGTCGGGAGAGCGTGTTGCAGCAATCTACTACTGCTACAAGGCAGGGGCCGCTGGGCATATTCTATGGCTGGTGGCTGCTTGGCATTGGAGCGATCATCGTTATGGTTGGATCGCTTCAAACGGGCGTGACCACCGTATTCTTCCTACCCATCAGAGAGGATCTTGGCTTGACCAGCGCGGCCCTATCCCTGGTTTTCACAGTGTCCCGCTTTGAAGGGGGACTGGAGGGCCCAGTGGTGGGCTGGATGATAGATAAGCGGGGACCCAAGCTTCCCATCATCATAGGAGCAGCCCTGGGAGGCATTGGACTTCTGGTGTTGTCGCAGGCAAACAGCTACCTGTACTTCTTTGTGGTCTACATCACCATGGTAAGCGTGGGATTCCAGATGGGCTTCCTTCAGTGCATGCATGCGGTGGCCAATCTATGGTTCATAAGGTACCGGACAAGAGCCATGTCCGTGTACTCCTCCTCGTTCAGGGTAGGCTGGGCCATCTTCACCCCCGTAGTAGCCTTGATGGTGACCGCTTACGGCTGGCGAAACACATGCGTCATGCTGGGCGCGTTCGTACTCGCTACTGCATTGCCGTTGTCGCTGCTCATACGGCGTTCTCCGGAATCCATGGGTCTGATGCCGGATGGAGACCGTCCTACAGAGACGCCGGAGATGCAAGGGGCTCAGAGGAATGAGGAAGCGCCGGCTCCCGTGGCCGCCAATGCGCCTGTGGACATGGACTTCAAGGCCTCTCTCAAGACCGCGTCCTTCTGGATAATTGCCTACAGCACCACTGTACGCCTTTCAACGCAAATGGCTCTTGGCGTACACGCCATACCGATATTTGTTTGGAAAGGCCTAGGGGAACAAGCCGGCGCGAACCTGGTTGGCCTCACCGCCGGAATAGCCGTGCCCATGATTCTGGTCCTGGGCTGGCTGGGCGACAAAATGAGCAAGAAGACCATCCTAATCATTGCCCAAGTGGCCCTTGCCTTGGGATTCATAGTTCTAAACAACAGCGAGAACGCGATAACCCTGTATCTATTCGTTGTGCTGTTCGCATTTGGCGGAAACGTCTCGCCGGTCAACTACTCCATACTGGGAGAGTTCTACGGGAGGAAGGTGTTCGCCCGTTTGAGGGGCGCTTTGAACAGCATAGGCGTGATAGGCGGACTGACCCCTTGGTTTGCGGGCCTGGTCAACGATGCTACGGACAGCTACAGCATAGTGCTCATCACCTTTAGCGGGCTGGCCGCCGCGGCCGCGTTGCTCCTATTGCTGGTGAGGAATCCGCAAAGAAGACTCCGCCAGGAAGAGGTAACTACTCAGGTTGGAACGTGAAGTGGAAAGTCCGGATGCAGCGGTGAAACCCCGCAAAAAGGGCATCTACTATGGCTGGAAGGTGCTGGCAGCGGGTTCCGCGATCACCACCATAGGCTCCATTCATTCGCCGGTGGTGTCGGTCTTCTTTCTGCCTTTGCAGCGTGAGCTGGAGCTCAGCCGCGCTGCACTCTCCTTTGTCTTCTCTCTAGCAAGGATAGAGGGTGGAATAGAAGGGCCGCTGGTAGGCTGGATGATAGACAAGCAAGGGCCCAGGATTCCCGTCATAATCGGCACCCTGCTATCCGGCATCGGGATGCTGGCGCTGTCACAGGTGAACAGCACGCTGGGGTTCTTGCTGGTATACACCGGCCTGGTGGCCCTGGGTTTCCAGATGGGCTATCTGCAGGTGATGCACGCCGCGGCCAATATCTGGTTCATCAGATACCGCACAAGGGCAATGAGCATCTTCTCCTCATCGGTCAGGCTGGGACCGGCTGTGTTTACGCCGATACTGGGTGTGATAGTAAACCTATGGGACTGGCGTACCGGGGCGATCCTGACTGGAATCTTCGTACTGGCCACGGCGTTGCCTCTCACCTACTTCATCAAACGCTCTCCTGAATCAATGGGTTTGCTGCCCGACGGAGCCGACCCTGACGAGTTGGAGCCGCCACAGGGCAGAACCAATCCCGAAAAGACGGATTCCACAGACTCCACAGCTACCGAGCAAGAGAAGAAGCCGCGGTTCGTGGTGCCCGAGGACTTCGAGTTCAAGGAGGCGATGCGTACACCGGCTTGGTGGATTCTGGCGCTGACCACAACGGTGCGGACGTCCAACAACGGCGTTTTCCAACTGCATTTCGTACCCATATTCGTCTGGAAGGACGTCACCGAAGTGGGCGCGGCATTCATGGTCGGCGCTACCCAGTTCATAGCTGTGCCAATGATCCTGGCGGTTGGCTGGCTGGGAGACAGGTGGAGCAAAAAGGCAATTCTGGTGCTGGCCCACTTCGTTCTGGGCTCCAGCTTTCTTGTGCTGATATTCGTGGATCAGAGATGGGGTATCTATCTGTTCATGGTGATGTTTGCTTTCGGCGCCAACGTTGCGCCGGCCAACTACTCCATAATTGGCGATTACTTCGGAAGGAAGTCGTTTGCAAGGCTGAGAGGAGTATTGAACAGCCTGGGCATCATAGGGATGGGCACCACCGTACTGGCAGGTTGGGTGCACGATGTCACCCAAAGCTACGCTACCTTCCTCTTTGGCACCGCCGTGTTCTCGGCAATAGCGGGCGTAACGGTCATATTCTTTCTGCACAAGCCAAGCAGGCCTGGAGCAAAGAGCGCACCGGCAGCCTAGAGACCCCTCAACCTGGGGTCCCAGGCGTCTCGAATGGTATCCCCAAGCAGGTTGAAGCCCAAGACCAGCCAGGTTATGGCAAGACCTGGGAAGATAACCATCCAGGGCGCGGCAGCGGCGTACTGGGCAACCGAGTTGGCAAGCATCCTGCCCCAGGAAGGATGGGGCGGCGGCACTCCCAGACTCAGGTAGCTCAACGTGGCCTCTATGAGTATGGCATTGGCAAGGAGACCGCTTGCCAGGATGAGGTAGGGCGCCATTACGTTGGGTAGGATATGCCTGCTCATGATTCGCATGGGACGCGCCCCAACGGCCTTAGCGGCCTCTATGTAGCTGTTCTGCTTGACGGAGAGAACGGCGCCGCGTATGACACGGAGGGTGCGAGGCACGTAGATGAAGATGAGGGCTATGATGAGCTTATCCAGGCCGGAACCCAGGGTGGCCACCAAGGCAAGGGCAAGGAATATCCCGGGCAGGGAGAGCATCACCTCAACCACACGCTGTATCACGTCGTCCACTATGCCGCCGGTATAGCCGCTGAAAACGCCCAGTGCCAGGCCGATAGTTGCGCCTACCAGTACGGAGGCAAACCCCACCAGCAGGGATATCCTCGACCCGTGGACTACCCTCGCCCAGAGGTCGCGCCCGAACTCGTCCGTACCCATGAAGTGCGACAGGCTTGGCCCTTCAAGGCGTCTCTGGTAGTCCTGCGCGTTGGTGTCATACCTGGCAACCAGTGGTGCAAAAAGAGCAGCCAGAATCACCGAGGCCAGCATGAAAGCGCCCAGCGCCCCCAGAGGCTTGCGCAGTACGAACCGTAGGACACCGCTTCCGGCAACACGCTTTGGGAAGCTGTCGGTAAAACGGCGGTCTGTCTTTGCCGCTTCCATGGTCACGAACCGCTGATCCTGGGGTCGAGCCAGCCATGCGCCAGGTCGACGATGAGATTTATGACAATGAACGCGGCGGCAAATATGAAAACCAGGGCTTGGACAGCCGTGTAGTCGCGTACTGTAATGGACTCGATGAGATAGGAGCCGATGCCGGGGACGGAAAAGACCCGTTCCATAACCACCGCGCCGCCCAGCAGCGTGCCAAAGGAGAGGCTGACTATGGTAAGAACGGGAAGTAGCGAGTTCTTGAGTGCATGGCGCAGAACTATTTGCCGCTCGGAGAAGCCCTTGGCCCTAGCTACTCTAATATAGTCCTCGTTGATGACTTCCAGCATCGTGGAGCGAGTCATTCGGGCAACGATAGCCATGAGGTGAGAGCCAATGACCAGCGAGGGAAACGCAATCTGGACCAGGTTGGTTCCCGGACTGCTCCACGGTGGATGATAGCCAAGAGGCGGTATCCAGCTGAAGAGGCGGGTTGTCACAAGGAGAATGAGCAGTCCCAACCAGAAGGAGGGAACTGCCAGGAACAGTATGCTGGCTGTCCTGGCGATGAGATCAGCCCAGGTGTCGCGGCGCAATGCCGAAATGATGCCCAGAGGTAGCCCAGCGCCAAAACCGATCGCCACCGATAGCAGGGCTATCTCCAAGGTGATGGGCAGCCGCCTTGCTATCTCACCTCCCACGGGAAGCCGGTTCAACATCGAATCCCCAAGGCTTCCCTGAAGAAGGCCCGAAATCCACTCCACATACTGGACGTGGAGCGGCCGGTCCGTGCCCAGCTGACGGCGCAGGTCGGCAAGCGCCTCAGGGTCAACCTGGGCGGCTCCCTCTTCGCCGGCAAGTAGGGCATAAGCAATGTCGCCCGGTATCACGCGCATCACGATGAATACCAGGATGGTGGCGCCAATCAGCGTGGGTACGGCTATCAGCAACCGGCGAACGATCATTCCCCACATGGTTCAGACATACCCATCGGCTAGGGGAGGGCTTTCCACACGCGCTCCAGCCGTTCGTCAGTGTAGGAGGTCAGGCCGATGGGAACATCTTTGACGTGAGAGTAGTGGTTCTTGGTAAGGCTATGTACCGCGGTGGGAACGATGGGAAGGTCGTTGTAGATGATCCGTTCCATCTCCAACACCAAGGAACGACGCCTGTCTCTGTCCAGCTCCGTCGACTGCTGCGAGTACAGTTCATCGATACGAGGGTTGCTATAGCCAAGCCAGTTGCGTGAAGCGCCGGTGATGAAGTAGCCGCCGAACAGCTCGTCCGGGTCACCAGTGGTCAGGCAGAAGTAGTAGGACATGATGTCGTAGTCCAGCGACTCACCGGCGGGGAAAAGCTGGGCACGGTCTACAAGCGTCACGCTGGCTTCTATGCCAAGCTTGGCCAGCTCGCCGGTAAAGAACTCGGACTGCCTGGGATATATGCCGGAGTTGCGGCTGAGCAGGTCGACGCTGAGCCCGTCAGGGTAGAGCTCCCGCACAATGCGCCCGGCTTCGGCCAGGTCTTCATCTTTGGGTTGGCGGAAGCCGGGCATCTCCCAGATCTCCCCGGCGGAGAGGCCCCAGCCGCCGGTGTCCAGGTACAGCGACGCTTCGGCGTTGCCGTTGTGCACCACTTCAATGTAAGCCTTGCGGTCGATTCCCATGTTGATGGCGTGGCGGAGTTGAGGATTGTCAAATGGCGGCTTGGTGGCGTTCAGGAGCAGCCCCTGGGGAGCGCAGTACGTGGAGTAGGGGCGGACGACTATCCGGTTGTTAGCCACCATCTCCTCTACCACTGGCCTGTTGCTGAGGCTCCAAGAAGCGCGGTTCAACTCGACCCTTCCGGTGATGAACGCCACCTCCGAGGCGGAGAAATCACGGCTGAGAAAGAGCTGGAGCCCGTCAAGGTAGGGGAGTCCTTCCTTGAAGTAGGCCGGGTTGCGTTCGTACTCCCATATGGCGCCGCGCTCCAGGCTCTTTATGCGGAACGGACCCGAGCCGCGCGGCATCTGCTGCAGGTCTTCCTGGCTGGTGCCCTCCGGCATGATACCGGCGAAACCGGTGGCAAGGAATGAGTGCAGAGAGGCAGAAGGAGTCTCCAGGTGAAGCCGCAACGTGTGATCGTCCACCACCTCTACGCCATTGTCGGGGCGTGCAATGCTAATGAACTCTTTGATGGGGCCGACGCGGGATGAAACCCTGCCGTCCACCAGCCCCATTATCTTTTCCAGGCTGTACTTGACATCTTTGGCGGTAAGGGGCGTTCCGTCCTGGAACAGCACGTCCTCTCTGAGAACGTAGGTAATGGTGCGTCCGTCGCCGGAAACCTGGTAGCTGTCGGCAACGTCAAGGTCAATGGTATTGCCGTCCGGATTCCAGACCAGGTTGTTATACAGTTTTGAGTTGTGCACGTTGTCCGGACTGGCCGCCGCATTATGGGGATCGAAACTTACCGGGTCGGTGATGCTCATCTGGCGGAGCACGCCGCCAGTTATGGGAGAATCGGAGACTGCCGGAGACGGGGCGTCGCTCACGGCGGCGGTTGGAGTGGCCTGCACGGTTGGGGTTGCCGTGGGTGATTCCGTAGAAGAGCACGACATTGCTAGCACAGCGGCCGCAATAGCTATCGCGGGAAGAAGATAACGGGGCGCGTTTCCTGATCTCATATAGCCTCTATCGTAACCAAGCGTTTGTGGAGCCTATGTTAATTCTTTGTGCGCATAAGGTGAAGGGGAGATGTTGCGGGTAGATACGTCTTGACAGGCCTCTGGTAGTAGTTTATATTACAAACTACTTTGTAGTGCCACACGGAGGGACGCTATGCGGAAACAAAACAGCGAAGGGCAGGGGATCACCCCAGAGCAGGGGTGGACATCGATACACGCGACCTTGGACAGGTCTCACAGCTCCATGTACATTGCAGGCTGGACCAGCATCATGCTGTTGTGGGGAGCCATCGTGGCGATGGGGTACCTTTCCATGTATACCATCGAAACACTGGCGCCAGAGTTTGCCGCCGACTACCCGTGGTATCCGGGCCTCCTGTGGCTCGGCCTGGTAATCCCCGGCGTGATCGGAAGCTCTATCATCGGCCACCGCGCCAGCAAGCAGAATGCAAGCGGACCCTCCGCTACAGCGGCCGGTCTCCGAGTATTCGGCTTCTGGATGTCAGTGGTAGCGGCTGCTTTCATCATTCCCGCGGCGTCCGGCTTGTGGACCGCCGACTCCGACCCAATCGCCATAGCCGGAGTAGGCGTCGGCATAGTTGCGCTGGGGTACGTTCTGTTCGGCATATTGCACCACCTGGCCACTGCCCTGATGGGTCTTGGCATCGCCGTTTCCTACTATCTGCCCATGCACTTCGCCGGAGACGCTGCGCCTGTGGTGTCGGCAGCGCTCATTATTGCCGTAGTGGCCGCCGCATGGGTGTGGAGTCGTAAGAGCCTTGCGGTATGAGTGAGGAAACGGTCTCCCTCAACGAGACGATACATCAGTCCACACGCCTGCGCATAATGACGCTGCTGGTGTCCCTTTCCGACTCGGACCGTGTGGCCCATAGCTTTATTCAGAATTCGCTGGGACTGACCGGCGGCAACCTCACCATCCATCTGCGCAAGCTGGAGGATGCCGGGTACGTCTATACCGCCAAAGAGTTCCTTGGGTTAAAACCCCGCACGTGGGTGGAGGCGACGCCCGAGGGCCGCAGAGCCTTCGCCGAGTACCTGGGTAGCCTCGAACGCGCCCTCAACAAGTCCTTTCGATAGCCAAGTCATGCTACTCACTGTCCGCCGTTCTCGCCCAAGTGACCCGCGTCATTGAACCTCTCGATCCGCCACAGATCCATGTTCGCCAGAGGCGGGCCGTCCAGGTACCAGCTATCCTTGTCTATGGAAAACTCAAACACCGCGGTGTTATGGATGCCAAGGGACCATAGCCGGTCGGTGCCCACAAGGCTGCAGATGACGTAGGACATTATTCCGCCGTGAGAAAACATCAACACACTGTCAGTATTTACGTGCTCTCGGATAAGGCGGTTCACAACGCGCTGTGCACGTTCGGTCAGCTCGATGTGGGTTTCTGCGCCGCGCACGAAGTCGAAGTTACCCGTTGCATCGACTTCGCGAGTCGCTTCGGGAATCCGCTCCTCTGCCTCGGCCCAGGTTAGACCGGAAATCACGCCAATATTGGTCTCAATTAGGTCGTCCCACAGCTCTATTGGGATATCCCAGGTTGACGACGCAATCCGGGCAGTCTCCGACGCCCGGCTGAGCGGGCTGGTGTAGATATGGGTCGGCTGGCATCCCTCTCGCTCTAGTCTCGACCGGAGACGGTGTGCCTGCGAACGTCCGGTTTCGGACAGAGGATAGTCTATTCTACCTTGCCAGCGGTTCTCAGAGTTTGCAGTGCTTTCGGCATGTCTGACAATCATCAAATTCATAGTGGCTTCGATTACGTTACGAGACTCCTAGAATGATGGCAAGCCCAGTTTGATAAACATAGCAACACAGGTACACGTAAAATTATTGATAGCTTTTCCAAGATTGTGATAGCATTCTCATACTCTCTTGTGTGGACTTCCTGGATAGCAAGTGACTTCTAACAGCAAGGACTTACGAACCACGATAAAGAGCTCCCTCGTGTCTCACAATGGCGGCACGGTGACTATCCTCTCTTCTCTGCTGGCGATAGAAGATTCCATAGGATACATACCCAGTGAAGCCATTGAAGAGGTGGCCGATTTCACCAATTCAACGATAAACGACGTCTGGGGAGTAGCCTCCTTCTATACGAACTTCAGGTTCACCCCGCCGGGGGAGCACGTAGTGGAAGTGTGCTGGGGCCCCTCGTGTCACATACTGGGAGCCCAGCGAATCATCAAAGAGACGCTGGAAACCCTGGGTCTGAGCAGCGAGGGCGACACCGAAGACGGCAAGTTCACCTTCAAGTACAACACGTGTCTGGCGGCATGCGGACAGGCTCCGGTTATCAGCATAGACCATCAGCTAATGGGAAGAATGACGGCTGAAAAGGCAAAGGAACGCATCGCACATCTCAGAAACTCGGCAAACGGCAACAAAGGATCGACATGACCCAGGCCTTCGATGAACTGAAGCAACAGGCAAGCGACCAACTGGCTCAGCTGGAGTCCAAGCCGCGCGTGCGCATAGGCACCGATCTATCCGGGCTGGCAGCGGGCGCTGGAGAAGTGGTGGAGGCTTTCCGCAGAGAGGTTGCATCAAACAAGCTGGACGTGACCATCAGCGAGGTGGGCGGCATAGGCCTGGCCTATGCCGAACCGCTGGTGGACATACAGCTTCCGTCCCAGCCCCGCGTTTTCTACAGCAACGTAACCCCTGAACAAGTGCCGACGCTTGTCAAAGAGCACCTGATAGGCGGAAAGCCGGCAGCCGAGGGAGCAATCGCGGTCAGCGGCGACGGTGATTCATCGAACGTGCCAAGCCTGGAAGACCTTCCCATGATGAAGGGACAGGTAAGAATAGCCCTTCGGAATGCGGGGCACATTGATCCCTCGGACATCTACGAATACATAGCCGGCGGCGGCTACAGCGGCCTGGACAAAGCGCTTTCCGGCATGACTCCGCAAGAGGTCCAAGAAGAGGTGGCCACGTCCGGACTCAGGGGCAGGGGAGGGGCGGCCTTTCCCACTGCGACCAAGTGGCGATTCCTCATGGGTTCGCCGGGGCCGGTGAAGTACATCCTCTGCAACTGCGAGGAGGGCGACCCTGGCGCATTCAACGATAAGGGGATACTGGAGAGCGACCCTCACACCCTGATCGAAGGAACGATACTTGCCGGTTACGCTACCGGAGCATCCAACGGAATTGTCTTCATCCGCCACGGGCACGATGTCCCCATAGACCGCACCCGTGAAGCTATCCGCCAAGCATACGAAAAGGGGCTGCTGGGGAAGAACATCCTGGGAACGGATTTCAGCTTCGACGCGGAAGTCTCGCTGGTTGGCGAATCGTATGTATCGGGAGAAGAGACGGCGCTCATGGAATCCGTGGAAGGAAAGCGGGCCATGCCAAGGTACCGTCCTCCGTTCCCCGCCGC
>DAOUKI010000019.1:0-22646 GCA_034421495.1 Dehalococcoidia bacterium | reverse complement strand
TCTACCATCTTCCTAACCAGACTGATTACCTTGAACTGGTGAAGGATATCCAGGTTGGAGGTGGGTTCGTCCAGCAGAAGGACGTGAGGCTGCTGCGCCAGGGCACGGGAGACGAAGATGCGCTGTCGCTCGCCGCCGGAAAGTGTGTCCAGTGTCCTGTCCGTGAACTGCTCGGTCTCGGTCAAGCGCATGGCGTCCCTAGCAATAAGGTCGTCCTCTTTGCCCTCTATTTGGAACCGGCCCAGGTGGGGGTACCTTCCCATGAGCACAAGCTCCAGCGCCGTGAAGCCCTGGGTGTACGGCGCCACCTGGGGCACGAGAGCCATGGCCCTGGCGACGTCCCGGGGCGAACTGTTCTTGACGTCGGTTCCGTCCAGTAGCACCACGCCATCGCCGTAGCTGAGGACTCCCGCTATAGCCCTGAGCAGCATTGTCTTTCCCGCGCCGTTGGGCCCTATCAGGCCAACGAACTGTCCCTGTTCGACATGCAAGTCCACTCCGTCCAGGAGTGATTTGGCATCCACCTCATAGTGGAGCCCCTCGGCGCTTACGGCACTAGAGCTTTGTTTCTTCATAGGTTCACACTACCCGGCAGGCTGAACTCGTAGTCTATCGGATTGGGGAAGAGATCCGGCCAGAGGATGCGGGCCAGAGCCTCGATCCCGAGGATATTCCAATGGGACAATGTGGTAAAGCGCTTGCTTTCCACGACGTGTACCTGGCCGTTTTTGATTGCGGGGACCTCAGCAAGAGCTGCATTTTCCAGCAGGCTCTGGCGGAACTCCCCAGCGCCGAAATCCGCCGGTTGGGGAATAATCACTACGTCTGGGGCCATGGCAATCACCCCTTCAAGGTTGGTGGTCATGTTCCCCGTAATACCGGCTTCTTCGGCGGTGTTGATCCCTCCGGCGGCGGTGATTATGCCGCCCTCCGTGGAACCTGCTCCGGCGGTCCAGATGGTATCCGAGTATTGAGTCAAGGCAAGGACACGGGGCTTGGGGCTGGCGGCATCCGTCACGGATGCCAGGGAGTCGTATCTGTCCCGTACCTCTGCGGCAAACTCTATAGCGCGTTCCTCCTCCCCTAGAATGTACCCCATGAGAAGGATGCTCTCAATTCTTTCCTCAGGCCCCTGTATCAGGTCGGTCTGTACCACGGGAATGCCGAGCCTGGACAGGGCATCAATACCCTCCGCCGCAAAGAACGGGCTGGTGACGACGGCGTCCGGAGAGAGGGCGATAATGGTCTCCGGATCCCTGGTGATAGTGGGGGTGTCCTGCACCAAGTGGGCCACATTGGAAAAGGTGGCGTTCTTGGTGGCCTCTCCCACTCCGACGAGCCTGGCCAGCGGTATGAGCGACACTGCTATTTCATCGTGGCCGACGGAAGCGGTTATGACCCTCGATGGCTTGCTGGGAATGGTGGCCATGCCGTTGAGGCCTTCGACCTGTCGCGGCCAGCCGAAGTTGGTGGGATCAACGATTCCGGGGACGCCTTCAAACTCAGACGCCAGTGATATGGGAGTGGCGGTAGGCACGAGCGTGGCCGTGGGAGTAGGGGTTGGGGCCGGCGCCGGCGCCTGGGTAGGGGTAGCCGTGGGCGTCGGGGTCGCTGATGAACACGCCGCCATCAATAGAAGTATCAGGGACAATAGAGATGCCAGTGGTATGCAGCGCTCTCTAGAAATCAAGGTGGCTCCTTTCTACTTTCAGTATTCTCATAGTGAGTAGACCTGTCGTTTGTTCTTTATGAGCAGGAATATGAAGAACGGCGCGCCTACAAAAGCGGTGATGATGCTGACGCGGAGCTCCGCCGGCTGAATGACGACGCGGGCGACCGTGTCAGCCAGGATGACGAACGCGGCCCCGCCCAAGGCGCTCATGGGGACGAGGACGCGGTGGTCCGGCCCGAGGACAAGGCGGAGAATGTGCGGGGTCACGAGGCCGACAAATGCTATAGTCCCGCTCACCGCCACGGCAGCGCCGGTGACCAGCGCCGCCGCCGCTAGTAGAAGCACCCGTGCGGCGTCAACCCGTATGCCCATTGAGCGAGCTTCGTCGTCACCGAGGGTGAGCAGGTTGAGGTCTCTGGTCATGACCATGATCACAGCCGTCCCCACCAGGACCAGGGGCGCGGAAATCCGCACGTGCTCCCAGGAACGGGAGTCCAGGCCGCCGGCGAGCCAGAAGAGTATCTCGCGGAGCGCGCCGTTGTCGGGGAGCAGGATGATGATTGCGGAGACAATCGCCCCCAGGAATGCGTTGACCGCCACTCCGGCCAGAAGCAGCGTCGCCATGGAGAACCGGCCACCAACCGCAGCGATACCGTAGACGAGAAACGCGGCTCCCATTGCGCCCACGAAGGCAAATACAGGCAGGGCGAGGAAGAACAGGCCGGTCATTCCGGTGGCGATGGCCACTACCGCTCCCACCGCTCCGCCCGCCGATACCCCGATTATCCCCGGGTCGGCCATGGGGTTGCGGAACAGGCCCTGCATTGTCGCGCCGGCGACGCCCAATGCCATGCCGACAAGGGCTCCGACCACAATCCTGGGGAGCCGTATCTGCTCGATTATGAGCTGCTCGGTGCGGCCAAAGGGGGCCAAGTCCAGCCCGGCGTAGGACAGTACAATTGAGGCGACACGGTCAACGGAGATGTTGACGGGGCCCATGCTGAGGGAAACCAGCACGGTAGCCAGGACCAGCAGGAGGATGACGCAAGAACTGGCCGCCAGCCGGGTCACCACGCCCGATTGTCGGTAGCTGCGCAGCGCGTTTGCGCCAACGGTCCTTATCAAGAAACGACCTCCCGCGGTTCTCCGCCGGAGGTCTCGATGTGCGCTGGCCGGGAATTCTATCCCTGGACTCGAGGGACCCTCTCTGAGGCGGAGAGTGGTCACCTTCCGTTCAGGCAGGTCTCCTGGCTTGCGGGGTGGGTTTGTGCACCGGTTCCTTCCCACCGGACTTTCCGGCAGTGGAACTGGGCCAAGCTCCCGCTTACAGTGGCGCTACCGCGGCGGTCTTTCACCGCCTTCCCTATTCTCCCTGGGTGGGCACCTGAACGGGCAGTGGTTCTATTGTTAAGTTGCGGGGATTATATGCTCGCCCCCAAACCGGTGTCAATGATGGATCAGGGGCGTGGAACAGTTTACGAGATGCCAACCGCCAATAGTCGTCCGTCCGCCTCGCCGGATTACTTCGGTTCCTCGCAATGACGGAAGATGACCGCGCGCCTACTCTCCCTTGGCCCCGGCGACGTCCCGGCGGAGGAAGAGCCACACCGTGGCTCCTATGAACACGGTGGTGTATCCAAGCATGATGAACAGCGCCGCAGTCGGGTTAGGCTGCTCCGTGATCGCGCCCGTCGCAATCTCCGTCTGCGTCGTGAACTGCAGCATCCATTCGCCCGCGGCGTCGCTCAGCAGGAACTCCCGCAGCCGCTGCAGCCAGGAGGTCAGTCCGAAAAGCTGGCCAAGCAGCAGGAACTCTACGAAGTAGTAGGCCATCGAGAAGGATATAGCCTGTGCCGTCGATTGGGTCAGCACCGCAAGCAGCGCGCCCAGGGACACGTACGGCAACAGCACAACCCACGTCCGCAGCGTGGCCTCGGCAAAGCGCTGCCACGGCTCAGCATCGCTTGCTATCAGCGACGCTCCTTCGTCCGGCGGCACAACGTCCATGACCAGGATTCCCAGCGCCGTAGTCAGATTGGATGCAAGGTCCAACGCCGCCACGGCCAATAGCACGATTATCAGTTTAGCGGCCAGGTACCGCAATCGCCCCACGCCGCGGGTCAGGGTGGAGCGCAGCGTGCCAAATCCGTACTCCGCGCCTACTATGGCCGCGCCCAGGATCAGGCTGAACACTATGGGGAATAGCTGCCCTTCGCTGGTGGCCGTGATGGCGTAGGGCAGCGTGAACGCCTGACGAGTCTCCTCCGGCGTGGTGTAGCCCACGCAGGTGGACTGCCACTCCTGTAAGCTCTCCGCTATTTGCCCAAGCTCCGCCTCCGAGAGGGGCGCCAGCTTCTCCTCTACTCGCTCCTGCGCCACGTCGGCGCAGGTCAGTTCTATGATCCCGTCCTCACTGCGGTACTCGTAGGACGGAATGAGCGCGCCGAACGTTTCCTCGTTGACGTGGTAGGCGGTGTTCAGGCCCCAGACGAACGCCTGGCTTATCAGTATACTGACCGCCAGAAGTATCCAGAGCAGCCAGCGACGTCGCAGCTTGTACCACTCCGCCAGCGTCAGGCGTATGACTTCTGCAATCACGAAGCGTCGCCTCCATCGTTGGGAGATGTAGCGCTGCTTGGGTCGTCCTCGCGCGTCACCTCCAGGAAGTAGTCCTCCAGCGACGTCTGGACGGGCGTCATCTCCGTGACCCACACCTCTGAGCCGGCCAGCGCCGCCGTCATCTCGCCGCAACGGTCTATGGGCGCCGTGACCAGCATGGCGCCGTTCTGCTCGGCAACGTCGCTCACCCAATCCAGCGCCGCCAGTATCGTCCGAGCCCGCGTGTCGTCGGTGGTGCTTACACGCACCTGCTCGCGCCCGCCAGAGGCCACCAGCTGCGCCACCGGGCCCTGCGCTACCAGCCGTCCGCGGGAGATTATGGTCACGCTGTCGCAGGTCTGCTCCACCTCGTGGAGGAGGTGGCTGGAGAGCAGGACAGTGCGGTTGCCGTCGCCCAGGCTGCGGATGAGCTCCCGCATCTCGATCACTCCGGCGGGATCCAGGCCGTTTGTAGGCTCGTCCAGAAAGACCAAGTCCGGGTCGCCCAGCAAGGCGTAGGCGATGCCCAGGCGCTGCTTCATGCCCAGGGAGTAGTTGCGATACTTGTCGTTGCCGCGGCCGCTCAGTCCCACACGCTCCAAGAGATCGTCCGGCTCACTGCGCGGTCCGCCGCCGGACACCGTCTGGAAGTAGGTCAGGTTCTGTTTGCCTGACAAGTACGGATAGAAGGACGGCGTCTCTATGATGGCCCCCACACGCCGTAGCGTGGCGTCGTGGTGGCCGTCCAGCCCAAACAGGCTGAAGCTGCCCGCGGTCGGCTTGAGCAGACCGAGCAGCATGCCAATGGTGGTGGTCTTGCCGGAGCCGTTGGGGCCCAGAAGCCCGTACACGCGTCCCCTTTGCACCTCCATGGACAGCCCGTCGACAGCGGTGTTCTCCCCGAATCGCTTGGTCAGGCCGTTGGTGCGTATGACGATGTCGTCTGTGCTCATAGATGCTACAGTGGTTTAGACGGTGCCGCAGATTATGCTACGCGGTCTCTGCTTTTGCAATGACCCTTCCGCAGGGTATGTTTTATTCTACTAGTATTGCAAAGTAGTTTGCAATGTAAACTACGCCAAGAGACTTGTCAAGAGGCGAATTCCTGCTTGGAGTGCAGAAGCTTGGCGCTCGGTTCTTACTCCTTGACGCTGACCCTCTCCTACAAATAGAGTATAGGCTGAACATGAACACATAGCATGGAGCAACAAGATGTCCTCGATTATGTCCTCCACTTTTTGCCTACGTTTATTGTTGCCGCTCTGCGTGGCAATATTGGGACTTCTACTATTCGCTGCGTGCTCCGCGGAGCCTACCCCCACGCCAACCCCAACGCCCACTCCGACTCCGACCGCTACGCCTACTCCTGTCCCTACTCCAACGCCTGAGCCCATGGCCCCGGCCGCCCCGGCCGAGATAACCCTCTTCTCGCCCACGGGCGACGTCTTCGCCACGTTCTCGGAAGAGGAGCAATCCTGCATCAGCGGCCAGGTAGGCGAAGCCGCGTACCAGGGGATGCTCAGTCAACCGCTGGCCTCGGTCATCAATGTCCCCGGCCAACTCGGTATGGTTCTCGACTGTGTGGCGCCGGAGAAGGCCGCCGAGCTGGCCATCATAGGCATTGGCGCAATTGCCGGCGGCTTTACCGACGAAAGCGCCATGTGTCTCCGTGCCTTATACACATCGGCCGGTGTAAGCAACATACCCTTGGAGCCCGGCCAAGACGCGCAGGAGATTCTCCTAGCCTTTCGCTTCTTAGCCTGCCTGACCGACGAGGAGGCTCAGGCGCTCTCCCAGTTCACCGGCGCGCCCATGCAATTCCCTCCGTCCGCGCTGCGCTGCGTGGACGAGCAGATTGGGCTTGAGCAGTTCCTCCCCGCCATAGCGGGTGACCTAACGCAGCTCCCACCACAGGCAATGCAGGTGATGCAAGCCTGTAACATCAACGTAACGCCGCCCGGCTAACCGCCGGGCCTAGCGCTGTCATAGCAGCACAGATGGACAGGGAGGGAGAGCATGGCTGAATCAATTGCCGATGTCCTCATCCAGGGAGGCCTCTTGGCCTCCGGGCAAGGCATCACCCGAGCGGATATCCTTGTTTGCGACGGCAAGGTCAGCGAGGTCGGGGAGGACCTTTCCAACAGGAGCGCCAAACGTACCGTAGACGCTTCCGGCAAATACGTTCTGCCCGGCGGCCTGGATTCCCACGCACATCCCATATACGCGGACAAAATGGACACCTACTCCATCTGTGCCGCTTATGGAGGCGTCACCACGGTGGTCCCCTTCGTCGGTTCAGAGACGCACCGCCACGAGCTGTTTGGAAATCACTGGGGGGTGCGGAGCTACAACCCTGACATAGTGAAGGGGTTCATAGAATACGCGGAAGAGGCCTCATACACCGACTTCGCCATCCACGGACTGATCACCACAAGAGACCGGGACGACATCGACAAGGTCATCCCCGATCTGGTTCGTCTGGGAGTGCTCTCCTACAAGATGTTCATGACCTGGAACCCGTGGGGAGCGCCCGGATCGCAGGGCAACCTCCTGTCCATTCCAGATGAACTGGTGATGCAGGTCATGGACCTGGCAGGCCGTGACGGCGGCATGGCAATGGTGCATGCAGAGAACGGCATTTGTAAGGCTTACCTGGAAAGCCAGTTCAGGTCTGAAGGCAAAGTATCCGTCCACCACTACAAGGATGCTGCTCCCAACATAGTAGAAGCAGAGGCCGTACACCGTGCCGCGACTATGGCAACGGTGGCCAACTGCCCGGTTTACCCAGTCCATCTAAGCACCAAAGAGGTCGTTGGCATACTGGAGCATTACAAGGATCAGGAGCTTTCCATATATGGAGAGACCTGCCCGCACTATCTCTCCCTCACCAATGATGACCTCATCAGAGAGGGCTATCTGCTGAAAGTGGCTCCTCCTCTGAGGGAAGAGGAAGATATGGACGCCATGTGGCGGGGGCTGGCTAGCGGAGCGTTAGATGTGATTGGAAGCGACTACACCGGGTACACACGGTCTCTGAAGCTGACCGGGACCATGGACGGCCATGCTGAAGAGCCGGAGCCGGGTCATGAAAATATCTTCAATATCGGAGCGGGGCTTACTACCCTGGAGTTCATGATGCCCGTGGTATGGACACACGGCATCAACGGCGGGCGCATGACCCTGCCCAAGTTCGTTCAGGTCTTCTGCGAAAACCCCGCCAAAATCTTTGGCATATACCCTCGCAAAGGAATCCTTCAACCCGGCTCGGACGCTGATATAGTCGTTTGGGACCCGGCGAAAAGACACGTGGTAGATGAAGAGCACGGCATGAGCGATTTTTCCACGTTCAAGGGGACGGAGTTGCTGGGAATGCCGGTGCTTACCATGGTGCGGGGTAACGTGGTGATAGAGGACGGCGAGCTAGTAGGGAAGCAGGGCAAGGCCCGGTACATCCCAAGCGACCCCAATTCTACCGCCTACTCACCTGACGGATACCACATCAGCTAGCGGATCTTAAGTAACAAAGAGCCTCAATAAGGAAACCCGACCAATGCAAAGAAAAGAGCTTGTAAAACTTCTCGAAGCCGAGCTATCCGGGGAACGAGCGCTGGAATCCGCCGCTCACATGACGAAGTTCTATCGTTCGCCAGGGGCATCCGGATACCACCGCGCCACCGACTTTGTAGCGCAGCTCCTCAGGGACAACGGTATGGACAAGGTATGGGTGGAACGATTTCCTTTGGACGGCGAGTTCAAGTTGCTGAGTCAAACCATGCCTATGGCCTGGGAACCCGTAAGCGCCGAACTGCGCGTGGGGTCGGCGAACGGCAAACTCCTGGTGTCCTACGAAGACGCGCCTTCCTGCCTGCCGTGGTGGACACCGTCAACTCCGGAAGGGGGAGTAACGGTTGAGGTAGTGGACGTGGGCACCGGCGAACAGCCGGAGGATTACGAGAAACAGGATGTTAAGGGTAAGGCGGTACTGGTGCGAAGCACTACGGTACCCGGCACCTTTGGGCACGCGGTCAATCTAGCTGCCAAGCACGGCGCCGTGGGCGTAATCACAGACACCTTGCTATACCAGACGTCTCCGTTCCGCACCAGGGAATCTTTGCCCGATCCGGTGCAGCTTCTGCGAATGCCTTCGAACCCCAAAATTTGGGGGCTGGCCGTGAACTACCACGCCGCGGAGCAGCTTGCTGCCATAGCAAGTCAAGGAACAGCCACGGTTTGGGTGGACATCCAGGCCAAGACCTTCAAGGGGGAAGCACAGAATCTCTTTGCAGACATAACCGGCACCGACAAGGCGGATGAGTTCATCCACTTTGTTTGCCATTCGACGGCAGGCACCAAGCCGGGCGCCAACTGTGCCTCAGGGCCCGCTATGCTGGCCGAAATAGGACTCGTGATGTCCCGGCTTATTTCAGATGGACGTATTCCTAGGCCGCGCCGCACCATAAGGTTCCTCATAGACGTTGAAGGACACGGAACCAAGCACTACATCCAGAACCATAGAGAAGAGGCCGAGAAAACGATTGTTTCCATTGCACTGGACAGCGTTGGACACGACCAGAGGAAGAGCAAGTCGGCGTTGCTGTTCTATCACTCTCCGGATTCCGTCCCTACGTTCATCAACGACTATTTCGTGTCTCTCATAGAAACGACTCCCAAGGATACGCGCTGGGTGTTCAGCAATGACGATGAGATCCCGTTTGTGAACTTCATAGACTTGCCCTACACGCCTTGGAGCGACAACAAGTATTATCCCGCCTTTGGCATACCATCCCCACTGCTGATGTCATGGCCGGACCTGTATTTCCATACGGACTATCTGACTGCCGACGTGCTTGACCCTGCAGTTTTCCGCAGATGTGGGATGGTTATTGCACTAGCAGCTTTGGAGTTGGCCTATGCAGGCTCGCAAGAAGCGGCCAAGATCATGAAGGAAGTGACGGCGCGCAGCGAGTTTAGATTGAGCCATATTGCACTGCGAGGCGAAGGGTCGGATGCGGCCATTAGGAGACGGTTGGTGCATCTGGCTGCTCGCGATCAAGGGGCAGTTGAATCGGCTCTAGTACTTGACGACGACCCTATAGCCCAGGAAACGATTAAGAATCAGCTGCAGAAACGAATCCAAGACCGGCTGGCAGAGGCGCTAGAGTCGCTGCCGGAGGCGGCCCCGGAGGAGGAGTTTGCTCCAGGTAAAGTTGTGCCTAAACGACTGATTGATAAGGACGCGCCCGGTCTCGCTGGCACCGACTACTGGACATTAGTCGGCATGTCCGAGGAAATGAATGCTCGGGACCCTAGAGCTCGCTTCGACTCTCTGCGAATAATCGGGGACGAGATATGGAATTTCACAGACGGTCGCCGAAGCGTGAATGAGATCTCCGACGCCATTAGCGCTGAATTCAACTTTGACCTGGAACCACGCCATATTTTGATGCTATTCCAGGGTCTATCCAGAGAGGGCCACGTCTCGTTGGAGAATTCCTAGGCGGCATAACAATCGTGGTAACGGAAACAACTGACGAAATTGCCAATCTTCTTTGGAGAGCACGGAGCTTAGGCGGCCTTGTTCCAAGTGCGGCTGCATCCGGGATCGACTCAATTGAAGCCGCCTACTGTGTTCAAGGCAAAATAGAGACACTGTTGGCCATGCCAAGATACGGCTGGAAAGTTGGCGCCACCAGTCAAGAGGCTCAACGCGTTCTTGACATTGATGGGCCCGCAACGGCTCCTATGTCTGTGCCCACCTCCTTCCGAAGCCCAGCCGATGTCGCCGTGTTTCCCGGCCAGAGCGCGAGCGTGGAGAGCGAGTTCGCCTTCCGTTTTGCACGTGATCTGCCGAAACGGCAGACTCCGTATAGCATGGACGAGGTCATAGATGCGGTGGATGCCCTGCTTCCCGCGATTGAGATAGTTGGCGGCCGCTTCGAGGGTGGTTTCAACAAGCTCGGTTCCATCAGACTGATCGCTGATATGGTCGCGCACACAGCCTTTGTTTCAGGACAAGAGGTAACGAACTGGCGCGGCATAGACCTCAGGTCTCATTCCATATCGCTGTTTAGGAATGGAGAGAGGGTAGGGGAGGGCACGGGCTTGCTTGTATTAGGTGATCCCCTGCTGGTGTTGCATTGGACGGCTAATCATCTCTTGGATAGGGGTGAGTCCATCAAAGCAGGCCAGGTAGTGACCACAGGTACGTGCACGGGGATAACCCCCGTTGCGGAGGGCGACGTCTTTATCGCGGACTTTGGCACCCTGGGCAACGTAGAAGTTAGGATAGCGCCAAAACCTGCGTAGGATTCCTTTTCCCCTAACGGCCCAAGGCGTAGGACTCGCGCCGTGGATCCGCGCCGCCTTGCAAGATACCCCGTTCCCGATCAACCAAGATTGCACAAGCGCCTCCGGCTAGCTCCGTCCACTCCGGCCAGCGCTCGACGTCATGGCCAAGCGATTCCAAGGCGTTCGCGGTCACGTCGTCGATGCGGCCTTCCAGGTTCAAGCGGCCTGGTAGATAGGGGTGCGGCCATGACGAACCGGGGAAGCTGTAGCTGATTGCCCGCGGCGCCTCGATGGCCTCTTGCGGGTCCATGCCGAACTCGACGATATTGAGGAACACCTGCGTCATGGCTTGGACTTGTGCGTCCAGGCCGGGTGTGCCGAAAGCCATGAACAGCTCCCCGTCCTTGACCACCATGGCCGGATTCGGTGTCAAACGAGGCCGTTTCCACGGCTCTACACGAGCCGGATGGTCGGGGTCAACCAAGCCTGAGATCCTCTGGTTGAGATTGTGAGCCCCAGGCCCGGGACTAGCGGCTCTCCTAGCTGCCCATCGCTCGGTGTTGCCGAGAAAGCGTTTCCCCAGCGATCTATCACGCAGGTATAGCTCGTATCGGGTTCCCACTCTGCGTCCAGGCTGGCCGGAGCCTGGATGGCGCTGCGCTGTCCTCCCTCAGCTTGGTATTGCCACGGGTCTCCGTGAGAAGGCATTCCCGGCGCGGCTTGAAGCTGATTGATCAGATCGCGCCGCTCTTTGGCGTAGGCCTTGGACAGCAGCCCGGGCAAGGGCACGTCGACGAAGTCAGGGTCGCCATAGTAGGCGTGTCTGTCGGCAAACGCGAGTTTTATCGCCTCGACGACCAGGTGCAGATACTCCGGCGAGTTGTGCTCCATATCCTTGAGATCAAAGCCTTCCAGCAGTTGCAGTACCTGGATGAGGGAAGGCCCTTGACACCAGGGGCCGCAGGTCAGAAGGCGATAGCCTCTGTAGTCGCCCACCAGCGGCTCTTCAATGCCCACCTGGAATGAGGATAGATCATCCTGATCGAGGAACCCGCCGCGCTCCCGGCAGTACTCAGCCATGAGCCTAGCCGGCTCGCCCTTGTAGAAGTAGTCTCGCGTCTTTCGTATGGCTGCCTCCCGTCCCGCCGACGCTGAACTCTCCTCAACATCGATCATGCTCCTGAATAGGGACGCCAGATCAGGATTGACAAGCTTCTCGCCCAGAGTCAGCGGGACACCCCTTGGCATGAATACACTGGCAGACTGCGGCCACTCGGACAACCTTTCTTCGGCTCCGGAGATGGCGTCTGCCACCCTTTTGGAGATAGGAAATCCGTTTTCGGCCAGCTCCAGAGCGGGAGTGACAACCTGCTTGAAGGTCATAGTGCCGTAGTTCTCCAGCGCCGTAAGCCAGGCATCGCAAGCCGCCGGTACTACGGCGTGGCCCAGGCCGGGTGGCATTTCGCCGTTAAAGGTCTCTACAGGTGCCTTCTTGGGCCACCGGCCCAGCCCGCTGATGGCAAATGCCTTCTTTGCTTCGGCAACGTAGACCATGATTGGAGCGACACCGCCAAAGCACGTCATGTGGGGCAGGGTCACGTTTATCACGATGCCAGAAGCCACCCCGGCGTCGATAGCGTTGCCGCCCTGTTCCAGGATCCTGTAGCCTGCGGCCGTGGCCAAGTAGTGGCCCGATGAAACCATGTGAGTCCTAGCTGACACGCTTGGTCTGTAAGAGGCAATTCCTAATGACATTTCCCCCTCCTCAAATTACGTGAGTATTCTACAGTGTCATTATGACCTTTGGCAGCATCAGGTTTTGGGGCGGCTGGGCTTGGCGTTCATCACCAGCACCGCGGCCAGAACGGCTGTTCCTGCGAGAACTGCAAATGGAATAGCGTAGCTGCCAGTTCGCTCAAACATCAACGTAGCGAATGGTGGGGCGATTAGCGCAATGACATTCTGCACAGGCGCACTGGCGCCACGGATTGTGGCGTAGTGCTGCCTGCCAAAGAGGTCTGCCTGAAATGATTGCGGAAGCGCCGATAAGCCGCCCCAGGCAAAGGCGTATGGAGCGTAGATAATGAACAGCGTTGTCAGAGAGGTGGTCTGACCTATGCCAAGGACACAGGCGGCCAGCACTAGGAACAGGCCTGCCATGAGAAGTCGCTTGTTGAAATAATCACCGGCCCAACTGAGGAACAACCTTCCGGGGGCGCTGACTATGCCGTGCACCAGGAAGAGAAGGGCTGCCTGGTGATCTGTGCCGCCGATAGACTGAACAAGAGGGAACAGGTTGATCCCCACGGCGCCGGTTACTCCCATACGCAGTCCATATGAGAGCGAGAAATGCCAGAACGACGCCGATCGCAGGGCTTGCATTAGAGTGAACTCATGCTGTCCGTCAGGCGGAGGCCGGCTGTCCGAAGCTGCCCCCGGTTCGGCTTGCTGTGATTCTTCCTCCGGATCTGTGGGAACATCGCCATCCGGGAGCATCCCGTACTGTTCTGGCCTGTGGCGCATGATGGCTGCTACCGGCAGCCCTATGAGGAGCACCAGAACGCCTATTATGCGAACCGCCGCACGCCAGCCCAACTGCTCGATGAGCTGGTTCACAAGCGGAACCAGCATTGCCCCGACACTTATTCCCAACCACATGATTCCAAATGCTCTGCCGCGGTGCCTGTGCCACCAGTTTGCCACAGCCGTAGTAATGGGACTTCCAAAGCCAAGGCTGGACCCCAAGATCACTCCTGCGAAGAGCACTACTATAAAGACCGTGAAGCTGGGCGCGAGGCTAAGAACGATAAACCCAAACCCCATAAGCGGCACGCCTAGGAACATCATGGTCCTTGGCCCAAAACGGTCAATCAGGTAGCCTTCCAGCGGACCTATGAAAGCCGTTTCAATCCTGGCCACGGTAAGCACCGTTGAAACCGCGAAGAGAGAGACTCCAAAGGTGTCAGACACGGGAATCAAGAATGCGTTCAGTCCGTGGTAGTTGAAGCCGGCGCTGAGCCCCATTCCTACAAGGCCGCCTAATACAATCCACCAGCCGTAGAATATCCTGGGCCTGCTCTTGTGAGTGCGTCTATCCAACAATCACCGATTCCGCGGGTAAACTGTCAGGCATTAAGATTGACCGCGGCCTATTACCTTGTACCCGTAGTTTTCTGCTGTCCTCTCGGCCGGTGGGAGGACCTCCACGACAAATCGAGAGAGACCGACGACCTCGCCTTGGGCATCGAAGCTGTAGTTGTCCCCGATAGCGCCGCTCCAGGTGATGTTGTACAGACAGTCCCGAAATCCGTCGGCATCCTGGTCGTCTTGGGTCTGCTTGAGGCACTCCGCAGTGATGTACACGTCATCGTAAGCGGAGCCGAGATGCCAGGGCAAAGTGACGTATTCGTAGCGCTTCCTGAAGTTGGCAAGAACTTCCTGCCCCTTCTCATTGTTCGGGTCTGGAGTGGCCGTAATGGCCTTCAGCCCGGTCGCGGCGTCGCCCGCTATGTCGAGCGCGGTAGTACCCACCGTAATCGTTTCGCCGTAGATCGGGCCCTCGTAGCCCAGCTCCCGCGCCTGCTTGACGATGGCGCCCGCCGCAAACTCGGACTGGGGCGCTATATGGAGAGCGTCCGGACCTGCCTCGAACAGCTTGGTCAGCTGCGACCTGTAGTCGGTGACGTCGGAGGCAAATCGCTCTTCGGCTATAACCCTGCCGCCGTTTTCCTCGAACTGCGCCACGGAGGTGCGTCTGACACCCTCGGCGTAATCGGTCTCTTCCGTGATGGTGGCCAGCATGCGGATACCGTCTGCCCAGAGGAGGTTGCCGGTGCTGATGCCCACCTCTATATCGCTGATCTGTGTGCGGAATATATAGTCTCCTGCGTTGGCGATATCTGGGTTGCTGGCCAGCCCAGAGAACAGGACTACTCTGTCACTCTCGGCAAGCGGCGCGACTCCCAGCATCGCGCCGCTGCACGAGGTACCGAGAATGATCTTCATTCCATCTACGTCAGTTAGCTTTTTGTAGGCGCTAATCGCATCCTGGGCGCCGCACTTCGAGTCTTCGATGACAAACTCCAGCATGCGCCCGTTGATGCCTCCCGCCGCGTTGATTTCATCCCGGGCCATCTCCTTGGACTGAACGGCCACCGTGCCGTAGGTCTCGCCGGGGCCGGTCAGCGATTCCATCACGCCTATCCGGTACGGGGTTTGCTCTCCATCATCTTCGCTGCAAGCCGCGGCCATCGTTGCCAGAACTGCCAGCAGGCCTAACGCGAGAATCCGTTTCCAGGACGAGAACTGCATGGAATACTCCCTTCTTCTACCGCCGTGAATCAGTTGTTGTCTTTGTAGGGACAGCCGTGATTATAACGCTAGACCGCCCTCCCGTCTCCTAGTGGGAGTGGCGGGCAGCATGGCCACAGACGCGGACGAGCTTATTCCAGCCTGGTTAACCAGGTCGGCGTACTCGGTTCAGATATAGCTATTGCGGAGCGCCAAGAGTAGTGTCACTGAGAGGGCTTCCACGTGATTATGGCCTGCCGCCGCGGGGCCACACCGCGGACGGTAACCCCGTTGGGAGTCTCCTCCAGCAATTCATCCGCCGCGGCGCGCAGCCGCTCATCCTCGGCGGTATCCTCTTGCACGGCCAGCCTGCGGCGTAGTTGCTCCAGCGCCGCGTTCCGGTCGGCGTCCACTATGACAAGCTCAGGCTTGATCATCTCCAGGTCGGGGTGGATGTCCATTGCCCAGAGGAGCCCCATCACCTTGGACAGACCGGGCAGAGGCGTAGGAGCCGAGCCGTATACTCTCTCGTAGAAGGGGCGGTCCATCGACCCGGGTGTCTCGCCCATCTCCACGACCACTACACGGTCCTTTGCGTGCCTCTGCAGCTTGGCTATGAAGGGAGCCGCTTCAAGGACGTGGTGCAACACAAGGGAGCAGAGCACCATGTCCGCTGCCGGCACGTCAGCATCCTCCCACGGCTCATTGACTACGGTGATGTTGGTGATGCCGGCCTCTGCCGCTCGTGATTTAAGCAGTTCTACGGAGTCCGCTGATCTCTCAACCACGGTCACTCGCTTGGCCCGCGTGGCCAGCGGCAGCGCATAGCGGCCCGTGCCGCCTCCCACGTCCAGCACCTCCGCACCCGAACCCAGCGCCGCGAACAGCCTGTTCAGCGTCGCGTCATCCGTGCGGTGCGGGTCCATGGGCTGACTGGTGAAGCCGCCGGTGCGGCTTTGCCCGCCTTCGCCGCCGCGCAGAGCGGCCATCTCCCGGTCGTGGGCAAGCATCTGTTCTCGCCAAGCTTCGATCACTGAGTCCATTGTGACCTCCTTTAATTTGCGGGTTGCTGTCAGACTTTTGGATTCTCCGGTGCGGCAGCCATCAATCCTCCGATAGAGAATCTAATGATACATAGTATCATCAATAGGGGATATCACCATAGGGACGGGGCGAACGCTAATTGTCGTCCATGCGTCGTTCCAGGCGGCGCAGCGCCTCCTGGGTGGTGCGGATCTCGCGCAGAAGCTCCTCTCGCGATACCGGGCGCTCCAGTTCACGGAGACGCTCCAGCTTGGCCTCGTCAAGATTGTTGATGATGATTGCGATGAACAGGTTGATCACCACGAAGGTGCCCACCACCACGAAGCTGACGAAGTAGACCCACGCCAGCGGGTTGAGCTCCATCGCGGTGAACATCACCTCCGTCCACCCCTCCAGCGTGATGATGTTGAACAGGGTCAGGAGGGCAATCCCCAGGTTCCGCCAGTTATCGGGGTCGTGTTCGCTGAACAGGTGGTATCCAATGATGGCGTAGATGTAGACGATGATGCTCATCAGCATCATGACGTGCCCCACACTGGGGATGGAGCGGACGAGCGCGCTCACGATCAGACGCAGGTCTCTGATCGTCGACACCAGGCGCAACACTCGAAGCAGGCGCGCCAGCCGGGCGACCATGGCGAACTCTCCTGTCGCCGGTACCAGCGCGAAAACTATGACCAGAAAGTCGAATACGTTCCAGCCGTCCTTGAAGTACCCGGCGACGCGCGGCGACGACGCGGTCATCTTGAGCAGCGCCTCGACGATGAACACCGCCAAAGCGATCTGGTAGCCTGCATCAATCCATTGCCCGTACTGCCGCTCAAGCGTCGGAGAGGTCCCGACTCCAAGCAGCAGGGCGTTGACTATGATGACCGCAATGATGCCGGTCTCAAAGGCAGGGGACTCGGTTATCCGGCGTGATAGGTGTGTTAGCCTGTTGGTCACAGCGCGTCTTACCCGCTTACTAGCTCAGCGGTTGTTGTGTTCAGTGGAGCAGATCAACTCGCTCTATGGTGTCTCTTATGCCTAGTCGCAGCGTATCAAAGACCTCGCGCACGCTCAGGCGGGCGTCTACCGTCTGAAACTCGTACTGTTCGGCCAAGTTGCGGAACTCCCTCAACAATGCGTCTTGATATTCGACGAAGCTGGCGTGCCGGTCAGTCTCCCGCAGGAAGTCCTCCCCCGATTCCCAGTGGTCCAGTTCCCGGTATGCCAGCACTCTAGGAAGGAGATCGTCCACGTCTATGTCAAGGTAGAACACCTGATGGGGGATAATGGCGAACTCCAGCATGTCGTCAAGCCAGCGAGCCGGGATGCCGCGAACCCGCGCCCGGGCCATGATGGAGTAGATGTAACGGTCGGCCAGCACCACCATGCCCGCCTGCATGGCGGGCACAATGCTCTTCTCCATACGATCCCAGAAGTCTGTGGCATAGAACAGGTTCAGAGTAAAGTTGTCCAGCGTGTGACCTCGCATGGCCCGGTCAATACCTTCGCCTGTGAGTTTGGAGCGGCGGAAGCCGGTCTCCATCACGGCGTAGCCCTCCGTCTCCAGCCACTCCTTGAGGAGGGCAATCTGCGTAGAGCGGCCAACGCCGTCCGTCCCCTCGATGACGATGAGCTGTCCGGGCATCTCCGTGTTCCCCAGGTCTAGGGGGATGTGACCGTAGAATTTGGGCATATTCATAGGTTCGCCTCCTGATTGTGAGCTGGGGGACTAGCCATCAATATTGGTGAGCTCCGGGACTCGTCGCGAGCCGGACGGGTGGATGTACCGCCCGGTAAGTCCGGAGCTGATCAGGGCGTCGGTTACACTGTGGCCGGGCATCTGCATCACGCCGGACAGCAGGGGTTCCACCAGATCCCGCACCATCTGCTGCTGAGTGTGAACAGGCTGGGTAGCGTCGATGGTCACGAGTCCGAACTCATTGGCGAGGTTGTCGTACTCCTCCAATATGGCGCCCTGGAACTGCCGGAAGGCCTTCTTCCGGCTGGAGTTCGGCTTCACATCCTGGCCCGACTCGTAGAAGCCCAACTCGGACCGTCCTGTGACGATGCGGCGGATGGACTCCGCCAACGGCACCTTGAAGTACAGGGCCAGAGAGGGTCGGATGGCGAAGGAGTAGACGCGCCGCAGCCAGTCTTTATTGACCCCGCGGGCACTGTCCCGGGCAAAGGCGGTGTAGACGTATCGATCCGCTAGGACTATGGTTCCGGCTTTGAGAGCCGGCAGTATCTGCGTGAAGACGCGGTTGGCGAAGTCGGCAGCGTGGATGAGGCTGAAGGACATAGGCGTAAGCAGCCGCCGGTCCTTACCCTGCTTGGTGGTGCGCTTGACTATGCGCGAGGAGTTCCATTCCGTAAAGACCGTGACGTAACCCATACTTGTCAGCCACTTGCCTAGAAGGTCTATCTGCGTGCTCTTGCCGGAGCCGTCAATGCCCTCCACGATAATGAGCTGGCCGGGAAGCACGCCATCGTAGGGGTGGCTGCCGTATCGGGGGCCCATGGGAACGGTTGAGTTGCTGTGATTATTCATTCCTCACCTCTATAGATTAGGATGGGTTGGTTGAACTCCATCTCCCAGCGGCTATGCAAGTCAGGCGCGGATGCCTTGGACCAGGCGGGGGTGGTGACGATGAGGCCGCTGTTGTCCAGGGCAATGTTAACAGATTCTGTGGTGACGTGGGGAGGCAGCCGCCGCTCCAGTTCGTCGGCCAGCACCAGCACCAGCGCCGCCTGGCCCAGGCGACGGCGGTCTCCGTCGCTCAAGATGCGGGTCTTGCGATACTTCTTTGGCAACCTCCGTCCTTCCGCCAGCAGAAGCATGGCTGCTATCTGAGCCGACTCGCGGTGGCTGAACCCTGGCAGGTCCGTCCACGCCAGGATTGAAGCGGCCCGATTGAGGCGGTTGTAGAAGTCCACCACGCTGCCCACGTCCAAGAGCAAGGCGGCGCACTCCAATGACGATGTGAGACGCTTGCGCCGCCCGTCCCAAACAGCGTGGGCGATGCGGCCGGCCAAGGAGGCGCGGCGTGCTCCGCGGCGGGTGAACCGAGGTGCGAATCGACTCATCACGTCCTTTAGCGTGTTGCGACGCACGGAGGCAATAGACATGAGCGAGACCTGGCCGTCTGCGGGCAACGGCTCCCGCTGCCGCGCCAATCCCTCGCGCAGCCCCTGGCCGGAAAGCATGATGCTTTCAGCCCCGGTGTGCTGGAGCAGCGCTTGCGCTACTACTGCCCCTCCCACTATGGAGTGGGTACGCTCCGGATTCATGCCGGGGATTAGGGAGCGCTCTTCTAGGTCGCAGGATGCCAGCAAGCCCACCAGCTTGGACAGCCCCTTGGCGCCGATGCGGTAGCCGTGCATGGTGTGTATAGGGTAGGCACGCCGCCGCCGGTCCAGCTTTGAAAGAAGGCGCATCGAGCCTCCGGACCCTACCAGGATATCTTCAGGCCCCAGGTAAGGGACCTTGGCCGCGGACAGGCATTGCCGGACGTATCGGAATGCTGCCGCCATGTCCTCGGCAGTGGGGCTGTCCGTCAACCGGAAGCTGTTGGCAAGCCGCAAGCTGCCCAGAGGAAGGGTGTCCCGCGTGTCCATGCGCCGGTCGGCAAAGCTCACCACTTCCATGCTGCCCCCGCCCAAGTCTGCCAGCAGGCCTTGGGAGACAGGCAGGCCATGTACGGCGCCGATAAAGCAGTAGCCTGCTTCTTCATAGCCGCTTATGATGCGCAAGTCTACCCCGTATCTTTGGCGGGCCTGCCTGGCGATATGAACGCCGTTGTGGGACTCCCGCAGAGCCGCTGTACCCACGGCGTGGATGGTGTTGACGCCGTAGCTGAGACACACCTGGACAAAGTCCTCAATTGCATCCAGCGTGCTGGCCACGCCCTCTTCATCTAGCGCGCCTTGGCGGCTCACGTGACTCATTAGGTTGAGGTTCAGGCGCTGCTGAGCCAGAATCTCAACCCCTCCCAGGCTTAGCTGCATGACCACGGCCCGAGCCGAGCCAGAGCCCACGTCTATGACCGCCGTGAGTGTAGAGTCGGAGGGGTCATCAACCGAGAGGCCGAAGATATGGGAGTCGGGCGAGTCCACCAAATCTTCGAGACGATTGATCAAGAACGGATTCCGTAGGGGGGATACTTGCCGAGGTCGGTCCAGTCTTGGGGTAGGCTGGGAATCGGCCAGCACGAGTCAGGACGCCATTGTCCCCATGGCTCGTCGAACGGTGAACGTCTCGCGTCTATAGCTGCTATAACATCGTCCCCTTCAGCCCTGACGACATCCGCCTCCTCAGGAGTCAGTATGCCGCGGGCGACCGCATCTTCGAACTCGTCCTCGTCTTTCAATGTCCATTGAGAGAGGTCAGGCGTCACCTCAATGTCCAGCATCTGGTCCAGGTAATCGAAGCCCATGGGTATTCGCACCAACGGGTCTTCAAGGTTCACATACCACTGTAAGAACTCACTGAACATAGCTGTCCAGAAAAGCAAGACGCTGTGGCGAGAACCGGGAGTGATGATACGTAAAGCCTCGCGGTGCTCCACTTCCTCGTGTAGTATCGAAGGTTCGCCCCTTACTAGGGCAGTGCCGTCGGGACTAAGTGACTTGACCCAATGTACGCCTGACCTGGCGTATAGAACCAATCGCCCAGGAGTGTCTTCAACTACGGTGTACGGTCTTCCAGACTTGACTTGCCCGCGCCAGATCTCGCGGAGCACTATTTGGTCACCAGGCTGCCAGTATCGTGTCATTTGGTCTACGGATGAAGCAATAGCCGAGTATGCCCGCGTGGGCTAAAGTACACTCTGGGATTGCCGCTACAGCATAGCATTGGAGTCAAGCTACTGCAGCGAGTCAGATGGCGACTTGACTTGTCTATATGACCTCACACTAGAATAGGCTCCATGATGCTCGACATTGTCTCGTCCGAGGGTCGCGTCCTATTGCTGCAAGCTTGGGGACGCGTTGACTTTTTTAGCGCCAGCGTGTTCGAGGTCCAAACCAGGAGCGCCTTGGCTGGGACCGACCGTGATGTCATCATAGACGCATCGGGCGTGACTTATATGAGCACCGCGGGTCTACGCGTACTCCTGCACCTCTGGCAGGACCTCAAGAAGGAGGATCGCACCCTCCATGTTTGCGCCCTTAGGCCATACATACAGCAGGTCTTCGAGATAATCGGGTTCAACCAGATAATCCCCAATCATGCGGATGTTGCCGCAGCCCTGGACGCCGTAGAGAGCCGGACGTAGAATCAGCACCCACTCGACTTACTGCTAGGGTCTTGGATGCACAGGCCTTCGTAGTGGCTACTGAGCCACGGCATGCTACGGTGCGATGACCCGCACCCTTCCGGCGAACTCCTCGCTCACGTATATACGGCCGTCAACTACGGCCACTGCCGTTGGAGAAACCAGGCCGCTGGCCACTACTGTGATGGCGCCGTCACGCCAGCGAACCAGCCTTCCGGGAAACAGACTGGACTCCTTGTATCCAATTTCGGTCAGGGCATTCATGTCGCTACTGTACTCGGTGACCAGCAAGGCTCCATCCGCCTCAAAGGCCACGTCGGTTGCGGTGGTAAACCCGGAGGCGTAGACGGTAGTCTCACCAGGGTCTAGGGCATCGCCGTCGCCGTTGCCATCCTGCAGTCGAAAGACCCGCGCGCCGCCAGTGGGGAAGGGGAATCCCGTCAGGGTGGCGACGTAGGTTGCGCCATCAGGGCCAGACGTCATTCCGGTAGGCACGGTTTCAACCTGCACCATGCCCTCTGGCATGAGGTGGCTTTGGGGTTCCAGCTTGGCGTAGAGATGGATGTCTCCGGCTAGGCTAACGCGCCAGACCACGTTGGCGCCCGCGTCGCTGACCAGCAATCCGCCAGAGGACGCAAACAGCAGGTCGTAAGGGTTGACGATGGGTTTGGGGGGATGAATGCCTAAAGGGTCCTGGCCGGTCAGACCCACGGGGTGGGCTCCGGGGGTGACCTTGTAGACCTCGCGGAACTCCTTGGCTCGGGCTTCTCCCATCACGTAATAAGTGGTCTCGCCCATCTGTATTGCGGCGGAGACCCCGGCGGGCGCACCCTCTGGCCCGTTCTTCAGCCGTGGCAGGTCTTCATGCAGTACAGAAAGCCGGTGTTGGCGATCCAAGACCAAGATACGGCCGCCGCCCACCTCGGCGATTAGCAATCGGCCGTCGTCCTGGGGAGTCAACCCCCGTGGCGACACCAATCCGTCTATGATGCTGGGGGCGACCGGCGAGGCGCTATCGGGGGTGCAGGTCACCACTGTGGCGGCGATGACCATAGTCAGTGCGATAATCTGGCCCACCCTAGCCCAGACGACCACTCTACCGGCCGACAACTGCGGGCGATGCAGTCTCATACGCGTATTTCAAGACAACTAGCCCCGCCTCGTGTTTGCAAGGTGGGGCTAGTCAGCATTAGCGATTGAGCGGCGCTCTAGGAGCTGAGGGCTTCCTCAACCTTCTCCGCGGCATCTGAGGTCACCCAGTTCTTCCAGGCCGAGTTGTTCCGCAGGAACTGGTCTGCTGCTGCGGCAAAGTCCCCATCTAGATTGGAGAGGTAACCCTCCGCTTCCAACTGGTTGGAGGCGTTGAAGTCCCACTTCTCGAACATAGTAACCAGGTCCGGCGCCTGGTCGATCAGTTCTTGCCGCAGGACGATGAGCACTTCTGCTAGCGGGTAGCCGCAGTCCCGGGCTTCCCAGCAGTCTGGGGTGTA
>DAOUKI010000018.1:0-11294 GCA_034421495.1 Dehalococcoidia bacterium | reverse complement strand
CCAATCCCTGCGAAACGTGTTGTAGTTGACGTACGGCGTCTTTGCGCCATGGGGCACCGGCAACCTCACCGGGCCGCCTTCCCTGGAGGGCAGATATACCGTCGCCGAACCGGGCGCTTGTGGCTCGCCGACCTGGTTGCTGCCGTCAATGCGAATGCCCACGGCGTGATACTCATGCCGGCCGGGGGCTCCACCTGGCTCGTCCGCCCCGGTCTGCACCTCTTTGTACTTCCTCATCACTTCACCGGTGTAGACGGTGAAATCCCCGTAGTAGACGGGGCGGCGCATTGCTATGTACATGCGGCGTATGAAACCCTCGTCTCCCATCCAGTCTGTGAGGAGCCGCTGGGGAATCTGCACACGCTGGACTCCGAAGTCAAATGGCGCGGGCTGTCCTCGGTAGATGGCCAGCAGGGCGTCCTCGTGCTCGTCGCCGTGGGAACGCGGCCAGCGCGTCACGGGATGGACGCGCGCCCATTCCGTGTCGTGCTTGGCGTAGTGGAAGAACGGTTCAAAAGCAGTGCTATCGTGGAAGTAGTCCTCGCTGCTCTGCGTTGAGGATTGCATGGAGTGTTGGCAAATCTGATCCTGCAGCGTCCAGGGTGGCAGCACCACGGGGCCAATTATGTCGCCTACCTCGACGTCTTCCCAGTACAGTTTTTCCTCGCCTCGGCGTTTCATTCCCTCTATCTTCGACAAGAACTCCTGGATCTGTTCCGGACTGTACTGCGACGCCTTGCGTTCGTACATCATGTGCTCGCCCAAACGCTCCACAGGCATGGAGCGAGAGGTCTCCATGGTCTCCTGGGGCACCATGATCTGCGTACCGTAGCACTTGGCCGGCATATCGCCGTGATAGTCCCAGTAGTACACCTCTGATATGAGAAAGAGGAGCGTTCCCTGCGTGCCTGACCTCTCGATGAACTCCTTGGTCACCTTGGACGAACGGAACCTGGAGCCTGCCTTGAGCACGTCGTAGAACTCCCAGGCAGTGCCCGAAATAAAGTTCGCCATGGGGTACCCTTCGGGACGTTTTGCGCCGTGAGCGGATGGGTAGCGTACCAGGGCCAATATGGGCCCGGGGGCCAGTTGAGCGCCGTAGCGGCTCCTCCTTCCGTACTCCGGGTCGTTGAAAAGGGGATTGTCGTCGCCAATGCTATGCGTGTACTTGTGGATGGTCTTCGGATCCAGCAGGAGAGGCGATTCAAAGGGAGGGCCCGACTGTTCATACGGCGAGGGTGGAGCTGGCGGCAGGTTTTCCATCACCTCCTGCTCCAATTGCTCTCTGGAGCGCTCCATGAACTCGGCGATGGCTTCTTCAAAGGTTTGAGCAGTCATATGGTGAACCCTCTAAGTAAGGAAGATTGGCAAGTGACACCTTGGGGATTATTCCACGCTTTATTTCTATGTCAACCCTGCAAGGACATGCCGATATGGGGGATGCAAGATGTCATCCGTCCTTGACTGTACTTTCCAGCTATACTTAGAATTGGAACCGCCCTTGGAGGTGTAATGACACGGAAGGGACGCATAGAACATCATGTATCGGCGGGAGGCGTGGTCTACCGCCAGGCCTGCGGCGGCGTGGAGATTGCGCTGTGTCACAGGGTCTCTCCGCCCTTGTGGGCGCTTCCCAAAGGCACTCCGGACAAAGGCGAATCCATGGACCAGACAGCCCTGCGCGAGGTCAGAGAGGAAACGGGCCTGGAAGTGGAAATCCGGTCTTCTCTGGGAAGCATAGAGTACTGGTTTGTACGCACCCAGGACAGGGTACGCTGCCACAAGACGGTGCACTTCTACCTGATGGTCCCTACCGGTGGAGATTTTTCCTGCCACGACCCCGAATTTGACGATGTTCACTGGTGGCCGGAAGCAGAGGCCCTGAATATCATGACCCATTCTAATGAAGTGGAGCTAGTGAAAAAGGCGCTTCGGATTGCCCACGACGGGGCGGCGCCGTGATGAAGCCTGAAATCATCCGCGCCGGGAAGGTTATCCTCCGGCCCAAGCGCTTAGAGGATGCGGAAGACGACTACGCCTGGCGCTGCGACGAAGAGCTGGCAAATCTGGACGCCACGTCACCGCTGATGCAGCCGTTCAAACAGTTCCTCAGATACTACGAGGATGATCTTAAATACCCTTCTCCATGGTCGCTGCGGCTTGCCATAGACGATCTGGACGGTAACCATATTGGGAACGTGATGTGCTACGACATCAACGCCCATTTTGGAGAAGCGGAGCTCGGTATCATGATAGGCAACCGGGATTACTGGAACAAGAGCTTCGGATACCACACCATGGTAGGTCTCATAGACCACATATTCGGCACCACCGACCTCAAACGTCTCTACCTGCATACCCTGGACTGGAACGTAAGGGCCCAGAGCAGTTTCCGAAGATGCGGCTTCCACAGCGTGCGCACGGTGCGCCGCAGTGGACGCGACCTTATTCTGATGGAACTCACTCGCGATTACTGGCTGGAAAACCGGGAAGAAAAGCTCCTCCCTCTCAGGGAGGCGGAAGCCCTTACCCAGAATCGTCAGCATGTTTGAAGCATGAGCACATATAGCTGTGAAATCGCTGAGGAAAAGGTATACCCTGGAGGGTGAGGCGAGAACAGTGATTTCAACTCTCCCGGAAAAGGGGAAGTCTAGGTGTGGGGAGAGATTACCTTCAAGGACTACAACGGTCTTGCGCACTTGGAGGTGTAAATGCCTAATCAGAGACCGAAGGAGTTCACCTGCGCTAACCTGCGATGCGGGCGCTCCTTTGTGGGGGTTCGCACCAGAGAAGAAGGGAACTACTGCTCTAGCCGGTGCCGCGCAGTTGCATGGCGGGACAGGCGACGTGGAACTGGTTACTCAACGTTGTCACTGATCACGCACAGTCTGCGAGAGGCGATGGGAGTGCCGTCGGAACCGCTGACGCACGAGGTAGAGCGTGGAGCCATTGTGCGCTTCACCGACGCTATAGCAGACCCCAATCCTCTTTACCGTGATGAAGCGTACGCGCGGCACTCCGGCTACGGAGGAATCATAGCTCCTCCCACGTTCCTTCGCACACTGCAGCCGGGTCCGCCAAAGATACAATGGCAAAGCCCGCTGCACAACAAACTGGACGGCGGAAGCGAGTGGCAATACTTGGAACCTCTTCAAGCTGGGGATCGAATCACCGTTGTTGAGACGCTGATAGACGTGAAGGAGCGCACCGGCAGGCTGGGGCCCATGGTCATACTGACGCGTGAGCTTACCTATACCAACCAGCTAAGCCAGCTTGTCGCCACCCAGCGCTGGACGCTGATTACCTACTAGCAACAGGAGCGGAGCAAAATTGCCGTACTGGGAAGACGTAGAAGAAGGGATGAGCATACCGCCGCTGCAAAAGCATCCAACCACGCAGATGCTGGTGATGTATTGCGGCGCCTCCGGCGATTTCTACCAGATTCATTACGACTCTGAGTTCGCCAAGAGCCGGGGGCTGCCCGGCGTTGTGGTGCAAGGGGGGCTGAAGAACGCATTCCTAGCGCAACTGGTCACCGACTGGATAGGCGATTCAGGAAGGTTGAGAAAGCTCAGCTGCCAGCACAGGGGCATGGACTTCCCCGGCGATACCCTGCACTGCAAGGGAGTGGTGACCAGGGTGTACAAGGAGGAGGCTCGATTCCTAGTCGATTGCGAGGTTTGGCTGGAAAACGGTAGGGGTGAAAAGACAACCCCTGGCGCGGCAACGGTAGAGTTGCCCTCGAAGTCAACCCCGCCTCATCCCGGCTGATACCGCCTTTGCTACTTCAGGTAAGCCTGGACCGTTTGCAAGTCCTTATCGCCCCGGCCGCTCAGACCAACCACAACAACGGTGTCCTTGCTCAAAGTAGGCGCTAGCTTGGCCACGTATGCCAAAGCATGAGCAGGTTCAAGGGCGGGTATGATCCCCTCCGTCCGGCACAACAGTCCGAACGCATCCAACGCCTCTTTATCGGTGGCTGATACGTAAGCGGCGCGCTCCGTATCCTTCAAGTAGGCGTGCTCCGGCCCAACGCCCGGGTAGTCCAGTCCGGCTGACACGCTGTGAGTCCCTATTATCTGGCCGTCGTCGTCCTGCAGCACATAGGAGTACGAGCCGTGCAACACTCCGGGCCTGCCTGCCACAATGGAGGCGGCGTTTCTACCGCTCTGGATGCTCTCTCCGCCGGCTTCCACGCCCACCAGCTTCACCTCCGCGTCATCCAAGAAGGGATGGAACAGGCCGATGGCGTTGCTGCCTCCACCGACGCAGGCCACCACGTAATCCGGCAGTCGACCCATCGCTTGCATTACCTGCTGCCGGCACTCGCTGCCTATAATCGATTGAAAATCGCGCACAATCATGGGATAGGGATGAGGCCCCACGGCGCTGCCCAGCAGGTAATGTGTGGTTGACACGTTAGTCACCCAGTCCCTTATCGTCTCGTTTATGGCGTCTTTGAGAGTCTTGGTGCCGCTGCTAACCGGCCTTACATCTGCGCCGAGAAGCTCCATGCGGTAAACGTTCGGCGTCTGTCGCCGGATGTCCTCCTCACCCATGTATACAACGCATTCCAGCCCCAGCATGGCGCAGACGGTGGCTGTAGCCACGCCGTGCTGACCAGCGCCCGTCTCCGCAATGATACGGTTCTTGCCAATGCGCTTTGCCAGCAATCCCTGGCCAATGGCATTGTTTATTTTGTGAGCACCGGTGTGAGCAAGGTCCTCCCGCTTCAGATAGACCTGCGCTCCACCCAAGCGGCGGCTCAAGTTGGCGGCATGGTATAGAGGAGTGGGACGCCCCACGTACTCCCCAAGCAGCGACGACAGATCTTCTTGAAAGGATGCGTCGTTCTGTACCGTCCGGTACGCCTCTTCCAACTCACTGAGAGCGGCCATCAGCGTCTCCGGTACAAACCGTCCGCCGTATTCTCCGAATCGTCCCCGTCCGTTGGGAAGAGTACTCTCTATAGTCATCTCTGCTCCTTGGCCGCTCCTGCCCTCTGCACAAAAGCCTCTATCTTCTCGACGTCCTTGATTCCAGCCGTCTCCACGCCGCTGGATACGTCCACGCCCCAGGGTTGCACTTGCCTTACGGCCTGGGCCACGTTCTCCGGGTCCAAGCCCCCGGCAAGTAGAAAGCGCTGGTCTCCCGCCAGAGAACTGGCAATCTCCCAATCCAATGCGGCGCCCGTGCCGCCAAGAGCCTGGCCTACGTCCGGATGCAAGAGCGGCAAAATCCCCGCCGACTCCAGTTCGGCAAGAAGTGGTCTCAAGCTGGCGATTACCTCTCCTGCCGGCTTCCCCGCGGGAACGTGGACGGCCTTGATCACCGGCTTGGCAACCTGCTTGGCGTACTCCAAAGACTCGTGGCCGCTCAGCTGCGCCATATCCAGGTCGCACTCTTGCAGAATGCGGTCAACCTCATCCAAGGGCTGATCTACGAAGATGCCCACCAGCTTTGGGCCGGTACGATTGTACCTGTCGCGGAACGCCTGCACCATCTCTCTTGCCTTGTCTTCCGGCAGGCGGCGACGCACCCCGGGCACAAAGTTCAGTCCTACAAAGTTAGCGCCCGCTTCAGTGGCAGCCAGAATATGCTCCGCCTCTTGCACACTGCAAATCTTGACCTTCGTCATAGGTGTGCCAGTTCCCGCACCTTGGCCGCCACGTCGGAGGCGGTAACTAGCGCCTCGCCCACGAGTACGGCGTCTATGCGCGACTCCTTGAGTCTAATCACATCTTCCCGGCTGCTGATGCCGCTCTCCGCAACCACTACCCTGCCTTCCGGAATGAGCGGACGTAGCCTCTTCGATAGCGTAACGTCCGTTTGGAAGGTCTTCAGGTCTCGATGGTTAATGCCGATGGTCTCAGCGCCCGCTTCCAGCGCCATCTCAAGCTCATCCTCCGAGTGCACCTCCACCAGCGCCTGTATAGATAGCGACTGCGCCACACCAAGCAGTTCCCTGATACGCGGCGTATCCAGCATAGCCACTATGAGCAGAATAGCGTCGGCGCCGCCGGCGCGCGCTTCCACAACCTGGTACGGATCAAATATGAAGTCTTTGCGCAGCACGGGTACCCCCGCTTCTCGTACGGAGTCCTTGACCGCTTCCAGGTGCGCCAAGCTGCCCTGGAAATGGTCGACCTCCGTGAGCACGGAGACGGCAGCCGCTCCGTTTCCCGCGTAGGTCCGCGCCAGTGACACCGGATCGTAGTTCTCATGGAGCAGGCCCTTGGAGGGAGACGCCTTCTTGGTCTCGGCAATAAGCCTTACTCCCGGTCCACGAAGAGCCCCGGAAAAGTCCAGCGGCAAAGGTGTATCCTTGGCCCGCTCTTCCAGTAAAGATAGTGGCTCCTTCCGTTTAGTGCGGGCCAGCCTTTCGCGCTTCTTTTCTACGATCTGGTCGAGTATTGCCGCGCTCATAGCTAACCTTCGAAATCGTACCAGCGTGCGGTGGGACGGCCCTGTGCACCGTCAACCGGGATGTTTGCGCCGTTTATCCAGCGCGACCGTTCAGACAGCATGAAAGCGATGACATCGGCGACCTCCTGGTCCGTGCCCAGGCGCTGCCAGGGCAGGTCTCGCTTCATCCATTCATCGTACTGCTCCGGGTAGTTCTGCTTGAACCGGTCCCAACCGCCACCGCGAAACATTATGGAGCCGGGGCTGACCGCGTTGACCCGTATGTTGAACGGGGCCAACTCCCAGGCCAGTGACGACGCCAGAAATATCTCGGCGGCCTTGGCGGTGCCGTACTGGGCCTGCGGGCCGGGCTTCCAGCCGGATATGGACGAAACTATGACAACGGAGCCGCCACGTTCCTTCATGTAACCCACGGAAGCCCTGATTGCGCGCACCGAATGGAGCAGGTTCAGGTCAAGCGTTTCGCTCCACTCCTCATCGCTGGCCTCCAGCAAACCCCTGCCGCGCATGCCGCCCACGTTGCACACCAGCGCATCCAGCCCGCCAAAGTACGTCGCGCCTTCCGATATGAACCGCTCTATATCCTCTCTGCTAGTTACGTCCGCGGTGGCGCCCCAAACGTTAGACGATATGGAGCGCAGCTCGTCCAGCGTCGCGGCAAGCATCTCTTCACCGCGGGCACAGATGCCGACCCGGCACCCTTCCCTAGCCAGGGTCAAGGCAGTGGCCCGCCCGATTCCTCTGCTGCCGCCGGTTATAAGAGCGGTCTTCCCGCTGAGTCCCAGGTCCATCTAGCTCAACTCCTGGGTCAGCGCGGCCAAAGCCTCTAGCTTCTCTTTAGCCGCACCGCTGTTTATCGCTTCACGGGCCATCGAAACGCCGCTGCGTAGGTCGTCTGCTTTGCCCGCCACCATCAGGGTCGCGGCAGCGTTGAGGGCCACCACGTCTTGGACGGGGCCTGGAACGCCTTGAAGTACACTGTTGAACAGTTCTAGGTTGCGTTCCAGGCTGCCGCCGCTAATGTCGTCTAGGGAGGCAGGTTTCAAGCCGGCGTCCTCCGGTGTGATGCTGTAGGAGTTCACCTGCCCGCCGGAGAGTTCCCAGACCTGGGTTAGGCCTGTAATGGATAGCTCGTCCATGCCGTCTTCGCCGTGCACCACCATAGCCCGCTCTGTTCCCAGCCGCCCCAGCACCCTGGCCATCTTGTCCCCGTACGAAGGGTCGGCGACGCCAAGAACCTGCGAACCGGCGCTGGCCGGGTTGGTCAGTGGGCCAAGGATGTTGAACACGGTGCGTATGCCTATTTCACGTCTGGGAGCAACGGCGTGGCGCATAGCGGGGTGGAATATAGGGGCGAACATAAAGCCAATGCCTATCTCTTCAATGCACCGCTTCACGCCTTCAGGGTCAACGTCCACCTTGACACCGCTTGCCTCCAGGATGTCGGCGCTGCCGCAGACACTGGATGCGCCGCGGTTTCCGTGTTTGGCCACCTTGGCCCCTGCCGCCGCCGCCACTACAGCCGCCGCCGTGGAAACGTTCATAGTGTCCTGGCCGTCGCCGCCTGTGCCCGCCGTATCGACAAGGCTCTCTCCGCAGACTTCTGCCTCCACCTTGAGAGAGTTCGACCGCATCGTCTGGGCCATGCCGGTGATCTCGGCAACGGTCTCCCCCTTGATGCGCAGCGCCGTGATGAAAGCGCCGATCTGGGCGGGCGTGGCTTCGCCCTCCATGATCTCGTTCATCACTTGGGCGGCGTCCTCCTGGGAAAGGTTCCGTCCTTCGACTAGTTCTGCAATGGCTTCACGAATCATAACTTTATCTGCTCTACCTTCCAATTTTTATACTGTTTCTTGTTAGTTGGGTCTCTATGTAGCCGCGTTACCTTTTGAAGGGGTAGATTTTTAGCAATATCGAGTTTTAACCACTGAACGCAGCCTTTTTTTGACAACATCCATTTTGGCCATTCTTCACAACGAAGCGGTAGTGGTTTGGGTGATGTTATAACAAAGTGAGGTTCAACATTGCACCAACGGTTGCCATTGTCTCCCCAAATAACCACAAGCCTTTCTACTTTACTCTTCAAAGCCTCTTCTTCCTTGCTTCCGAACGGTAAGGCCCCTTTGGCCTCTAACATAACTACATGGCAAATTCCGTCAGATTCGTAAGCAATGAGAAGGTCTATGTCTTGTTGAGTACCTGAGATTTTCTTATCACTGCGTAATCTATAAGGTGGCTGCTCTTGAGTTGTAGTTAGAAATAGACTGGCGTATATCCAATCAAGATGGTAGTCCATAGCCATGAAAGCCTTCTCCGGCACTTCCTCCTGGAGACCTAAACATTTTCGAAGCCTCCCCCAAAAGGGTTTGCCTAGCTTGAAATCAGGATTACCTAAGGCGTCTCTAATCAAGTGATAGCGCTCTTTACGGTTGAACCGCTTCAAGTTTTCGATGATTATCTTGGCAGATATATCGTCTGGCATGTGCTTACTCCCTAGCCTTGCTATTCTTTAGAGCTGAGGTAGGTACGCCTTCGTTACGTAGCATTTGCCTTCGGCGTTCTCCTTAAGAGTAACGGTGGCATAGCCCTGTGGGAATCCAGCCGCCGAGAAATTGACTATGAATGACGTGTAGTACTCACTGCCATCCAGGCGCGTTGCTGTGTCGTCCAGGAAATGTCGCGAGCCGGTATACTTATATGTGTGCGGATAAGGTAGCTGAGGCTCGATGGCGTCCTTGAATAGATTCTTTAGGCTGGGGTATGAGACTACGTCCTCACCGGCATCCGGACATCCAGAGTTACAGCCCATCAGGACTAGTGCAATTAGAGGTATGAGAAGGCTAGCTATCTTTCGCACTGGAGCACTCTTTTCAAACCGTCTTCACGTCTATCTTCCAAGATCAGCAGAATAGCTTGACGCAGGCTTTCCAGGCACTCCTTCTTTGTAAGCCCCTGCCCATTGGCCCCGGGCACTTCGGGACAGTAGGCTATGTACCATTCGCCGTCGCACTCTATTATGGCTGTGAATTCATTACGCAAGTATCATCTCTCCATGTGATTGCAACGGCTGCTCACCGGACTCGCCGCTCCTCCATTCCGTCAATCATGTGCCAGGCTTCAGCGTCTGCGTGCTTGAACTCATACTCCAGTATCTCAAGCTCCGCCAAGTACAACGGGTCTCGGCTGGCTTCTTCCAGTAAAGCACGTCTGCGTTCTTTTCTAGCTTCGCCGTCTACCATACATTCACCCTTCCAAGAAGTTGCGCAGAATGTCCTTGCCGCACTCCGTCATTATCGACTCCGGGTGGAACTGGATGCCCTCTATGGGGTACTCCTTGTGCCGCAGGCCCATGACCACGCCGCTGTCCGACGTAGCGGTGACCTCTATCTCCGGCGGCAGGGTCTCCCCGTACACCGCCAGCGAATGGTAGCGAATCCCCTGCAACGGGTTGGGCAGTCCTCTGAACACACCCCTGCCGTCGTGGCTCACCTGCGACGTCTTTCCGTGCACTATCTCTCCGGCATAGCCCACGGTTGCGCCGAAGGCATAGCCGATGCACTGGTGCCCCAGGCACACGCCGAGCAGAGGCGTATACCTTCCCATCTCTCGCACCACGTCGTTGGAGATGCCCGCCTCCAGCGGGGTGCACGGTCCCGGCGAGACAACGATCTTCTCCGGCCTCAGCTCCTCGATGTCTTCCAAGCTCACTGCGTCGTTGCGCACCACGTGGACGTCCGCGCCCAGCTCACTGAGATACTGGTACAGGTTGTACGTGAAGCTGTCGTAGTTGTCTATGAGGAGAATCACGTCGCTCTACCCTCCGCGATGGCAATGGCTCGCGCCGGTGCGGCGAGCTTGTTCTCTGTCTCCTGCCACTCCGACTCGGGGTCGCTGTCGTAGACAACGCCGCCGCCCGCCTGCAGGTAGGCGATTCCGTCCTTCATTACGATGGTCCTGATGGGGATGGCCGTGTCCATGTTGCCCTGAAAGCCGAAGTAGCCCACCGCCGCCCCGTATGGGCCGCGCTTCTCCGGCTCCATCTCGGCTATGATCTCCATGGCTCGTATCTTGGGCGCGCCGGACAGCGTCCCCGCCGGCATGGCGCAACGCAAGGCATCGTACATCGTCTTGTCGGATCGGAGGCGTCCCTGCACCTCCGACTCCAGGTGCATAACGTGCGAGTAGCGCACCACGCGCATCAGATCGGTGACCTCCACCGAGCCCGGTTCGGCCACGCGGCCTACGTCGTTGCGGCCCAGGTCTACCAGCATGATGTGCTCAGCCTTCTCCTTTTCATCGTTGCGCAGCCTCTCCGCCAGCGCTTCGTCCTCTTCCGGTGTTTCGCCACGGCGGAGCGTACCTGCCAGCGGGTAGTTGTAGACCATGCCGTCTTCCACGCGCACCAGCGTTTCCGGCGATGCGCCAACTATGTAGAAGTCGTCCAGCTTTAGGAAATACATATACGGCGACGGATTGAGTATGCGCAGAGCGCGGTATATGTCGAAGGGTTCGGCGGAGGTGGGCTGAGCCACCCGCCGCGACGGAACGACCTGTATGATGTCGCCTGCCACAACGTACTCCTTGCAGCGGCGCACCACCTCCATGTACTCCTCTTTGGTGAAGTTGGAAGCGCCCTCAGCGTGGACATCGTTCCCGGGCCCCGCGGACTGCAACGCCAGCGGCTGGTTCAAACGCTCGGCGATCGCTTCAATACGATCTACCGCCTCTTGATATGAGGCTTCCAGGTCGCCCACGGCGTGGACGTGCGAAACCAGTTTGATGGAGTGCCGCAGGTGGTCGAAGACGACAACGGTATCGGTGAACATTAGCACCGATTCCGGCACTCCGATGGGGTCCGCCTCCGGCGC
>DAOUKI010000017.1:0-1512 GCA_034421495.1 Dehalococcoidia bacterium | reverse complement strand
GGTCGGGACTGCTGGCACTCTACTTTGTCATCGTGGTGTTGGCGAGCGCCTCCGGCCTCATCCTGTACACGTACATCGATGCCCGGGAAAGGAGCGAGGAGTTCGCGATACTCAGAACACTCGGGTTCTCGCGCCTGCAGGTGAACGGCCTGCTCTGGTTCAACCTGACCCTGATCGTGGTCCTTGGCATTCTGATAGGAACGTGGGGCGGGCAACTGCTGGGGCGGGCGCTGCTGCCGCTGCTGGAGATAGCGGAACAGGGCACCCGGGTGGTGCCTTCGATGGTGCTGCAAACCAACTGGGGCGCGCTGGCGACAGCCTACGGGGTGCTGGGAGCGGCCGCCATCATTACGTTGATAGTGTTAGCATGGGCTATCTCCCGGTTGGAGATCCAGCGGCTGTTGCGGTCCGGCGGAGGATAGGGGGCAGGAGGACGCCACGCGGACCGGAGCGAGAGGAGAGGGGCAATGGCAGGCACCGAACGACCGTACATCCAGTGCAAGGACCTGTTCAAGATCTACAAACGGGAAGAGCTGGAGGTAGTGGGGCTACGCGGCCTAGACCTGGAAGTCCGCACCGGCGAGTTCCTTGCTATCGTAGGCTCCAGCGGGTCGGGCAAGAGCACGTTGCTCAACGTGCTTGCGGCGCTGGACAAGCCATCCGCCGGCCAGGTGTACGTCGGGAACAGGGACCTGCTGGAGATGTCCAACGAAGACCGCTCCGTCTACCGGAGGCAAGAGGTGGGTTTCCTGTGGCAAGCCACGTCACGGAACCTGCTGCCGTACCTGGCGGCCCGCGACAACATAGAGCTGCCCATGGCCATCGTAGGAGCGCCTGCGTCCCAGCGAAGGGAACGGGCCATGGACCTGCTCACCATGGTGGGGCTGGGCGATAAGGCCAACCGGCTCCCCGACCAGCTTTCCAGCGGAGAGCAGCAGCGCGTGGCCATTGGCGTAGCCATGGCCAACAGCCCTCCGCTGCTGCTGGCAGACGAGCCCACGGGCGAACTGGACACCCAATCGGCGGACGCGGTGTTCCAGGCGCTACGCACCCTGTGCGAGTCTGAAAAGGTCACCATCATTGCGGTCACCCACTATCCAGGGGTAGCCCGGTTCGTGCACCGGGTCGTATACATCCGCGACGGACGGATTGCGGCTGAAACGGTCATGGAACCCACCTTCCGTCAGGCCGGAGAGATGGTCCAGCAGGAATACCTGGTGGTAGACCAAGTGGGCCGCCTCCAGCTCCCCCGCGAGTCGATGGAGAAGCTGGGACTGGACCGGAGGGCCCGCGTTGAGCTGCACCCCGACGGCGTCCTGATCAGGCCACTCAGGAGGGATGGATGAAGGGGAGAAGGACGGCCCATCCTATTCTGGCGGCACAACAGCTGGTGCGGACGTTCGGCGCCGGGCAAAGGGAGGTGACCGCCCTCAACAACGTGGACCTGGACATCTTTCCGGGCGAGCTGCTCGCCAGCATAGGACGCGCAGGGTCAGGCAAAACGACGCTCCT
>DAOUKI010000016.1:0-4477 GCA_034421495.1 Dehalococcoidia bacterium | reverse complement strand
CTAAACACCTCCCAAGGGCGCGTAGCTCTTGTTTCCGCCACGAGCCCCACGGGAGGAGTCTCTGTCATGGCCCGCGCCGGTGAACAGCGCCGCGACTTCATAGGTCGCCCCGGCGCCAACGTCATTGACTTCACTACAGAGTGGACCGTGGACCGTCAGGCATTCGATGAACTCCGTCGCATTAGCAACGAGCTGGGCTGGGCGGAGCAGGTGCGGCGTTCAGGTGAGAGTGGATACCAGAGCCCCGTTCAGGACACGGACTCCCTGGTGCATCTACTGACCAATGTGGTAGGGGAGGCGTCACCGGCGAGATTCGTGCTGGGTGACTCCTTTGAGCAACACACCTATATAGATGAAGCCGACTTAGAGCGTAATATTCAGTGGGTCGCCGATGCCAGGCGAATGGCGGACTGGGTTCTGTTCACCATTCACACGCACGAAGGCGGAAAGACCATCGCAGATCCCGCCGACCATATCAGAGTCCTTGCCCATGCCGTCATAGACGCCGGGGCTGATATGTTTATAGGCCATGGGCCGCATGAAGACCGAGGCATCGAGATCTACAAAGGCAGGCCCATATTCTATAGCCTGGGCGACTTCATCTGCCAGAACGATAGCGTCCTTTTCCAACCCCAGGACAACTATTTACGGCAGGGCCTGGGCTGGGAAGCGACCCCCGCCGATTTCTTCGACGCGCGCTCAGCCAATGGCACACGAGGTCAAGTAGTACAGGCCATTCGTTGGGAGAGCGCCGTTGCCATGACCAGGTTCGATGGCAGGCGGCTGAAGGAGATACGGCTTCATCCCGTTGACCTAGGCTTTCAGCGTCCTCCTTACCAGCAGGGTCGTCCCCTTCTTGCCGAGGGAGAGGTAGCAGAAAGAGTGCTAGAGCGGTTCCAGAAGCGGTCCCAGCCGTTTGGTACGGAAATCAAGATAGAAGGCAACTTGGGGCTTGTTCAGGTCTAGAGCCTATGCCGCACTATGAGACATAGATAGGCAAGTCGCCGTGACCATCGGGCAAACCAAGCAGAAGCCGGACATTCTTGGAGCCTTGAGGTGGCGCTCCATAGGCCCGCCAAGAGGGGGACGCGTGGTTGCAGTGGCCGGAGACCCTTTGAATGCGACCACTTTCTATTTCGGCGCCTGTGCCGGGGGGGTGTGGAAGAGTTCCGACGCCGGCATGCATTGGGAAAACGTTTCCGACGGCTTCTTCAATACGGCGGCGGTCGGCGCTATAGCCGTTGCCGACTCAGACCCTAATGTCATCTATGCAGGCACCGGAGAAGCCTGCATTCGAGGAAACGTCTCGTATGGCGACGGCGTTTACAAGTCCACGGACGGCGGCAAGACCTGGGCCAACATGGGCCTGTCGGATACGCGTCACATCTCCCGTATCCGTATCCATCCCAAGGATCCCAACCTGGTGTATGTGGCGGCACTTGGCCATGCTTTTGGAGCAAATGAAGAGCGCGGCATATTCAGGTCCAAGGACGGCGGCTATACGTGGGAGAAGGTACTGTTCAAGAGCGACAAGGCAGGCGCCGCAGACCTGACCTTTGACCCCACCAACCCGCGCATCCTTTACGCTGCCATATGGCAGACGTTGAGGACGCCCTGGAGCTTGGTAAGCGGCGGCCCAGACAGCGGAATATTCAAATCCGTGGACGGCGGCGACACCTGGACGGAGATCACCGGCAATCCGGGTCTGCCTAGAGGTCTCAAGGGCCGTATGGGCATAGCGGCCTCTCCCGCCCAACCGGGCCGCGTCTGGGCCACTATAGAGGCCGAAGACTGCGGCGTTTATAGGTCAGACGATGGCGGCGATACCTGGGAAATGGTCAACGATAACCGGGATGTACAGGCGCGCCCCTGGTACTATCAGCACATCTTCGCCGATCCCCAAGACGCGAATACCGTCTGGATACTCAGCGCCCAGTGCTGGAAATCGTTGGACGGAGGCCGGGTATTTACCCGGGTCCCCACGCCTCATGACGACAACCATGACCTGTGGATAGATCCCAACAATCCGCAGCGCATGATAGAAGGCAACGATGGTGGCGCATGCGTCACCTTTAACGGCGGCCGGACCTGGTCAACCATCTACAACCAGCCCACCGCCCAGTTCTATCACGTCACGGCTGATAACAGGTTCCCTTACCGGCTTTACGGTACGCAACAGGACAACTCCGCAATCAGTGTCCCGTCACGCACCGATAAGGACGCCATATACTGGAGCGACTGCTATCCCGTTGGCAATGCGGAGAGCGGCTACGTAGCTGTCCATCCCGAAGATCCCAACATCGTGTTCTCTGGAGCCATTGGCATGTCCCCGGATGAAGGAAACCTCCTTCGCTATGACCATCAAACGGGACAGGTCAGGAACGTTACGGTGTGGCCCGAGTTCTATGCAGGGTGGGGCGCCAAGGACATGAAGTACAGGTTCCAGTGGACCTACCCCATCCAGTTTTCGCCTCACGACCCCAGCGTCCTTTACGTAGCGGGCAACCTAGTGTTCCGGTCAAGAGACCAGGGGAGCAGTTGGGAAGCCATCAGTCCTGACCTCACTAGAAACGACCCCGCTACTCTGGAGGTGTCGGGAGGCCCGATCACGATAGACGCGACGGGTGCGGAGACCTACGGCACCATTTTTGCTTTCACCGAGTCTCTTCACGAAAGGGGCGTCTTCTGGGCCGGCTCGGACGATGGACTCATCCATATATCCAGGGACGATGGCAAGACGTGGGACAATGTGACGCCCAGTGCCCTGCCGGAATGGACACTCATCAGCATGATTGAGCCTTCTTCGCATGACCCCGCCACGGCATATATAGCGGCGACACGCTACAAGCTGGACGACCCCAGGCCAATGCTCTACAAAACCAATGACTACGGCAAGACCTGGACGGACATCTCTCAGGGGATCCCAGTTGGGGACTACACGCGAGTCATTCGGGAAGACCCAACCCGACGCGGTCTGCTGTATGTCGGCACCGAGACCAGTGTTTACCTTTCCTTTGACGATGGCGCGTCCTGGGAGTCCTTGCAAGCCAACCTGCCCACTGTGCCCGTGCACGACCTGGTTGTCAAAGATTATGACCTCCTCGCCGCTACCCACGGACGGTCTTTCTGGATACTGGACGATGTGACCCAAATACACCAGGTAACGGACGACCTGGCCTCGAAGTCCTTCCATCTCATGAAACCGCGTGACACGTACCGGGTAGCTGGGCCGGGCAAGAACTACCAGCTCGCACTGGGGGCAGTCGCTTACGGTGAGACCAAGGACGCTGGAGAGAACCCGCCTAGCGGCGTAATCGTGACCTACTACCTGAGGGACAAACCGTCGGAGGATGAAGAGGTACTGCTCAGCTTCCTGGACTCCGACGGCCAAATGATCAAGACCTTTTCCAGCAAGAAAGAGGATGGTCAGGGATCGACTGTTCCATTGGCGGTATCAAGAGTATCCGCTGAGGCAGGTATGAACCGGTTCGTCTGGGACATGCAATATTCCGATGCATACAAGATCCCTGATGACAAATCGACGGAGCAGATAGTAGTCGCGCCTTTGGCGCCACCCGGTGCCTACCAGGTGGTCTTGAAAGTAGCAGGTCAGTCTCAAACTGAGACCTTCGACATCGTCAAAGACCCCCGAGTGGCCGCTACCCAGGAGGACTTTCAGGCGCAGTTCGACCTGCTGATCAAGATACGTGACAAGGTGTCGGAGACCAACGGCTCCATGGTCAAGCTCCGCAGCCTCAAACGGCAGGTGGATGAGTGGACACGCCGTGCCGCCGGTCATTCTTCCGCCGACGCCGTATCAGAGGCGGCCGGCGTTCTGCAGGCAAAGCTTTCAGTCATAGAGAACGAGCTGGTGCAGGTGGAGTTCAAAGGAGAGCGGGATCGTTTTCACCTTCCCGCCAAACTTAACCGCAAGCTGGCCGAGCTGGCCGGTGTGGTATCCAGCGCCGATTTTGCCCCGCCAAAACAGGCTTATGACGCGTTTGATGACTTCACTGCCAGGATAGACTCGCAGCTAGAACGCCTGCGGGAGATCATAGGCCAGGACGTTTCCCGGTTCATGGAGATGATCTACGAGATGGAAATACCGGCCATAGTTCCTACTTCCACGGCGTAGAGGCGACTGCCAGCAGCTTTAAAGGGCTGCTTCGGGAGAACCTAGCCAAAGTTTGGATTCCTTTCGGAACCCGGAGGTTTTTCTAGGCAGTAACTGGGCCTGAAAGTCGCGCGTGGTCTTGCAGGACGGGACAGGGTGCGGGCCTGCATGCCACAAGAACGGTATGGGGGCTCGAACTTAGCTACGATGTAGCTCTGTTTGAAGTAGCATTCCCACATTACCAGGCGTAGTGGTGGACTTCGGTGCACTGAAACAAGTACCGGGTCGTTCAAGGCCAATTTCTCAATCGCCTTCCCTGGAATCTGGCTATCGCTTGGCATGGGCACGGTGTATCTGAGGAGG
>DAOUKI010000015.1:0-3628 GCA_034421495.1 Dehalococcoidia bacterium | reverse complement strand
CCTACCGCCGCGGCCTCCTCCCTGGGCAGCGTGAGCCTGCCCGAAGCAACGGCGTCGGACAGGTCCTCCCGGAGCTTGTCGGCCTTGGGGGAGCACCGGTAGCCGAAGACGCCCACCGACTGGAGGGGGACTATCTCCTCCTCCTCGATGCCCCGCTCCCAGAGCCAACCGGCCCAGGAGTCATGTAGGGGTAGCGGGCTGCGCTTGTCTAGGAAGCGGTGGTGGAGGGCCGGGGCCTCCTCCGCCGACTGCGCCAGCAGCAGGAACGAGTCCTTCTCGAACCCGAACTCGGCCTGCTTCGTGTCGGGTAGGCCGCCGGCGAGTTACCCCGTATTACCGGAGCACTTTTCCGTCGGCCCCCCTCCGAACCGGACGTGCCACTTTCGCGGCATCCGGCTCTCTGGTGTCGGTGTCGGTAGAGTGTTGACCTCGTATGCAGAGGCTTGACTTGCTGCTCTGTCCCTACCTACAGTTGTCCATGGGGAGGGACATGCAGAAAGTTGCTTGGATTTGCCTCGGTCTGGGTGTGACCTTATTGGTCATTGGCTTTGTGACGTATGGTGCTGCAACGGAGGTTCCCGCGAGGTTTCAGTCGCAGGAGCTAGGCTATACCTTCATCGCTGTGATAATGGCAGCCGTTATCCTTGGTGCAGTTTTTGTGGCGATTGGCCTTCTTTTGACGGCCATTGCTGTCATAAGGAGGGCTCTTGCCCGTCACTAGGCGACTTTGGTGAGGCGAGACCATTGCTTACCGACGTGTCGCTTTTAGGTACTTAGGCTGCCTGTTCGCTCTGCTTCAGCGGACGCCCAGAATGGATGTCCGCGTGGCATGACGTACAGACTACGAGCGTCTTGCGACGCCGTGCTGCCATGACCTCCATCCAGGCAGGCGGTTTGGCCCGCCCTTTCCGTCGCAGGTCTTTCAAGGCCCGTACGTGGTGCACCTGAACCTTGACCGTTGAGCCGCAAAGCTCGCAGGTATTGGCCAACAAGCGCTCGACAAGCTCTGTCCGACCGTTGAGTATTGGAGGTAGTCTGTCAACCAGGTTGGCCCTGGTATCCCGCGCCAGGGAGATACCTCCCCAATACGCCACCAGTGGGTCTTGGCCTGGACGTACCTTTTCCACCTTCAGGACCTTACGAGGACCCTGTTCCGTCTCGATCGTGGTTCCGTATCGTTTATACACCTGGGCAACGCTGATTTTCAGTTTGCTGGCAAGCGTTTTGGCGAGGGACAGTCCCATGACCCAACGGAGGCGGTTGAGGGAAGTCAGGTTGACGGCACGCCGATAGTAGTTGGCGATGCCTCGGAATTCCACTTGGTATTGGCTTACGATGCTGTAAGGCGAGTCGTGAAGCCGTTCTGCCCGGTGGACTGGTTTGCCACCGCGCATGTAAGCGGCGCATTTGGCGCGTACGACGTCCGATGGGACACGTAACCCGATGTTGCCATTGACCGAACGAAGGCCATTGGCGTCGATCTTCGTGTCGTTGTGTTGGACGTTGACCTCGTAGCCGAGGAACCGTGCTGCCTGGGTTCGGCCGTGGGTTACCAAGGTTTTGGCGTCGGAAAGCTCCAGCTTGAGGTTATCTTGCAGGAACCTGCCTAGCCTTGTCTTGATCTCATCGGCTTCATCCTTTGGCCCCGCGAAACCGAGCAAGAAGTCGTCGGCGTACCGTATGTACCGCAGGCGTCTGTAGTCAGGGTCTTTGGTGTCGCCGTATGGCAGTGACCGGAGGAGGGGGCGCAAAGACGCCGCTTCCTTTCCATGGCCCGTTTTCCGAAGACGGTCTATCTGACTGAGAGTTCTGCGATACTCCGGGTTCTTCCGTCGTGTTTTGCCGTGGTTGTAGTCGGGCAAGAGCACTCCCTCCACGAACCTGTCTAACCGGTCTAGGTAGACGTTGGCGAGTATGGGACTCACCACACCCCCCTGCGGCGTGCCACTGTAGGTGGCGTTCAGCGTCCAGTCCTCAAGGTAGCCAGCCCGGAGGAGGTTGGAAACCAACCGCAGGAAGCGGTTGTCCTGGATGTTTTCGCCGAGGATTTCCAGCAACACCGTATGGTCGATGTTGTCGAAGCAACCGGCGATATCTCCTTCGATGAACCATGTCGTGCCTGTCCAGGTGCGGGTAATCTCCGTGAATGCCGTATGGCATCCACGTTTGGGCCGGAAGCCGTGTGACCGGTCGCTGAACTGCGGTTCGTAGTACGCCTCCAATAGGAGGCGCATCACTTCTTGCAGTACCTTGTCCGACCACGTTGGGAGTCCGAGTGGCCGCCGCTTCCCGTTGGCTTTCGGGATGTATACGCGGCGGGCCGGAGTCCATCGGTAGCGCTCGAAGCGAAGGGCCTCGATGATCGCGTGGATAGCGTCCATCTTCATCCCGTCGGCGGTCTCCGGTGTTGCTCCTGGGGTGAGCGCGCCGTCGTTTTTGGCGATGCGCCCGTAGGCCATCAGGTACAGGTTCGGGTTCCAGAGTTGGCGGTAAAGGTCGTTCACGGGCAGCCCCCGTGTACCTCTGTTGCGAATGATTCCCAGTATGGTTTCGGCGTTGCGCATCTCGCGCACCTCCTTTTCCGAGTTTCTTGTTGACACCTGCCTCCCTTCGCCATGTGGACGGCTTTCCCGTCCTCGGACTACTACGGAGGCTCCGTCACCATAGGGCTCGCGCCCCTTAGGCGATCCCGAATTCCGTGTGCTTGGAACGTAGTAGCGCAACTTTAGGTGCCTCGTTCGTTCTCTTAGACGACCTCATTGGTCGTTGCCCAATCATCGGAGTTACCCAGAAGGTGTACACAATTCCAGGTAATGATTGGCATCGGGGTTCAAGCGTTCTACCGATGGGCGGCACTTATCACCGCTGAGAACTGAGGTTCAAGCAGTCTAGCTTTCACCATATTGCGCGGGTCTTGCGGAACCGGCCCTACAACGCTTTGAGGCCGTAGCCGCTTTACCGACATGCTGTTTTCCCCCTTGGCTTTCGCCTCAAGGTAGGTCGGTTGACCCAGGGACGTGCTCCGAGTCCCTCCCGATTATTCGGGGATTCCAAGCACCGTTAGACGGCGCACGTACACCAATGCGTGCCAGCCGCCGGTCGCGTGCAGGCGGGCGATCTTGGTCGTCCAGCTTCCTATCGTCTCGTAGGGGATGATGCAGCGCTGGTAGCCGCCGTGGAGCGCCATCCCGTCCGCGCCCCTGATGATGTGGGCGGTGTCCGGAGGCTGCTTCAGCAGCGAAGCCCAGATCGCCTTGAGCGCGGTCTGGGAGCCGACCATCGAGACGAACCAGAGGCCCTCCGTCTGGTCGTCCCGGGCGAAGGCGTCCACCGTGGCCGAGAAGCCCCCGGCGCTTATCGTGAACAGGTCTTCGGGATCTATGGTGTGGGTTGCGAGCATTGCGAACCTCCTTGTCGGGTGTGTTGGAATCGGTGCGCGGGGCGACGCCCCGCGTGGGAGCCGGACGGTCTGGGCTGCCGGTCTTCGAGGGGCCGCTAGGCGGGCATGAGGCCCTTCTCCTTGAGGCTGACGAACCGCCCCCGGCCGATGACCACGTGGTCGACCAGCTCGATGTCCAGAAGGTCAGCCGCCTGCTTCAGCTTCCGTGTGATCGCCACGTCCTCGGGG
>DAOUKI010000014.1:0-5760 GCA_034421495.1 Dehalococcoidia bacterium | reverse complement strand
ATCACTTTCTTTGCGCCGCCCTGGAGGTGACCGGCAGCCTTGGCAGCGTCGGTGAAAACGCCGGTGGACTCCACCACGATGTCCACGCCGAAATCGCCCCAGGGAATCTTGGCCGGGTCAGGCTCCGCCACCACGGCGACCCGGTTGCCGTCCACGTTCATGGAGTCGCCGTCCGCTTCCACGCTCCCCGGGTAGCGGCCATAGGTGCTGTCGTACTTGAACAAGTGTGCGTTGGTCTTAGCATCGGTCAGGTCGTTGACCGCGGCGACGGAAAGGGTGTCGGGGTGGCGTTCCAGAATGGCCCGCAAGACCTGTCTTCCGATCCGTCCGAATCCGTTGATGCCTACACGAGTTGCCATGAAGCCTCCTAGCTGCGATGTGTTGGTTGTCGTGCCGTTGCTTTCTCCATTCTATACCAATTTCGCGGAGGAAGTGGCTGCCAAGCTCATACGGAAAACGCCTCCCGTCCGGCGAACCGCGCCTCTTTGCCCAGCTCCTCTTCGATGCGGAGCAGGCGGTTGTACTTGGCCACGCGCTCGCTGCGAGCGGGAGCGCCCGTTTTGATCTGTCCCGCTCCGGTGGCTACGGCAAGGTCGGCGATGGTGGTGTCCTCCGTTTCGCCGGAGCGGTGGCTGATCACGGCATGCCAGCCGGCGTCTTTGGTCATCCGTATCGCCTGCAAAGTCTCAGTAAGCGTCCCTATCTGGTTCAGCTTGACGAGGACGGAGTTGCTGGAGCCGGAATCCACGCCTCTCCGTATCCGTTCCGTGTTGGTGGTGTAGAGGTCGTCTCCCACTATCTGCACGCTGCTTCCCAGCCGTTGGGTGAGCATGCCCCAGCCCTCCCAGTCATCCTCGGCCAGGCCGTCTTCAATGCTGATGATGGGGTACGCCTTTACCCAGTCGCTGAGCAGGTCCACCATCCCTTGCGAGGAGAGACGCACGCCCTCACGCTCCAGTACGTATGCGCCGTCCTGGTAGAACTCGGTGGCCGCGGCGTCCAGGGCCAGGTGGCAATCGGCGCCGGGCTTGTACCCGGCCCGTTCGATAGCAGTGAGCACGACTTCAACGGCGTCTCTGTTGGACGCCAGTGACGGCGCGAAGCCGCCTTCATCGCCCACGTTGGTGGACAGCCCGCGGTCGTGCAGTAGGCCTTTCAACGCCTGGTAGACCTCCGCGCCGCAGCGCAGCCCCTCGCTGAAGGTGGGGAGACCCGTGGGGACAACCATGAACTCCTGTAGATCGGTGGAGTTGGCGGCGTGCCTGCCCCCGTTGAGGATGTTGAGCATGGGGACGGGCAAGAGCAGAGGGTCTTGACCGTTGTTGAGGTGCCGGTACAAAGGGACGCCGTGACTGGCCGCGGCGGCCTTGGCCACAGCCAACGATACACCCAGGATGGCGTTGGCACCCAAGTCGGCCTTGTTGGGCGTGCCGTCCAAATCTATGAGGTGGCGGTCTATATCCTCTTGATCGGCGGCTGACAGACCGGCGAGCGCCGATGCGATGCGGTTGTTCACGTTGGATACCGCTTCCAGCACGCCTTTCCCTCCGAACCTGGACCTATCGCCGTCACGAAGCTCTACAGCCTCGTAAGCGCCGGTGCTGGCTCCAGAGGGAACGGCGGCGGTGCCCGTGGAGCCGTCTTGGAGCAGGACGGTGACCTCCACGGTGGGCGTTGCCCTGGAATCGAGAATCTGGCGGGCGTGTATGTGCTGGATGGCAGTCACAGAGTTCCCGCCTTAGTCCGGTTGGCGGCGGCTTGTAGGGCAAGCTCGACCGCTTCCCGGGGAGTTCCGGCGCGCACGATGGCCGTGTTCTCTTCGTTCTCTTCCTGGGAGATACGCCAGGTCTTGAGGCCAATCACCGTTTTACCCTCGGCAAGGGCGTGACCAATCTCGGACAGAGTGCCGTAGGCCCCGTCCACGGCGATCACGGCCAGTCCCGCCTTGACCACAATGGCGTTCCGGGCGTGGCCCATGCCGGTTGGTACAGGAAAATCCACGTAGCTGTTGGCGGATTCGGGGTCGTCGCCGGGCAGCACGCCGATGGTGACGCCGCCTTCCGACTTTGCGCCGCGGCATACGGCCTCCATGACTCCGTTGAGCCCGCCGCAAACGACGACAGCGCCCCGTTTGGCCAGCTCACGGCCCACCTCTTCCGCCATCTCCACTGCTTCTCTGGGCGCATTGTTGCCCGCGCCAATAACGGAGATGACCGCCTGTCTACTCAATGGCTTATCTCCATTCTCAGACCCGTTGAATCCAGGATAGGGGTCTCCGGAATAGTGCTTGCTTTACCCTCTACCATACGCTGAGCACTCCACAGAGCTGCGAATGCGTCGTAAAAGTCATCGGTGAGCCTGGCATTGTTCCGGAGGAAAGTCGACTCAGCTTTAATAACAAACCCCTCTCCGAAGTGTTGAACCAGTAGATTCCGCCGTTCCGCCATGCCTTCAGACCGCTTCTTGTTGTACTGCATGGCCGAACCGGAGTTCATTTCCATGAAACTTACTTCGGGATGCACTTCTCTGATGCGCTCCTGTCCGTGCTTCCGCACAGCTTGGTCGACTTCTTTTATGTAGGGGATGATGCCATGTGTTTGCTTGCTAATCCCTTTACCGATTAGAGATTTGCTTAAACAGTTTGCTTCCTCATAGGAGGAGGAGCACAGTAACTTTCTATGGGGCGCTCGGAAAACGCTGGAACCTCTGGGTTGCCCCAGACGCCGTCTGGCTTGCTTATCGCAGTCCCGTTCGTTTGCGTCATCCGGAAGACCGATTATCATGTCAACGCCTACCACTTCTATGCCGGGGAACTCCTTGAATACGTCCTCAAGACTCTCCAGGCATTCGACCTTTACCGGGCTGTTTTGCACGATTGCCAGCCAGCCGCCTTTGATTCCATCTACACCTGCGATGTTCATCGTAGTGTAATGCTCCTGTCTGGGTTCTTTGGTTATGTCTGCTTGTCTCCCTGCGGCGCAGATTCTTCGCTGCGCTCAGAATGACAGTTGTGGGGCTATACTGTCACGGCCTCCACCAGCTTGGACACGTCCGGCATGTCCTCCACCTGGTAGATGACGTCCAGCGCGGCGCTGATCTCGGATTCGGATAGAACGCCCCCGGCGCAATCGGTGAACTTGGCGGCCATGCCCTCTACTCCCATGGGCCGCTCAGGAGTGCCCCGCGAGGTCTCAGCCTCGCGCGATATTATCCGTCCGTCCTTCAACTGAATCTCCAACAGACTCCGGATGCGGTCGCTGCCCTTTGCCTCGATCTCAGGGTTGTGATAGACCTTGACCTTCTTCATCACCTCACGCACTTCCGGCGACAGCACCACCTCATCGGTGAACTCCTGAGTGCCGGCGCGGCGCTTGAGGAGCAATATGCCCAGGCAGAACTGAAGGCTAAACTTGGCCTCAAGCTCGTTTTGGGGGTCGCTGTAGCGCAGCGGGTTCAGTATGTTGTAGCCAGCGCCCATACGTACCTCCTCCACGTCTTCCGGCTTGACGTCGTTCTCCAGAACGAGGTCGAGCATGGTGTCCATGGAGGGGTGCGACAGCGAGCCGCAGGGGTACGGTTTTACCGATACGCCGGGCCATTCCAGCGTATAGGGGTTCCCCAACCGTCCCAGCAGACGTTCGGCGTCCACGCCTCCGCTCGTCACCTGGAAGTGGCCCCACTGTCCGTCGAGGGCGTTGGGGTCCGCCTGATAACCGAGCCCGGCCAGCTTGGCGGCAACGATGCCGTTTTCCGCGGCTGCGCCGGCGTGGTAGGGCTTGGTCATAGTGCCGAAGTTGACGCGCAGACCGGCGCTCTTTGAGGCCGCGATGCCGATGGCAAACCTGGTCTGCTCGGCTGAGAGACCGTACAGCTTGGCTGCGCCGGTAACGGAGGCAAATACCCCGATGGTGGAGGTGCTGTGGAAGCCCTGAATGTAGTGCCGGGGATTCATGGACTCGGCTATCTTGCACTCCACCTCGAAGCCGCCGCAGAAGGCGGTGAGAAACTCCTTGCCGCTTGCCCCCGTCTCCTGCGCCACGGCCAGTGTAGAGGCCAGAGCGGGCACGGTGGGGTGGGTGAGCAGACCGTAGATGCGGTCAGGCGTCTGAGCCAGCTGTGTGTCGTCGAAGTCGTCGGCGTGGCCGGCGGTGCCGTTGGCCAGGGCGGCCAGCTGCGCCGAAGTGGACAGGCTTCCGCCCACCACTGAACTGCCGCCCGCAACGTTGCTGTCGCGGATGTACTGCTGGATGATGCGCGAACAGGCGGCGTGGCTTCCCGAAAGCATCACGGCGAAGCCGTCGACCAGGCAACGGAGCAGCTCTCGCCGTACGTCTTCCGGTATCGATTCGTAGCTGAGGCCCTGGATATAGTCAACGACTTCCGAGGTCAAGGTCCGTTCAGCTGTCATCCTGCATCCCTCCTGGCACCGTGGTGCGGTCAGCGGGAGTTTATACCATGATTGCGGGTCTATGGAAGAGAAGGGGTTTGGGGGCTAGGAGTGCGGTCATGGTGAACCTCCATGCGCTGGACATACTCATTTGAGTAGGCTAGCTTTTGCCTGTCACAGTCCAGTATCGGGCAGAATAAGACGAGGAGGACATAGATGGCAATTCTGCGAATCGTTGCTAGCCTGATGCTAGGATTGGTGATACTCGCCGGCCTCCTCTGCTACCTGTTGTTGGTCAACATTTCCCAGCGCTTGGACGATTCGGAGATGTACAAGGACGCCATAAACGACACCTATGCATACAACCGCATCTACGACGAGGTGTTGGTGGACGAGGCCTTCACAGAACAGAACCTAGACCTTCTCGGAGGAGTAGGCCTGGAGGTGCAAGAGTCCATCGAGGTGCTCAGGGACGTGATGCCCCCTGCCTACCTTCAAGAGCAGACGGAAGCAAACATAGATAGGTTTACCGGATTCCTGTCCCATGACTTGGAAAGGCTGGATCTCTACCTGGAACTAAGAGAACCCTTGGACCGTGTCGAGACGGTGGTTCTCGACAAGACAGAGCAGGTCATCAGTGAAATCGAAATCGAGGAGCCTGGTACTGCAACTACAGAGTGCACGGCGGACAGCTTACAGAGCCTGGCTGGCGACTTGGCAAGCGAGTTTGCCGGCTTGTCCGCCGGCCAATTGCCGGAATCCGTGCCTTCGCTGGAGACCCTGGACGAGGAATGCCGCAGGCAGGAGTTCGACAACTGGATTGACCAGGTGGCAAATAATCCTCGGATAGACTCCGAGACCGCGAAGATAATCGAAGATGAAAAGGATGACCTGCGGCAGTCTTTCATAGAAGGGGACACAAGCGCCTTCCTGGAGAAGGCGGCGGCCCCTCTGGTCAGTTCGGTGATCGATGACTCTCTAGAGGAGATACGCCAGGACTTGCAGATGAACGACCGGTTGGACCTGTTGGAGGAGCTAGCCGAAAGCGACGACGACCTGAGCCGAGAAGATATCGACGAGCTAGCAGATAACCTCAGGGGTGTAATCGGAGCAGTCAACGGTTCAGTCAGAGTGACCGCGCTGTTGCTGGTAATCGTGGGATCCGTCATGCTAGCGGCGGTACATTTTCCGCGACCGAGAGCTATGCTCCTTTGGCCCGGCCTCTCCTTGGTGTTTGGCGGGGGCGTTTGCCTAATAGTGGGATTCGTGCTGAATTCGGTGATACCCGGTGGGATTGGGAATGTGGTAGCGGATCCAGCCTCCTATTCGTCGGACGTTTCCACAGCTGCGATAGGCCTGACCGGCGATCTGTT
>DAOUKI010000013.1:0-7731 GCA_034421495.1 Dehalococcoidia bacterium | reverse complement strand
GTCCTAGTCGGCCCAATCCAGAGGACTCCCCCTGGAACCCTGCAGCTCAGCGTGGCTACGGGCGCTGCGACAGGGATGGCTGCTCAACGAAGCTTCACCCGGCCGTTTAACTTGACAGGGATGCCCGCGGTCAGCGTGCCTTGCGGCTTCTCTGCGGAGGGCCTGCCGGTGGGATTGCAGATAGCCGGGAGACTTTTTGACGATTCCACTGTGCTTCGCGTGGCCCACGCCTATGAACAGGCGACCCCGTGGCACGATATGCATCCATCTATATCCTGAGGAGGCAGCCCATGGCCAAAATGTCTAAAGAAACCGTTAGTGCCCTGATAACGCTTGGCGGCGCTGACGCCACCCCTCAAGAGATTGAGGCGATTACCACGCTTTATAACACTCTCGCCGAGCAACTGGAGGAAGTGTCGTCCGATGCACTGGAAGAGGTAGAACCTCACTTCATTCAGCCCACTAGGAGAGGACGCAGCAGCTCTTAGCGCAACAACTCAGGCGACGGCCTCTCGGTTCGAGAGCTTACAAGCAGCATGGTTAAGATACATAAGATCAAAGCAGAGATCATGACCCCGGCTTCGTTCGCACCGTTCGGGGAGGTCATCGACGCTACGGACGTTCCCGACGAGATTTCGCCGGTCAACTTCCAAGGAGGCGAATTGCGGTTCAACGCAACTCTGTTGCCCTATCGTGGCTTGGAGTTCACCCAGATGGAGCAGCACTTCCACGTTACGCAAGCCTTCCTGCCGCTCAGCGGGCCTCCGGCGGTGGTTGCCGTTGCCGCTCCCACAGACCAAAACGACCCTGATGCGATTCCAGAGCCTGAACAGTGCCACGCTTTCCTCATTGACGGGACCAAGGGTTATATTCTGAAGAAGGGTACATGGCACTCCGACCGGTTGCCGCTCTATCCGCCGGGCACCAAAATGGTGATCCTCACCGATGGTGAGACGAACTTGGACCTCAGCAAGTACGGCTCAATACGGACTCCGGAGAGCGAACGGGGAGGGTGGAAGATCAACCGCATAGTTGACTACCGGACAAAGCTCGGGGTTACGTTCGAGATAGTTCTTTAACGGCTCCCGCCTTCGGCGCCTGCCTTAGGCTCCGATAATTTCCTCCATCACCCGGAGCAGGTTCTCCCCAAGCACCTTTCGTACCGTATCCTCTGACTGGCCCCGGCGCAGCAGCTCCTCCGTTAGCGCCGGCAATTTGCTGCAGTCCTCCATGCCCACGGGCAGGCTGACCACCCCGTCGAAGTCAGATCCAAAGCCTACGTGGTCAGGGCCTGCGATTCTTAGCGTATGCTCTATGTGGTCAGCAACGACCCCAAGATCGGGCGCTGGAACCTTGCTCACTAGCTCGTCATACTTCGCTCGCAGCTCTTCCTTTGACCTGCTCAGCGCCTCCTCATCTCCTGCCAGCTTCTCTTCAAGGGCCTCCTCTTCAAGGCGGTGCTGTTCCATTAGGGCGTCATTGGCTATGCGGCATTCTTCAGAGATGAATGCAGGCACAAACGTAGTGCACACAACGCCTCCGCCTTCCGCAACCGCTTTTATCTGCTCATCCCTGAGATTTCGTCGGTGATCGCATATAGACCTAACGGAAGAGTGGGAAGCTATCACCGGCTTGGAAGTGGCTTTCATCACATCCCAGAAGGTATCTTCAGACACGTGTGAGATATCAACCATCATGCCCAGCCGGTTCATCTCTTTCACCACCTCAACTCCAAAAGGAGTCAGCCCGTGATGCTTCGGTGTATCCAGACAGCCGTCAGCCCAGTTGTTGTTGTTGCTCCAGGTAAGGGTCATGTAACGCACGCCCAGATCAAAGAACATGCGGAGCACGGCCAGATCGTCTTCAATGGCATGGCCGCCCTCAATGCAGAGGATTGCCGCTAGTTTGCCTCCGCTGACGATGCGCCTGACATCGCTAGCGGTGGTTGCCAGTTCGAACTCTTCCGGGTAGTTCTTGCATACCTGTTTAATCGCGTCCAAGTCCTGCAAGACCCGCTGGATGCATTCCCTTTTAGGGATGAGGTTGGGACGAATCCAGGCGGAGAAGAAGACGGCGTCTAGGCCTCCCTGGCGCATCTTGGGCGCGTCCACGTGAGTGAGACTTCCACCCCGCCCTAAATCTGCACCGTTGTCCACAATGCGGTCCGGTGTGTCGGCGTGGCAGTCAATTACGATAGAGGAAAAATGTAGATCCCGTTCCATGGAGCTCATTTCTTGGACACCTCCACGATGTATTCTAGGCAAGATACAGAACCACCGATGGCATAGTATCTCATTTGTACATGGACAGGCTATGTTTCCGAAACGGCAACGTTTGGCCTGCGTATGCCTATTACCAGCAGCATTGCCATGAATCCGGCTACGGCAAAACCGGCGAAAGCCAGCGAGTAGTTCCCGGTTTGGTCAAACACCGCGCCGGCAAAGACCGGGCCGATTAGAGTGCCCGTGGTCTGCACAGTGTTCGTCAGGCCCCGGATGGTGGCAAATGACTTGCGGCCAAAGTAGTCAGCTTGGAGCGACACCGGCAACACAATAGAGCCGCCATATGCCACGGCATACAGAACGAGAATACCGACGAGCAGCGATTGGGACTGCACTTGAGACATGGCAAGCATGGTCAAGCTGGTCACTCCCAACGTGATAGCCAGCAGATACCGCTTGTCAACGAAGTCACCCAGCCAGGCAAGGCCGATCCTGCCGAGCAGGCTTACCAGCGCGACAGCCCCAAGGAGAGAGCTGGCTATGACCAATGTAAACCCCCTGTCGACCATCATTGCAACGAAGTGAATGGTGAACCCTGTAGTTACTATGGCGCGAAGAGATAGAGACGCGCCCAGGAACCAGAACTGGGTTGTTCTAAGGCTCTGAAGTCCTCCAATCTCAGGGCCACTGACTGGTCTGGGACGACCTGTGCCACGGGAAGCATCCGGCGCGGTGCTGGCTGCTTCTGAGCCATCTGGGAGCAGTCCGTAGTCCTCCGGCCTATGTCGCATTAGCATTGCAAGTGGCAAGCCCGCGGTTAGTATCAGGACTCCGGACGCTATCGCCGCACTGCGCCACCCGTAGGTCTCTATCCACCATCCCAAGACCGGCAGCAGCAACGCTCCACCTAGGGCCACGCCGGACATCACAAATCCAATTGCTCTGCTACGTTTTCTAAGGAACCAGTTAGCCACGGCGGCGGTAGCCGGAGCGAACGTCCCCAGACTGCTCCCCAGTGTGATGGTGAAGATGTAGACCAAGTACAGGGCAAGAAGGGATTCCACTCCAGCAAGTAAGATGAAACCAAATCCCATGAGTGGGATGCCAATGAACATCATCTTCCTGGGCCCGTACTTGTCTATTAGGAAACCCTCAATCGGTCCCAGGAATCCGCCCTCCAAGCGCGCCAGGGCAAAGACGCCTGACAAAGCGATGCGGCTCCGGCCTAATTCCTCGGTCAGCGGATAGAAAAAGGCGCTGAATCCATAGAAGTTCAGCCCAGCGCCCAGCGCGGTGACGACAGAGCCTCCCGCCACTATCCACCAGCCGTAGAAAATGCCGTCGGGGTTCCACTTCCGCTTAGTATCGTGCGTTGTGTCGCTCATCTCAGCATTGCCCCCGGGCGTCTAATGGCACGAGTTGCACCATACTGGCAGGCCCAACCTGTGAGCGCAAAATCAGATTTCCGTGGGCCCGTACGGCAGTATTTGACGACCGGCCCTCATAACCATGGCCATTTCGCGCAATGCCCGAATATCCCGCAGGGGGTCCTGTTCGACAACGATCAGATCGGCTTCCTTGCCAACTTCCAAAGTCCCTACTTGGTCGCCCATCCCTATTGCTTCCGCAGCTTCACCCGTCGCCGATCTTATTACGTCCATGTTGGACATGCCTGCATCCGAATGGAGTTCCAGCCCCAGGCAGTAGTCCCCGAAGGACTGTATAGCATCGGTGCCGGCGATTATCGGGATATCCCACTCAGTCCACATTCTTCCCACGAACTCCAGCTGGCTTTCACACTTGGCCTTGAGGCTTTCAAGCCGGGCATGCTCTTCCATGGACAGAGGTTCCGTCTCTGCTTGCGCCAGCAGCCTCTCGCGTCCGCGGTACCCGGTCTGCACCGTTGGGCTGACATAAACCCCCTGTTCCGCGATCCGCTCCGCAATGCGCGGGTCAAATTTATAGGAGCCGTCGGGCTCAATGAACCCGGCGTGCTCAATCATATCTACTCCCGCATCAAGAGCGTTTGTGATGCTCTGAGTAGCCAGGCAATGTGCTGTGGTGAGCTTGCCGTGGACGTGGGCTTCTTCGATGATTGCCCTCATCTCCTCCACGCTGTAAGAGTCTCTTCGATTATCGGTGATTGCAGTGCCTCCACCGGAGGCCATGATCTTAAGATGATCGGCTCCCTCTTTGATCAGTGTTCGCACCGCCTGTCGCACACCGTCCACGCCGTCTGCCTCGCCGTTACACCAAAAGAAGTGCCCGCCTGTCATGGTCACGGGTCGTCCACAGAGCAGAAGGCGTGGAGCTGTCACAAGCCCCTGCGCTGCAGCGGCTCGCAGGTCAAAAGTTATCTTATTGCGCGCTCCGTTATCCCTCAGTGTGGTTACTCCGGCGCTGAGGTGGATATGAGTGTTGTGCGCAGCCCTCAGAAGCATGATCTCATCGGAGTCACGCTCAATCACCGCCTCGTACGGCCCGCTATCGTAACCGTAGCCATTAACAGTACCGAACATTAGGTGCGTGTGAGCGTCGATCAGCCCGGGCAAGACGTAGCCATTGGGGAATTCCATGAACCGCACGCCGGGGCCTTCCGGCAGCTTAAGCTGCGACTTTGGGCCAACTTGGCTAATTTTGGACCCCTCGATCACTATTGCGGCGTCCTGTATAGGAGTTCTCCCCGTACCGTCGATCAACTGCATACCGCTTACTACTGTTGTTGTAACCATCGGGAGCCTCCTCGTTTCTGCATTGGACACTGGAGATTATAGCGCGGGCAGTACGTACATGCCCAATTGGTAAATTGGGAAACGGGGTTCAGCGCAGTTGCTTCCCCCGTGGCCGTGCATTCCCATGCTGTATGCAGATTTCAGTTCGCCCATACAGATACTTACTTTGCCGGCAAACCCTGCACCACAAAACTCAGAACATGGTTATAATAGTCGCCGCCTTGTTCAGAAATCTGCAATTTCCTTAAGGAGTCCACTTTGGAACAGCTTGCCCTGAGCATGCTGGCGGTCTTTGCCGGAATAGTCCTCATCCCGCCGCTGGCGCACCGGGTCAGAATACCCATCATTGTAGCCGAGATAATTTTTGGCATAGCTATAGGGGTTTCCTTCCTTGACATAGTTCCAGAAAACCAAACCGTGGAGTTCTTCTCCTCGTTCGGGTTGGCTTACCTAATGTTTCTGGCCGGCATGGACCTGGACTTGAGGGTTGTACGCCGTCACGTCTACAAAGCAACAACTATAGCGGCCGTCTCCGTGGGAGCGCCGTTGCTTAGCGGTGTTTTGCTGGCTTCATACGTAGGGGTACACCCTATGCTGCTGGGCACCATACTTTCGACTACCTCCCTGGGGCTGGTCCTGCCGCTGTTGAAAGACTTGCGACCCAGGGGAGATTTCGCCAACCTGATGCTGGGAACGGTGGTCATAGTGGACATTGTCAGCATATTCCTGCTGGCATTTTCTTTGAGTGTCATCCAGGGTCCGCTTCAGGTGGAGTTTTTCTATTCGCTGGTCGCTATATTAATCCTATTCATTATTCCGATGCTGCTTAGCAGATCCGTATTGACTAGGCGGTTCGCATCGCTGCTGTCTCGCCAAAGATACTTTGACCTTGAGGTCAGGCTGGCTTTCGCCCTGATTTTTCTACTTGCTGCCATATCCGGGCAATTGGGGTTCCACTCGATCATGGGCGCGTTCATTGCGGGGTTGATATTCTCCGAGATAATGCCCAGGGCAACGCGGATAGAAGAGAAATTGGAGAGCTTCGGCTACGGTTTCTTCATACCGTTGTTCTTCATCTTCACCGGAGCCAGGGTGGATCTCCCGTCCCTCTTCTCCGACGTGCAGAACCTGGGAGTTTTGGCGGTCATACTGGCCGTGGGACTGCTCTCCAAGATGATAAGCGTGTCGGCGGTAACCAGGCTGCTTGGAATGAAGCCCAGAGAAAGCGCGGCCTTCGGACTCTTCCATGCGGCGCGCCTCAGCCTGATCATCGCCGCCGCGGATATAGTGGTTAGGCTGGACCTCATAGATCGGAACCTGTTCTCCACTCTTGTGCTGCTGGCGATAACGTCCGCACTGATAGCGCCGGCTCTGGGTAGGTACGTATTGGGACGGTCCATGCACCAGCCGGAGCCGCCGGCGCAGGAACCCGTATCTGCGAGCACACCCTCTGATAACTAGTGCAGGAAGTGACGCACGCCTGAAAAGCTCATTGCTATTCCCAGGCGGTCGGCGGTGGCTATGCTCTCCTCGTCACGGATTGAGCCGCCCGGCTGAACAATGGCGCCGATGCCCGCCGCGGCCGCTTCCACTACGTTGTCATCGAAGGGGAACAGCGCATCCGAGGCGAGCACTGCGCCTTTTGACCGTTCGCCAGCGAACTGCGAAGCCAGCCTCACGCTGGTTACCCGGTTGGGCTGTCCGGCTCCCATGCCAACGAGAACGCCGTCTTTGACCATGGTGATGGCGTTGGACTTCACGTGCTTGCACACCGCCCAAGCCACAGCCATGTCCGCTAGTTCAGTGTCTGAGGGCTGTCTCTTTGTAACCACTTGGAAAGCGGTCTCCCCGGAGACAGTGACGTCTGCTTCCTGTACCAGGGCTCCTCCTCTCACGGTGCGAACCTCCCGGCGCGGACGGCGCGCGTCCCCGGCAGGGACGGTGAGTATGCGCAGGTCTTTGGACTTCTTCTTCAGGTGCTCCAGGGCTTCCGGTTCCGCGCCGGGCGCGATGATGATTTCATAGAACATACGCCCGCCATTCACCGGGCTGCGCACTTCGCGCAGAGCCTTGGCATATGCCATGTCTATAGGCCGGTTGGAGGCGACGATTCCTCCATAGGCAGAAACGGGATCGCCCTGCGTCAGAGCCTTTTCATAAAGAGCTGCAACGTCGCCGTCTCCCGTGGCGAAACAGCAGGGATTCGTGTGCTTGATGATAGCTACGGCAGGCCCAGGGAAGTCCGCGACCAGGTTGAAGGCGGCGTCTGCGTCCAGAATGTTGACAAAGGACAGTTCTTTGCCGTGGTGCTGTACAAAACCTCCCATGCCGTCAACCGGTCCTGAGTCCACCGTATAGAAGGCGCTCTTTTGATGGGGGTTCTCACCGTAGCGCAGGTCCAACCTCTTGTTCAGACCAACGGTCAACTCATCCGGGAAGGAGGACGCGCCATCGCGGGAGAGGTACTGCGAAACGGCGGTATCGTACAGCGCCACGTGTTGGAAAGCCTTGCGGGCCAGGCCCTGCCGGTCTTCCGGGGAAAGACCGCTGTTACCCAGCTTGTCCGACACCCACTCGTAGTCGGCGGGGTCTACGACTACCACGACGTGAGGGAAGTTCTTTGCTGAGGCCCTGATCAGAGTAGGCCCGCCAATGTCGATGTTTTCCAACGCCTCTCCCAGAGTCACGCCGTTTTCACCCACCGTTTCGCGGAACGGGTAGAGGTTGCACACCACCAGATCAATCGTGTCGATGCCGTGCTCAGCGAGCTGCGCCAT
>DAOUKI010000012.1:0-19099 GCA_034421495.1 Dehalococcoidia bacterium | reverse complement strand
AGGAGCAACTCCAGGGCTTGGGCCGCGCCGATGTCCCAAGCTCGGTCATAGGCGAAATGGTAATGGAACGCCTCAGAAAACTGGACCGGGTGGCCTATATCCGGTTCGCCAGTGTCTATCGCGACTTCGAGGACCTGGAGACGTTCCGGGACGAGGTGGACGCCATGCTATCGTCGCGTGAAGCAGGAGTGGCGCCGGAGAACCAGGGCACACTGTTTCCTCTGGATGAGGGCAGAGGCAGGCCGCCGCGCCGGGGCAGGCCGCCAAGCAGCAAAGCGCCGCCAGGCAGGCCGAAAAACTGACCCAATAATGAGAAAAATCACCATGGCCATGAGCAACAGCAAACCGTTAATCTACCAAGCAATTGGCTGTGCCGTCAGCGGCGCGGAAGAGAAGCGCCGCACCTGCCACTACAGCGGGTAGCAACCCGCTCTTACTTCAGGCCTGGATGCCTGTAATTATTCCGCCCCTACGTTAACAAGTCGTTTTGAGGGCATAGATAGAAAGGATTATAAATGACCACCAACAGAATAGAGCCGCAACTCACTGAAAACGCTCACACCATCCTCAAGACGCGCTACCTGATAGGCGACGAGACGGCGCAGGACCTGTTCCTGCGAGTCGCCAGGGCCGTGGCGGAGCCGGAGGACCCGGAGATCCGTGACGGCTGGGCAGATACCTACTACGAGCTGATGGCCAGCACCAAGTTCCTGCCCAACTCCCCTACCCTGTTCAACGCGGGCACGGGCCAGGGCACGCTTTCCGCCTGCTTTGTGCTCCCCGTAGAGGACACCATGGAGAGCATCATGGAGGCGGCGCGCTCTTCCGCCATGATTCAAAAGTATGGCGGAGGACTGGGCTACTCTTTCAGCAAACTGCGGCCGCGCGGCAGTGGAATCAAGACCACGCAGGGCAAGGCCTGCGGCTCCATAGCCGTGCTCAAGATGCTCAGCTCTCTTTCAGACATGATCACCCAGGGGGGCAAGCGTCACGGCGCCAACATGGGCATACTGGACGTGTCGCACCCTGAGATCATGGACTTCATCCACATGAAAGACGACGACGCCACGGCGCAGAACTTCAACATCTCCGTGGCCATCAGCGACGCCTTCATGAAGGCGGTTAAGAACAATGACGATTGGGACCTGGTGGTGCCGGAAGGCAGCGGGGACAACAAAGCCGGAGAGGTGGTTAGGACGCTGCCCGCCCGCCAGATCTGGGAAGAGATAATACAGTCGGCGTGGAAAACGGGAGACCCGGGGCTCTACTTCATAGACGAAGCCAACCGCTCCAATCCCACCCCTCACCTGGGGAGATTGGAGAGCACCAACCCCTGCGGCGAGGTGCCCCTGCTGGCCAACGAGGCCTGTAACCTGGGATCCATAGACCTGGGCAAGTTCGTCATCGAAGACGGTGGCGTTCCCCGTTACGATTTCGAGTCACTGAGGGATGTCTCGTCCATTGCCGCCCGTTTCCTGGACGACGTGGTCACGGTCAACTCCTTCCCCACGGATGCGGTGCAGAAGGCCGTGGACACCACACGCAAGACCGGACTGGGCGTCATGGGCTGGCACGATACTCTGATACAGATGGGCATCTCCTACGAATCGGAGGAGGCGCTGGACCTCGGCGCCAAGGTGATGGCCACCATCAACGATGCGGCCCGCAAGGTGTCCCTGGAGCTTGCCATGGAGCGCGGCCCCTACCCCGGCTGGAAGCCGCAGTCGGAGGACGATCTGCCCATCCGCAACGCCACGCGCACCTGCATCGCTCCCACCGGCACCATCAGCGCCATAGCCGGGGCTTCCAGCGGAATAGAGCCCATCTTTGCCCTTGCCTTTGTCAAGAACGTGCTGGACGGTCAGCATCTGCGAGAGGTCAATGAACACTTCCTCCGCATCGCTCACGAGCGTGGCTTCTACTCGGAGGAACTGATGGACGAAGTGGCGAGGACTGGCTCCTGCCAGCACATAGACGCCGTCCCCGACGACGTCAAGGCTCTGTTCAAAGTGGCCAACGAGATAGAGGTCAAAGCTCACGTGAATATGCAGGCGGTGTTCCAAGCCCACACCGACCTTGCCGTGAGCAAGACCATCAACATGGCCAACTCCGCCACCATTGAGGACGTGGAAAGCGCCTACTGGTTGGCTTACGACAACCACTGCAAAGGCATCACCATATACCGCGACGGCTCCAAGTCCATGCAGGTGCTGGAGGTGCAGAGTAAGAAGCCCGAAGCTCAGGTGAGCGAAGCCGTTGCTCAGGCAGAAGCGGTTGCGACCAGGATCAAGCGGGAGCGCCCCATTCAGATGCATGGAATCACTGAGCGCGTGCGCACCGGCCACGGCAACACGTTCGTCACTATCAACCTGGACCAGGACAACCAGCCCTTTGAGGTGTTCACCACCCTGGGCAAAGCCGGTAGCTGTGATTCGGCGCACCTTGAGGCAATCGCCCGGATTGTGTCCCTCGCGCTCCGCTCCGGCGTCCCCGCCGTCGAGATAGTGGACCAGTTGCAGGGCATCACATGCCACCCGGTGTGGGATCGGGGGGTTATGGTGAGATCGGTGCCGGACGCCCTGGCCCAGGTATTGCGCAAGCACGCCGTGTCGGGCGCTCCGGAGATTGAGGAGAGCTACGGAGCCCAGCTTGGATTTCCCGTAAACAACGGCAATGGCAACGGAAACGGCAACGGCCACACCAAGTTGGAAGTGGTCAAGCAGCCGGTAGAGGCGGTAGGCTTCAGCTGCCCCGAGTGCGGCGGGCCGGTGGCCTTTCAGGAGGGCTGCGTCGTATGCCATATCTGCGCCTGGAATCAGTGCGGAGGGTGATGAGCGCCCCATAAGTAGCTAGATAACAGTCGGCAAGGGAGGGAAACATGCCGGCAGGAAACGGCAAGATACGCTGGTTGATAGACAACGGGCTGCCCCAGGTGGAGGCGGTTGAGCCTGATACTCTTTCGCTTTCCCGTTGCCGACGCGACCTCATCACCGAGGCTATTCAGCAGGAGCGCTGGGTGGTCACCGCCAACCGCGACTTGCTGAGGAGCCGTACCCTTCCCTCCAACTGTCCGCCGGTAGCCGTGGTGGATAGCAAGGACTGCTCGGAGGAGGGCTTGCTGCGCAACCTGCTTCATTTGGAATTCCGCCTAATGCGCCAGCAGGGGCGGGAATCCGAACTCTACAGGGCAGGCCAGCGATTCTTCATAGACATGGATCGCTCTATCTACAGAGTCAATTCAGAAGGAGGATTGGAGGAGATAGAAAACTGGAAGGTGCCCAGCCTTAGCGTTAAGGCTGTCCCGTTATGGGGTGCCCCGGCTTAGCTGCCAGGGCACAGGGCTAGGATGGCCCGGCATATTGTTTCCGATCATCTATAGTTGCCGGGGCATCCACCTTCACTTCCTGAGAGTCCCCCGCTAAAACGGGGGCCGGTCGGTTCGCCTTCCCCGGGTGGACCATCGATCCTTGTACGTGGGGGTGTCCCTCCGCCATCAAGGGACGCCTCCCTTCACCAGCGGCCCGTTGCCTCCTGCGGGCCGCTATCTCTTTGGTCCACTTGGAGGCTCCCGAGAAAGCCGTTCTGAGATGCCCCGGCAACTTCTCTAGCTGTAAAAACTATACAACAGACCCCCAAAGCTGTCCACGACGGAGCAGGTGACCCCCTCACCCACCCTACACCTAGACGCCCGCCTCCGCGGGCAAGACGGCGGTGGGTGGGCCGTCCTTCCGCACCCCTCCGTCATTCCCGCAGCCCCCACCAACGGTCATTCTGAGCGCAGCGGAGCGGAGTCGAAGAATCCAAAACCTCCCGACTGCAATACACCCCCGCTCATCCTGAGCATCGTCAAAGGAAATGAGCGGGCCACCTCACACCGTCATGCCCGTGGCGACGGGCATCCAGGGGCGGGGCCGTGTCCCCCCTGCCACCAACCACTTCCCCATACCACCACCCTCCCCGTATCCTGTACCCATGAACCCTACCCGCAAACCACCGATCCTCAGCAACGTCCACACGCCGGCTCTCCCTTGCCTGCTTGTCCGTTTGCCTACCCTCAGCACAGCCCCGCGCCGTATCTCCTCCTCAACGAACATCGTTGACTCCATAGCGATCGGATTCGTTTCTCCATTTTTCGCCAAAAAGTTGCCCGTTTTAGCTTTGCTAGTTGACATAACGTCTGAAACGAATACTCCCCCATCCGTCATTGCCAGGAACCGAAGCAATCCGGCGGTGGGGTGGTGTCATTCTGGACGAAGTGAAGAATCCAAAGCCTCCCGACTGCACTGCCCACCTCCCCACTGGCAATCGGGCATCACTGTCAATATAATCCTCTCAGCAAGTCAAACGGAGTGAGCCATGTCCAACCTGCCTGTGATCGCAGTCACCATGGGAGACCCCTGTGGCATAGGGCCGGAGGTCGTCGCCAGGGCGCTGCGCAGCCAGGAAGTCCGCGCCGCCTGCCTTCCCCTGGTGGTGGGCAACGTCTCTATCATGGAAGCGGGCCTGCGAGTGACCGGGGTATCGCTTCGGGTCGAAGAGGTGGAAGGCCCCGCCGGCATCGACGCCTCGCCGGAGGTGGTTTCCGTGCTGGACATGCACAACCTCAACCCGGAAGACGTAGTGTGGGGGCAAATATCTCCCGAGGCGGGCCGCGCCAGCATGGAGTGGGCGAAAGCGGCGGCGGAGCTATGCCTGAGCGGCGAGGCGCAGGCCATGGCCACGGCGCCCATACACAAGGAGGCGGCGTCTCTGGCGGGATACAAAGACGTCGGCCACATGGAGGTGCTGCAGTCCATGACCAACTCGCCCCAGGTGGCCACCATGCTGATGTCGGGAACGTTGCGAGTGGTGCACCTCACCACGCACCGCTCACTGCGCAGGGCGCCGGACTCCGTGACCAGGGAAAACGTCCTTGCCAAGATAATGCTCACTCACGAATGTTTCAGGCAGTGGGGCTTCGAGCATCCCCGCATTGGCGTGGCGGCGCTGAACCCCCACGCCTCCGACGGCGGCCTGCTTGGAGATGAAGAGGCCACCGCCATAGAGCCCGCGGTAAAAGAGGCGCGCGACAATGGAGTGGACGCCACCGGTCCTGTGCCCGCCGACACCGTCTTCAACCAGGCTATAGACGGGAAGTACGATGCAGTGCTTGCCATGTACCACGACCAGGGGCATATTCCGGTCAAAGTGTACGGCTTTGAGGAAAGCGTGAGCATAAACCTGGGTCTGCCGCTGCTCCGCACCTCCGTGGACCACGGCACGGCCTATGACATCGCTGGAAAGGGCGTGGCCCAGGCCACCAGCATGATAGAGGCTATCAAGCTGGCGGCGTCGGTCGCTTCAGGAAAGGGGCTGCCACGCTAGGATCTTAGCTGAGTCCTGCCTTCCAATGCCCTGCTATAATAGAGCATCGCATCTGTGGAGAAATAATGGAGATATCGTTCATAGGTGGAGGCGTCATGGCGGAGGCCATCATCGCCGGCATATTGCATCAGGGCGTAGCCCAGCCGCGGGAAATATGCGCCGGAGAGCCCCTGCAGGCACGCCGCGAGCACCTAGCCAAGCAGCACGGAATAGCCGTAACCGGCGATAACCTAGAGGCGGCGCGCCACGGTGAGCTGGTGGTGCTGGCGGTGAAACCGCAGAGCCTCAGCGACGTGGCGCAACAGATCACGGGCGCATTGCGCGAAGACCAGACCGCGATCTCCATCATAGCCGGAGCCAGGATGAAGACGCTGATCACAGGCCTGGCACATCGGAACGTGATCCGGGTCATGCCAAACACGCCGTCCCGCATTGGCGAAGGCATGAGTCTCTGGCTGGCCTCGGAATCGGTTGGCCCATCGCACAAAGAAACGGCCCGCGTCATCCTGCAAACCCTGGGTGCGGAGATGGAGGTCAGCGACGAGGAATACCTGGACATGGGCACGGCGCTGAGCGCCGGCGGGCCGGCCTACGTCTTCCTATTTCTGGAGAGCCTGATAGATGCCGGCGTTTATATGGGAATGTCCCGCGAGATGGCTGGCAAGATGGCATTACAGACCTTGCTGGGAAGCGCCAAGCTGGCCAAAGAGTCGGGGGAACACCCGGCCCAACTCCGTGATATGGTAACGTCTCCGGGCGGCACAACGGCGGAGGCGCTAAAGGTGTTGGAAGAGAAAGGTTTCAGGGATGCCGTGATCAACGCGGTGGTGGCCGCTTACCAGAAGTCGAAACGGCTAGGAGAGAACGGATAAGCATGGATCAACTAATAGGCGCGATAGGCATGTTTCTGTACCTGATCATTCTAGGCAGGGTCATACTGTCCTGGTTTCCCAACGTGTCGTACAACAACCCCATCGTTCAGTTTATCTATGCCGTGACCGAGCCTATACTGTCCCCCATACGGCGCGTCCTGCCGAGCACGGGCATGTTCGATTTCGCGCCAATGGTGGCCATAATAGTCATCTTCATCGTCCAGCAGGTCCTTCTACAGCTCTTCGTTTAGCGCCGCCCCGACCCTGGATGCCCGTCTGCGCGAACAGCGGCGTGGGAATATTCTCAAATCGGCATATTGTACTTGGCGGCAGAGATTAAAATAGGAGAAGACAGCTATGGCTATGGCTCTACGAGTGGTCGGCGGCTTATTGATGGTGTACGCGGCGCTGTACCTAGCGCAATTCCTCTTCAACACGCTCTACGACAACCCGCAACGGGTCTGGGATGTAATGAACTACGTCTCCGCACTGGCTATCCTCATTGCACTCGCAGTGAACTTCCAGCACATGCGCTCGCAGTCCGGCGGCGGTGAGCCGCTCAATCTCACACGACTCAGCGCACACACCCTGTTCTACGCCAATGCGGTGCTCGCCATATGGTTCTTCCGCAACTGGATCTACCTGCTGGCGCTGGACGAGGGTCAGTCAGCCAGCGTCCCTGTGGACGTCATCTGGGATTTCGTCGCCGTAATGATCCCACTGGTCCTCGCCGCTACCGGGCACAGGCTCTGGCAGAGGGGCGCGTAGCACCTCCGCACTAAGCAACCGGCCGTGAAGTCTTGGCGGGACACGAGGGATTAGTATCGTTGAGGTAATGGTGCCTATGTCCCCCTCATGTGCGTACCAACCCAGCTCTTCGTACAAAGTGTGCCGTATCCTCTAGCGGAGTTCTGGCATCTTGGACTTCCAAGGATCTGACCTCACCCGTATCTGCTGGTCTATACTTTGTCCATGGACGCACTATCTCTAGCACTGGTCTTGCTTTCTGCCTTTTTCCATTCAGCGTGGAACCTTCTGCTAAAACGTTCAGGTAACCAGGAAGTTTTCGCTTGGGCCCTTCTGGTGAGCGGGAGCGTACTGTTAGCCCCATTGGGTGTTATTCTGTTCTGGCTCAACCCGGTTGAGGCCTCCGGATACTGGTTGGCTTTGGCGTCTGCGGCAACGCACGTCGCCTATTTCGTCTTCCTGGGTCGTGCCTATTCTCAAGGTGACCTGTCCTTGGTTTATCCCATAGCCCGAGGCGTTGGCCCTATGCTGGTCCCTGTGCTAGCGGTACTGACGCTGGGAGAGAGCGTGGCCTTGCCTGCTGTGACCGGCATCACCCTTATCGTTGTTGGCATTTTCATCGTGTCATGGTGGGGACGTTTCCGGAAGATCCTTACTCAGCCTTCAGTCTTTCTCCGGGATGGAGGTGTCCGCTATGCCATACTCACTGGACTGACAATTACCACGTATACCCTGGTAGACAAAGTCGGCGTGGATCACGTCCAGCCCTTCCTGTATATGTATATGATCAACGTAGGCGCCGCCATTGGCCTTGCTCCTTACATTGCATTCAAGTACGGGATGACCCCGATACGACTGGAATGGCAATCGAATCCCTGGTCTACCTTGATTGCAAGCTTGCTGGTCTTCCTTGCTTATGGCTTGGTATTGACTGCCTTCTCCCTTTCTCAGGTCAGCTATGTAGGCCCGGCACGAGAAGTAGGCATAGTGTTTGGTGTCCTGTTGGGAGTCTTGGTTCTCAAAGAGCGATTCGGGCAGGGCCGACTACTGGGATCCACCCTTATTGTGTTGGGGCTGACCTTAATCGCTTTGTCCCCCTAGCAGCGAACACTGGTGTGCTGCCTATTGGGCTCGAACCGATGGAATTGCCCCATCATGCCCAGGTTCTTCATGGTCGAGGATATGGCAGTGGTACATTGCTATCGGCGTAGGTGTTGGGCTCTACGACAAGCAAACTCATCCCCTCTCGAATTGACCGGCCATTGACTCACCCGTGCGCACCATTGTAAGCAAGCTCCGCCGCAAGCAGGGTGCTGTCTCTGCTTTGGAATTGCCGCGGCTGGTCGGCTACAAGATTCTGAGCGCTAAGGTGGCGGTTGTCTGAGTCCCAAAGGGTCGGCAATTGACCAGACTCACGAAAATGGTACTAAACAAGGCTGTATTTTACGATATGCGTCGTTCATGTGTCTTTGTGATGCCAATCACGAAGGAACAGGCTTGACAGAGCAGTCGAATTGGTGATAGGTCTATTTAACTACAATTCGGGACTCTCCAAGTTTGAGTTCAGGCAGAATGACGGGGATAAGGAGGGATTATGAAGACCATAATTTCGATGAGGGTTTTGCCCAAGCTGGCAGTGCTTGCGGCATTGCTGCTAATTGTAGCCTGCGGAAGCGCTGAAGAGACGCCTACGCCGGCTCCTACACCTACATCGGCGCCAGAGGCGCCTGCCGCTACACAGGCGCCTGCCCCAACACAGGTACCGGCAGCGCCAGGGGCGCCTACGCCTACGCCACAGCCGCCCGCCCCCGGTGTCACGGCTGTCCCTACCCCTACCTCTGTGCCTGTTCCACAGGAGCAGCCCAAGTACGGTGGGGCCTTAACGATGCCAACGTCCGGTACTTGGCTCTTTGACCCGTATGCCGCTATCTGCGGGCACAGCTGGATATGCTGGGGCAGCATTGGCAACCTGCACAACCAGTTGATTCGCACAAGCCCCGCCGACCGGAGCACCCTTGAAGGAGACTTAGCCGAATCTTGGACAGTCAGTGACGACGGCATAACCTACACCTTCAACATCCGAGACGGGATTGTAGACCACGAGGGCAACCCCTTCACGGCTGAAGACGTGTGGTACCAATTCGTCAGGGTCGTGGATAGGCCAAACGAAGTTCCAGGCAACACTCAGGCATGTCTTCGCGCCTATATCAAACCGGTCCGGGACGACCAAGGAAACCTCTTGCCAGATGCTGGCGCGGAGGTGACCGGCCCCAACGAGGTGACGGTGCGCTTGACGGCTGCTAGGGCGGCCTTCATTCCGTGCCTTGCCGGGTCATTTGTGCCCTTCTTGCCCGACACGTACACCAGGGCACTGGATGAATCAGGTGAGGAGCACCGCGACCTGGACCCGGGTAAGGGTGAGCTCATAGGAACCGGACCGTTCAAGGTCAAGAGCGTTGCGGTTGAGAACCAAGCCGTCTGGGAGCGGAGCGAGCAGTTCTTCAGAGAAGGGCTGCCTTACTTGGACGAGCTCAATATCGTTCACATAGATGACGCCCAGGCAATGAGGGCAAATTTCCTGGCGGGCCGCTTGGACAACATGGGGCCATCCAGCACGACACTCACAGAAACGGACCTGGCAAACCTGGACAGGCAGCTTCCCGGCCAGGTGCGGCTGAACGCCCTGAAGCGTCTAGGCTGGAAAGGCTTTATGCTTAATGTGGCCAACAAGCCCTTTGGTCCAGACGGAGATCCGGTTGCCGATAAGCTGCGCACAGCCATTCAGATCGGTTTCGATCGCCAGGAATACGATAAGCTCATCACGGATGGTAAGGGGAGCTTGGTAACCCCCTATCTCACTGAATGGAGCTATATCGCCTCCCTGGAGGACTGGTACAGAGATGCCCCAGCCTTCGACCCGGACCCAGGAGTGAGAGCTGACCTTGAAGCGACTGCTAACCAGCTACTGGAGGAGGCCGGATACGGCCCCAACAATAGGCTCCGGTTCGGGTGGGTGTGCTGGGACCGGCGACAGACGGAGTGCGAGGCAATCATTGGGCAGATGAACAGAGACTTGCATGTTGACATCTTCCTGGAGATAGTTGACCTGTCTACGCGCACTTCGCGCTCAAAGAGCGGAGACTTCCAGATGCTGGAAACGGCTACCGGATCACGGTTCAATGACCCGGACGCATTCAACTTCCAGATGTACAATATCTGGGATGACGGCGGACGCAACTACACCACGTGGGAAGATGATGAATGGCTGCGGCTCCGCGAGCAGCAGGCTCTCCTGAACGACAATGAAGCCCGCGGCAAAATCCTGCGGGAGATGGGGATCATTGTCTACAACGAAGCCGCTCTAATAGGAAGCGTTCGTGGTGTGGGATCGCACGTAAACCGCGTTGACCTGAAAGGCTGGGTTCCCAGGAAGACCACGTTTGATACGCCAACCTTTGAAAGTGCTTGGCTAGACAGGTAGTCGGAAAGCATGTTTCAGCGTTGATGCTCAGCCCTCGCCTGCGGGGTACCCCGCAGGCGAGGGCTGAGGACTAGAGTACGCTCGTGAAGAAGTACATAGCCAAGAGACTGCTGCTGTTTATTCCTACTCTGCTGGGAACGTCGCTGTTTATCTTCTTACTGCTGAGAGTCGTCCCCGGAGATGTGGCGGCAGTCATCTTAGCCGGCCCTTCCGGGGAAGGCCATTACACCCCCGAAGCCCATGCTCGCCTCCGTGAGCAACTAGGTTTAGACAAGCACATTCTTGTCCAATACGCGGACTGGATGTGGGACGTGGCGCGCGGCGACCTTGGGAAGTCCTTTGTCAGCAGGCGCGACATAGCAACCGAGCTAAAGCTCAAGTTGCCCATCACAATTCAACTAGCCTTGTTTTCTTTCGTCAGTGTGGCGGCAATGGGAATACCTATTGGCGTGTTGGCGGCAGTGCGACAAGACAGTTGGATTGACTTTGTGTTGAGGGGGTGGGCAATCCTGGGATTGGCAATGCCCACTTTCCTGGTAGGGCTGCTGGTAATTCTGTTTCTATCGGTAGAGGTTGGTTGGATGCCCCCGTTAGGATTTACTCACCTTTGGGACAACCCAATTGTCAGTACCCAGCAGTTGATCATTCCGGCCATTGCACTCGGTTTCAGCTCTAACGGTCTTCTGTTACGGATGACCAGGACCCAGATGCTAGAGGTGATGAGGGACGATTACGTTCGGACGGCAAGAGCCAAGGGGCTGGCTGAAAGAGCCGTGATCTGGAGACATGCCCTGCGCAACGCCTTGTTGCCGGTAGTCACAACGCTTGGCGGTCTGATGGGCGGGCTACTGACCGGTACAGTGGTGATTGAGCTCATTTTCAGCGTACCGGGAGTAGGACAGGCCCTGGTACAGGCCATAGTAAGCCGCGACCTTGCAGTTGTGCAGGTTTACGTTCTTTACTTCGCCCTCATGGCATTGATAGTTAATCTGATTGTTGACATTACATATGCGTGGTTGGATCCAAGGATTCGTTATGAGTAAGGGAACCGCATTAAATCGCTCCAGCGGAGGCAACAGTGGCACTACCGTTTGAAGCTAAAGATACCGCCGCAATGGCAACTACCTCGCCGCCTTTGCAACAGCGCTCGAGATACTTGCAGGGTGCATGGCACCTTGCCCGTAGCAAGCCCTTGGGGACGCTTGGGGCTGTGATCATTGCTTTCTTCGCTATCATAGCGGTCGCGGCTCCAATCGCTGCCCCGTACGATCCCCATCTGACGAATCCTGACAAAGTGTTTGTGAGGCCCGGCGCCACCGATGCTTGGTTCGGCACCGATATGCTTGGAAGAGATATGCTCAGCCGTACCATCTACGGCGCGAGAACCTCGATGCTTGTAGGTGTTACAGTCACCCTTGCGGCTACGATAATAGCCGGAGCACTGGGAATATCAAGCGCCTATTTTGGGGGAAAGGTTGACTTGATTATCCAGCGTTTCGTTGATGCTAAGAGCGCTTTCCCCTCCCTTCTGCTTGCACTCGCTTTCATGGCGGCGTTTGGACCGTCATTTGCCAGCCTTATAATTGCGCTGACTCTCATATTCTCCAGTAGAGGTGTGCGTGTAATCCGCTCACAGGTTCTTAGCATCAAGGAGACCCCGTACATAGACGCTGCCCGCAGTATTGGAGCGAATACCTTACGAATTATGGTCAGACACGTGGCTCCGAATACTTTTGGCCTGATGATGGTTGTTGCCACAACCTCTATAGGAACGGTAATCATAGTGGAGGCGTCGCTGAGCTTCCTTGGCGTAACACCCGGGGGCGTAGTCATCTCCTGGGGAGGCTTGTTAGCTTCGCGCATGATGCGCCACTTTGCGGAGGCGCCTTGGATGATCCTCTTCCCTGGATTTGCATTGACTATATTGGTGTTCGGGGTGAACGTACTTGGGGACGCCCTTCGTGACATTCTGGATCCCCGAATGCGTGGTAGCTAGCCGATTCGGCACATTTAACATCTTAGCTGGGAGGACGACGTGGGAACGGGTGAGATTGACTTAGTAGAAGCCACCATTACCGAGATGAGCGAGCGTCTACGGCGGGGGGAGGTGTCGCCGGTGGAATTGACCCGGGCGACGCTGGAACGGATCGAAAGGGTGAACCCGAAACTGGACTGTTTCGTAACCGTGGCTTCCGACTACGCCATGCAGCGCGCCCAACAGGCGGAGGCTGAAATTAGGCAAGGCCAGTATCGTGGACCTCTTCACGGAATTCCTTACACCCTGAAGGACAACCTCGATACGGTTGGCGTCCCAACAACGCATGCCAACCCGGAAGGCCTGGACCTTAAACCAAAGGTCAATTCCACGGTGCACGCCCTGCTTGAAGGAGCGGGGGGAGTCCTGGTGGGGAAAGTCCGCATGGACACCATCACGTTCCAGTCTGAAGCCACACTTAGACCCCTCGGCTGCTTCAATCCGTGGGATTTGACAGTCACCCCTGGCACATCCAGCAGCGGGCCCGGGTCGGCCACAGCGGCGTCCCTGGGCCTTGGGTCTGTAGGCACAGATTCGGGGGGGTCGGTTCGACACCCCGCGGCCAATTGCGGGCTTGTTGGGATGAGAGCGACGGTTGGCCGTATCAGCCGGTATCCGCTCGATTGCTACCCCGCCTCGGGCATACAAAGCCAGGCGGGGCCGATGACGAAGACTGTTGAAGACAACGCCATTATGTTCCAGGCATTGGGAGTCTACGATCCTCAGTATCCAATCAGCATCAATGAGCCGCCGTATGACTACCCTGCTGGACTGAGGGACGGCGTCAAGGGCATCCGCATTGGACTCCCTACGGATGAATGGATCTGGGAGAAATGGGTAACGGAGGAAAACGAAGACAGAGTGCGCAGCGCCGTCGCTTTGCTTGAAAGTATGGGCGCGCACGTGCTACCGGTTTCTCTACCCCTTGCCGAGGAGTCTAGGGAACTATCCGAAAGCCTGGGTGAAACCGAGAGTTGGTACGAAGACCACATGTCCCTCTATGAAAACGCTGACAAGTGGGACGAACTCCAGGCAGCAATCCAGGCGAACCGAACCAGGCAGGTAAACATCGAGAGCTATGTCGTTAAAGCACGGAAACGGCAACTCGTAAAGCAGGAGCTGATTGCGGCTCTTAGAGAAGTAGACGTGATAGCGATGCCCACTGGCATGACCTTGGGCGACAAGATTGAAGAGGATTCTACAATCATCAGAGGCAGGGAAGTCCCCACTCGTTCGCGAGGAACACGCTTGAACAGCCTTGCCAGCATCACCGGCTTTCCGGCGCTTTCTGTTCCCTGTGGATTCGCCATGGGAGACCGACTGCCGGTCGGGCTTCAACTGACGGGCCGGCCGGTAGAGGAGCCTCTTCTTTATAGAGTGGCCTATGCCTATGAACAGGCCACCGAATGGCACCTCAGACATCCGCCTATTTGAACATCATTAGTCAGCTAGAGACGTATCATCGCAAAGGAGGGGATGGAGAATGGGTACATCATCTATTGACCTGGTGAACGCAACTATCACCGATATGAGTGAGCGTCTGCGAAAGCGTGAGGTATCACCCGTAGAATTGGTCGAGGCGACCCTGGAGCGGATCGACAGAGTGGCTCCCCAGTTGAACTGCTTTGTCACGGTTACCGGGGACTATGCTCTGGAGAGGGCCAAGCAGGCGGAGCGGGAGATCGCTGCCGGCAAGTACCGCGGGCCGATGCACGGCATCACGTATACCCTCAAGGACGGCATAGATACCAAGGGTATTCCCTCCACCCACGGGAACCCACAAAAGCTGGACCTAAAGCCCAGGGTAAGTTCCACGACACACACGCTTCTTGAAGAGGCCGGCGCTATCCTCGTAGGCAAGGTGAACATCGACACAACGAACTTTGACTCGCTGGACCGGCCGATAGAGGCCTTCAATCCGTGGGACACCAGCCTCAGTCCAGGGGGCTCCAGCAGTGGTCCAGGGTCGGCTACCGCGGCATCCCTCTGCCTGGGCTCGGTGGGCACAGATGGAGGTGGCTCCGTGCGACATCCCGCAGCCAACTGCGGCATCGTGGGATACAGGGCAACAACCGGTCGCATCAGCAGATATCCAACCGACACATATCCAACTGCCAGCGCCGGCCAGGCCGGGCCGATGACCAAGACGGTAGAAGATAACGCAATCATGCTGCAGGTTCTAGGGCAGTTTGACCCCAAGGACCCCATCAGCATCAATGAGCCGCCTTATGACTACCGAGCGGGAATCAGAGACGGGATGAAGGGTGTCAGAATAGGCGTGCCAACCGACGATTGGGCATGGAAGGACTGGGTCGTTGAGGAGCAAGAGGACATAGTTCGACGCGCGATTTCTGTTCTGGAAGACCTAGGCGCCCACATTCAGGAGGTGTCGCTGCCTCTTGCAGCGGAATCCCGCTCAGTCATGGGAGGTCTCACCGAGGGGATCCTCTGGTGGATTGATCACCAGCATCTATACGAAAACGCCGACAAATGGGAGAACCTCCAGCGATCGATCAAGGCACACCTCCAAGGAGTGGAAGACGTGCGAATTACTCCGGGCACGCCGCCACCATTCGGCATGAGCACGGTTGACATAAGGCAGTATCTAGAAAAGTCCAAGAAACGATTGCTCATCCGGCAGGAGCTGGTGGCGGCTCTCAAAGAAGTGGACATTATAGCGCTGCCGACCGGCATGACCTTGGGAGACAAAGGCGACGCCTTGACTACCAACGTACGCGGGCGGGAGGTACATACAAGGTCGAGGGCTATACCAATAAACGCACTAGGCAGCGTTACCGGGTTCCCCGGGCTCTCTGTTCCCTGTGGATTCGCCATGGGAGACCGGCTGCCGGTCGGTCTTCAACTGATGGGCCGCCCTATTGAGGAGTCTCTTACTTATAGAGTGGCCTATGCCTATGAACAGGCCACCGAGTGGCACCTGAGACATCCACCTATTTAAAGCAAGACGCTACAACTTGAACTAGGTTGGGATGTGCCGTCATGCAGGCGTGGCAACGAGGCCGAGGGAATAGAGAATGAGTGCACCGTCTATTGACCTTGTGAATACAACCATCGCCGAGATGAGCGAACTTCTGCGCCGGCGTGAGGTATCGCCCGTAGAATTGACCGAAGCGACCCTGGAGCGGATCGACAGAGTAGCCCCCCAGTTGGGTTGTTTTGTCACCGTCACCGGGGAGTACGCTCTGGAGAGGGCAAAGCAGGCAGAGCGGGAGATTACCGCCGGCGAGTATCGTGGGCCTATGCACGGCATCACCTACACCCTCAAGGACAGCTTGGACACCAAGGGCATTCCCACTACCCACGGGAACCCGCAAGGACTGGACCTAAAGCCCAGAGTAAGCTCCACGGTGCACACGCTCCTCGAAGAGGCCGGCGCTATCCTCGTAGGCAAGGTCCGCATTGATACCACTACGTATCAATCGCCGGTGAGGGAAGGGCTGGATAGGATGAAGCTCAGGGTAGTGGGTTGCGTGAACCCATGGGACTTGAACGTAAGTCCGGGCACATCCAGCAGCGGCCCAGGGTCGGCTACCGCGGCATCTCTCTGCCTGGGTTCAGTGGGCACAGACGGAGGCGGCTCCGTGCGACATCCCGCAGCCAATTGCGGCATAGTGGGGTTCAGGGCAACAACCGGACGCATCAGCAGATACCCAACCGACACATATCCAACCGCCAGCGCCAGTCAGGCCGGGCCAATGACCAAGACGGTAGAAGACAACGCCATCATGCTGCAGGTCCTGGGGCAGTTTGACTCCAAGGACCCCATCAGCATCAATGAACCGCCGTATGACTATCGAGTAGGACTGAGAGATGGGATTAAGGGTGTCAGAATAGGCGTGCCAACCGACGATTGGGTATGGAAAGAGTGGGTAACGGAAGAGCACGAAGACCGCGTGCGAGCGGCAATAAAGACAATGGAGGGGCTGGGCGCCCACATTACAGAGGTGTCCTTGCCTCTTGCGTCGGAGTCCAGAGCGTTGATGGACGGCATTGAACCGGAAGCGCTCTGGTGGAAGGAGCACACCCACCTCTTTGAAAACTTAGATGGGTGGGACGAAGTCCAGGCGGCCATCCTGGCAGGCGATAGAAAGCAGCCAGACGTGTCCGACTACGTTGAGAAAGCCCGGAAGCGACTGCTTGTAGGACAGGAACTGGTGGCCGCATTCAAAGAGGCGGACGTTATCGCCATGCCCACAGGCATGACCCTGGGAGATTCTCCTGGGTTGAAGACCACCATGCTTCGCGGTCGTGAAGTCATTACCCGGTCGCGCGCTATGTATCTCAACGGCCTTGCCAGCATAACTGGCTACCCAGGACTATCGTTGCCTTGCGGGTTTGCCATGGGAGACCGGTTGCCCGTTGGCCTTCAGTTGATGGGTCGCCCCATGGAAGAGCAGCTTATATACAGGGCGGCCTATGCTTATGAGCAAGCTACGGACTGGCGCCTAAGGCATCCGCCTGTCTAGAGGGAATCAACACAAAGCCTGAAATTGTAATTAAAGCGGAGCTATCAACCAAGGACGTTTGAGACAGTTTACTGGAGGAGCAATAGACATGGCGTCAACATCCAAGAAGACGATCTACGAAAAGAAGGGACCAATTGCCTATCTGACCATAAACAACCCCACCAAAGCCAACGTCATGGACGACCAGGTGATAGAGGAGCTCGGCGAGGCGTACCAGGACTACTGGGCGGATACTGAAATGCGCTGCATGATCCTTACAGCCGTGGGAGACCGTCATTTTTCAGGAGGGCACAGCATTCAGCCTCCTCCTCCGGGTGAGACTTTCGAGGACGAGCGAGCCCGGAGGTTGAATAGCTTCGTTTGGCCTAGGGCAGGCACTATAGGCGGGCGCCGCATCGCCGTTTTCAACGGCGGAGTAGATTTCCCTCAGATCTGGAAGCCGGTGATTGCGGCAATAAACGGTTGGGCGGCCGGTGCGGGGCTGTACAGTCTACTGACTACTACAGACATACGAATAGCTTGTGCTGAACACGCCAGGTTCTATTATGCGCTGCTATCCAACCGGGGAGGCATTGGAAGCGGGCCTCTTGCCACCCGGTTGATCAGACAGGTGCCTTACGTACACGCGATGAAAATGCTCTTGTCGGACCAGCCCATAGACGCCGCGGAGGCTGCGCGTATCAGCTTGGTCAATGAAGCGGTGCCGCACGATCAGCTGATGCCCCACTGCGAAGAGATAGCAAACAGAATAGCCGAGATGCCGCCGGTGGCCGTCAGGTTCTTGAAGGAGTTCCTAACCAAAAGCAGAGACATGACGGAAGACCAAGCCTGGCATCTACAGCTTCTATACAACGGCATTACATGGCAGATTACCGAGGACGCCGCGGATGCCAGCGCCGCGTTTCTGGAGAAGAGGCCAAGGAAGGTAACGGGCCAATTGAGGACCGGGGGCCAATCAAGCTCCTAACTGCCAAGTAGGTGCCAACGGACGGTCGAGGCATAGGAGTAAGGAAAAGGTATATCAGGTGAGACTATGAGCCTAGAGTTGGAACCGGAGAGCGGTTTGCTGTCAGGCGTTCGCATTGTCGACGCAACCAGCGTGATGGCAATGCCTACCGCCATGTATGTGCTGTCCGATATGGGAGCTCAGGTCATCAAGGTGGAGAGCCACACCCGCAGCAGGGGCGGTCAAGGAGTGTACCCGGACGGGGAGCCCGGGCAGGAGCCATGGAACAGGGACGGCAGCTTTCATCAGCTGCATAGGGGCAAATTTGGCATTACCCTTGACCTCAAAGCGGAAGAGGCGGTGGAACTGTTCAAGGACCTTGTCAGAGTTAGCGACGTCATAGCGGAAAACAACCGGCCGGGCGTCATGGATCGTCTCGGCCTTGGGTACGACACACTGCGAAAGATCAAACCTGATCTAGTCTACTTCTCCTTCTCAGGTTTTGGTCAGACCGGCCCCTGGAGAAACTATCAAGGCATTGGCCGCATGTTTGAGTTGACCGGCGGAGTCAGCCAGTTCACCGGCTACCCGGAAGATGGACCCAGGCGGGTCGGACAGGCGTGGTTTGATCCGCCCAACGGCTGGATGGCAGTCTTCGCGATCCTTTCCGCTCTCCACCATCGAAACAAGACAGGTGAAGGCCAATGGGTTGACTACTCCATGTATCAGTTGGCCGCCTCTACGGTAGGTGATGGAATCCTGGATTATCTTGCCAATGAGCGCAACGGAAAATTGATGGGCAACAGTCATCCGCACTTCTCGCCCCACGGGGTGTTCAGGTGCAAAGGGGATGATCAATGGATAGCCATTTCCGTTACTGATGATGCGCAGTGGGACTCCCTGTGTCAGGCCATGGGCGACCCCGCTTGGGCAAAGGATGACCGGTATGCTGACGTACTGTCTAGATCCCAGCACCAAGAGAGCTTGAACCGTCATGTTGGCGAATGGACAAAGGAGTATGAGCACTTGGAGTTGATGTCAACACTTCAGGGGGCTGGGGTGCCAGCCGGCGCCGTATTGAACTCTAAAGAGGTGCTTACCAACGATCACATCAAGGCCAGGGGTCTTTATGAGAATATCTCCTACCCGGCAGAGCTAGGCGTCGGG
>DAOUKI010000011.1:0-4924 GCA_034421495.1 Dehalococcoidia bacterium | reverse complement strand
AGAGTTGTCCGTATTTTAGAGTCGAGGGTTACCAGCGTCAATGTAGTTTTTGACACTTTTGGGGGTTATGGACACGAGCGGTGGTGACAGACGCACGAACATCGCACCGTCCTATCGTCATTGCAAGCGCCAGCGAAGCAATCTGGTGGCGGCGTGGGCTTACAGGACGCCTCGGTCATGCACATGTAGCCTGCCCCACACTTGATGCGGGGACGGGCATCCAGAGAGCAGACGCGCCCAAGACACGCCTTGTGGTTAGGAGGACTCTAGCTAACTGACCGTTACGGTGCCAACCATACCCAGCGTAAAATGGGGGGTACAGACCAATTCAAACTCTCCGGCCTGGTCAATCGTTATGTCCTCAGTTACCTTCTCGCCAGCGTTGATGAAGATGTCAATTTCAAGTTCCGGCACCGTAAACGTATGGAACTCGGTGGGCACGTTGAAATCCAACGTGTAGGTCTTGCCCAGCTCCAGATCAAGCGTGTCCGGAATAAAAACATACGGGTTCTCGCCGTGGACGACCTCCACCAGCTCGCCGCCTCCGCTGCTGCCGTTGCCTCCCCCGGTATCGGTGGGAGCAGCCGTAGGTGTAGGTGTGGCTGGGGGTGTTGTCGGAGTGGCCGTTGGTGCAGAGCCGCCATTGCAGCCAGCAGCTATCAAAGATGCCGCAATAAGCAGCCCAAATATGGATACAGTCTTAATACGCACGGACCCTCCCGAATTTGTCTATAGAGGCTATAGGTTAAGATTGCTCTAATTATCACAATCTTTGACTGGGGGTGTCAAGCCATATACTGTACAGACTTAGCTGGTCCGCTTGATTTCCAAAGCCTCACCGGGCGCTAGAGCAACACGGCGAACATTGATGCCCAGCTTCAGCAGCCAGTATCCCAGGGTAGCTTTGCTAACGCCGAGTTGAGCTGCCGTAGCAGTGAGCCCGTGCTCGTTTATCATCTCCGGAAGCAACCGTTCCAGGGGTTGATTGTTGTGAGATGCCTCTACTTGCGCCATCAATTTTGTCTTTCTAGCCATCTGTTCCCCCTTCTAGAAGTGAAATGATAGCCATTATCTGGATACTAGTCAAGAAAGATTATATGCTTTGTATTGAATGTTTCTTATACTTGTATAAGACAATGCATTGGATAGCGTCCAAACTGGCGTTGACTACTTTAGCAGAAGCTTGGTAAATTATCTGGACAATTTCCCCATGGAAGCCCTTGAACAACAGATTCTTGAACTGATTGCCCGCGCCTACGACGCCATCGGATGGCCAGGCGTCGTAGTGCTGATGACAATCGAGAGCGTGTTCTTCCCTATTCCAAGCGAGGCCGTGATGCCGCTGGCCGGGTGGATGTTGATAGAGGCACAAGGTCACAGCGTCTGGTTTGTCCTGCTTGCCGGTCTGTTTGGCGCCTTGGGAAGCCTGATAGGCGCAATCGCTATCTATGCCGTCGGGCTCTTTGGAGGCAGACCCCTACTGGAGAAGTACGGCCGCTACGTATTGATCTCCCACAACGACCTGGACGTGGCGGACAGATGGTTTGAACGGTACGGCACCTGGGCGGTGTTCATTTCCAGACTTCTCCCCGTGGCCCGCAGTCTGATCAGCCTTCCCGCCGGGATCGCCAGGATGCACCTGCTTCCGTTCCTAGTGCTCACCTTCCTGGGGTCGTTCATCTGGTCCACGGGCCTCGCCCTCGGTGGTTACTTGCTTGGATCGAACTGGGAAACGCTGCGGGAATATATGCGTCCCTTTGATATCCCCATCATTGCGCTCCTAGCTGTTCTGGTATTGGTATACGTTTACCGGAGGTTGAGAAAAAGGCGCAAGGAGATGCAATGGACTCCCTGAGACGAGAACGGCACGAAATGCCTGAATTCGTGGCCAATGCCCTGATCGGAAGCCGGTTGATGGATGCTTACCTCACCCGCCCTCCTTATCAGCAGAACGACTACATAGGTTGGATTAACAGCGCCAAGCGCCCCGAAACTCAGCAGAAGCGCCTGGCCCAGATGCTGGAGGAGCTTGAAAGTGGTGACCGCTACATGAAAATGGTCTGGCGGCCAAAGCGCGGGTGAGCGCCACAGCCGGTTGCCCCAGCTTGACCCTCCGCTAGCTGGTGGTTAGACTGAATTGGATGCCCCAGTAGCTCAGGGGATAGAGCGGCTGCCTTCTAAGCAGCGGGTCGCGGGTTCGAATCCTGCCTGGGGCGCCATCTGCCATTACGCTATCTTCCACAGCGCTACCTTTGAAACTAGCCTTGCCTTTGATATCGTATATCCATTGTGATAAGACCCTCTCCACAAGCAAGGAGTTCCCTACGACTATACACTCTACGGTCGCTCGCCCTCCTGGCGGCTGTAGCGTTGCTGCTGCTCCTTGCCGTTGCTTGCAGCCCCAGCAGCGGCCCGGACCCGGACCAGTCCGGTCCCATCGCCTCCCCTACCCCATCTCCGGATGGCGCGCCTCCTCAGCTTGAACCCGCGTATGGAGGAGTGATGCAACTTGCCAATAGAGGCGACCCCCCTGCCGCCTTCGATACGCTGCGCACCAGCAGCATAGCTCTGCACCACGTGGGCGGAGCGCTGTTCGGCCCCGGCAGCCTGGTCACTAGGTGTCGCCAGAACATGTACATCGTCTGCCCCTACTTGGCTAGGACTTGGGTCACCAACAATGAGTTCACCGAATGGACCTTTACCATCAACGACGACGCTGTCTGGCATGATGGCACTCCGTTCACCGCCGAGGACGCCAAGTTCTGGCTGGAGCTGGCCGCATTCGATACCCCAGCCGGCGACAAGACACGCGCCCCGGCCTACTTCAAGTCCGATCTTGGGCAGATAGAAGAAATCGAGGTGCTGCAAGGCGACAGATTGCGCGTCAGCCTTAAGGAGCGGTTCCCCTTCTACCTGGAATCCCTGATGAACCCCAGGATAAAGATTGCACACCCTACCCATCTGATGAAGGAGAGGATCGAAGAGGGTGAAGTTAGCCTGGCGCCGCTGGATGTCGAATTGGTGGGCACAGGCCCATTTCGAATGGAGAGCTACGAAAAGGGAACCTTGCTCCGGGTACAACGGTTCGATGACTACTGGGAGAAGGACGAAAGAGGCCAGCCGTTGCCGTACCTCGATGGCATCGAGTTCATTGTCATGCCTGACCCGTCCACTATGGACGCAGCCATAAGAGCCGGGCGATTGGACGGCGGCGCACGCGGCGAGGGCCACTACCTTTCCATAGAAAGAAAGCAGGGCTACGACAACAGTCTGGGAGACGGCGTCCTCTACGCCGAGATGCAAGGCGGGCTGTTCCGCCTTGCATTCAACGTGCTGAAACCCGGCCCCTGGCAGGACGCAAGGGTCCGCCAAGCCATATCGTTATGGATAGACAACCAGTCCGCCGTCCCGTCCGCCCTGGGCGGCTTCGGCTACCTATCGCCCGTACTGAGTCCCAGCAACCCATTTACCAGCCCGGACTTCGCCACCTGGCCAAGGTTCAATTCCGAGCAGTTGGAGAAGAACCGCGCCGAAGCCCAGCGCCTTATGGAAGAAGCGGACCATGCCGAAGGCTTCACCATGGGGTACTTGTGCCGCGCTCGTTTGATAGCGCGCTGCGAGTTCATACACTCACAGCTCTCCGGCTTGAACATCGATCTGCAGATTCAGGTCGTGGACGAAGGGGAATGGAACCGGGGCAGAGTTTCTCTCGATTACGACAGCCAGCCGGGCGCTCACTTCACGCCTCCACTGCCGGAAGCCACCGAGTCCGTCTTCGGCGTCTACAGCGATAACCCCGATGCCTACGCCAAGCACGAGGATGAAACCGTCACTGAAATGTACAACAGGCTGCGGCTGTCCACCACTAGGGCCCAGCGCGTAGCCATTTGGCGTGAGCTGGAACGGTATATCGTGGAGGAACAGGCCTACGTGGTGCCCATAGCGGGCACCCTTCAAGTAGTCCCCTATCGCAGCTACGTCAAGGGGCTGGTCATTCCCCCCGAGGATGGTCATACCCACACCGACTTTGCTACTGTATGGCTGGACAAGCCTTGACTCTAACCGTTAGCGCCAGGGCAATGCCATTTAGCTCATACTCAGATGCCACTTAACCAAGCCCATAAGAGCCTACTCACACTAGAAGTCCCTCACCACCGTCATTCCCGCGCAGGCGGGAATCCAGAGCCGCAAAGGAGTTCCCGTTGCAGAGATATCTCCTACTGCGTCTAGCCCTCTTCATACCAACCCTGGTAATAGCGTCGTTGCTCATATTTATCGTGATGCGCGCCCTGCCCGGTGACGTGGTTGGCGTGGTCCTCGGTGGAGCCGGCCAATCCGGCTACGACCCGGCGCAGCTGGAGAGCGTACGAGAAGAGCTCGGCCTCAGAGACCCTCTCGTCGTTCAATACGGCAACTGGGTATGGGACATGGTGAACGGCAACTTTGGCGGCAGGTCACTGGAGGACAAGGAGGAGATCCGCACACTTGTGGCAAGACAGCTTCCGGTGACCCTCCTCTTGACCGTCTATGCCCTGATGCTCTCCTTCTTTGTCTCCGTGCCGTTGGGGGTGGTTGCGGCATTGTGGCAAGATAGGTGGCCCGACTATATAGTGCGGTTCGTTACCATAGCCGGCCAGGCAATCCCAAGCCTCTGGGCAGCCCTACTGGTTGTTCTGGGCCTGCTCCTCTTTTTCAACTGGTCGCCGCCCGTCATATACACCAACCCCTGGAGCAACCCGTGGAACCATGCCCAGATAATGATCTGGCCTACCCTGGTGCTGGGCTGGGGATACAGCTCCTACCTGACCCGCATAACCCGCTCCAGCATGCTTGAGGTGCTGCGACAGGACTACATCAGGACGGCGTACAGCAAGGGGCTGGACCGGCCTACCATCGTCATGAGGCACACCCTGCGCAACTCTCT
>DAOUKI010000010.1:0-15798 GCA_034421495.1 Dehalococcoidia bacterium | reverse complement strand
CATCCAGGTAGACCCGCCGTACTGCTACCGCTGTCCCTGGGGATTCCAGGACCGCACCAACCAGAGCTGCTGCATGCTCAGCGTGAAGTCGCTGGAGAACATCATAGAAGGAGAGGGCGCGGACACCATAGCCGCATTCATCGCGACGCCTATCCCTAGCGGAAACCAGATACCCGCCGCCGAATACTGGCCCAGGGTGCGTGAGCTGTGCGACAAACACGGCATCCTTCTCATTGCCGACGAGATCATCTGCGGATTCGGCAGGCTGGGCACATGGTTCGGAATGGAGCGTTTCGGCGTACAGGCCGATGTAATGACCATAGCAAAGGCGCTGACCAGCGGAGAGCTGCCTGTGGGAGCAGTGGTCGCCTCCAAGCGGGTCGCGGACGCCTTCGACAACGCTGAAGGCGAGATGGGGCAGTTCCACCACGGAGTGACCTATGGCGGACACCCCGCCGTGATGGCCGCCGGACTGAAGAACCTTGAGATCATGGAGCGTGAGAACGTAGTGGACAACGCCGACACTGTGGGCAGCTACCTCTACGACAAGGCCGTATCCGTGCTGCAGGAGAACCACCCCACCGTGGGATTCGTAGGCGGTGGCCTGGGTCTGCTCATGGCTATCGAAATCGTCAAGGACCGCAAGACCAAGGAGCGGTACCCCGGCGGCTCCGACGGGCCGTTCGCCAAGCGGTTCACCGACCTGGTTCGCGACAAGGGACTGGCGATACGGGTCGGCGATAGCATCACCCTGTCCCCTCCCCTCACCATAACAACGGACATTGTGGATGACATCATCGAGATACTTGACCAGTCGCTTACGGAGATGGAGAGGGAGTTCCCGCCGCAGTAGAGTGTGCTAAACTTAAACCACATGAGGACGCCATGACCACTCAACCCAACCAGATAACGGCGGAACAGATGCAGGCTTTGGCAGCCGCGCAGGGAATCACCATCCCGGAGCAGGAGCTCCCCTACCTGACGAGGGCGGTCGGAGGAGTCATGCTCTCCATCAACCACCTCAATACCGAAGAGCTTCACACCATAGTGCCGCCCCTCTTCTACCGCGTTCCCTGCTAGCGGGATGCCGGGCGTCTCTTGATCCCTCTCGCCAATAGCGTCGGTCGCCAGAAGCGCCCCTATGTCACCTACTCCCTAATTGGCGTCAACTCCCTGGTCTTTCTCTATACCCTGCTCTTGGGCAGCGACGTCAATGTTTTCTACTACAAGTTCGGCGTGATACCTGACGAGTTCACCTCCGGGCGCGCCTTCGAAATCTTGCTTACTCCGGAAGGCAGGCGGGATATAACAACGCCGTTTCCTACCTGGGGGACGCTGGTTTCGTCCATGTTCATCCACGGCGGCCTGGTCCACTTCGGCAGCAACATGCTGTACCTGTGGGTCTTTGGGGACGACATGGAAGACCGTATGGGCCACTTTGTCTACCTGGGGTTCTACCTGATGGCGGGAGTGGCTGCAGCGTGGATGCAGATAGCCGTCGACACCGACTCACAGGTGCCCACCATAGGCGCCAGCGGAGCCATAGCGGGTGTGCTGGGTGCATACCTGATGGTGTACCCGTATAGCAGGATACGCACCTTGGTCATCTTCCTTTTCATCACGGTGATACAGATACCGGCCACGTTGTTGCTCGGACTGTGGATACTGCTCCAGTTCTGGGGCGGATTGGGCACCATTGCCGGCGCCAGCAGCGGAGTGGCCTACTGGGCGCACATTGGGGGATTCCTTGCCGGAGTGGCCTCTGTAGCGGTGGTCCGCCTTCTCTTGCGCCGTCCCATCTGGCCTGGACGTCCTCCCCCGCCGCCTCCGCCGGTGTTCTGGCGCGGCGAGTGGCGTTAGGAATGAGTCACAAATCAACTTCTAGGAGAAGAAGATGCCCACAAAAGCCACGTTTAAGATCGTAAGCTGGGACGAGGAACCATTCGACGAACCGGAGGACGGGCCGAAGCTGACCCGGGCACACATAAGAAAATCTTTCCATGGCGACCTGTACGGGACAGGCAACCTCATGTACGTAATGACGTACCTTGAGGGTGGGGTAGCCTCGTTCACGGGTTTCGAGAAGGTTGAGGGCAGCCTGGGTGGGCGAACAGGCAGCTTCGTGCTGCGACACACCGGGTTTTTCGACGGAGAAAAGGCCAAGGCGGAGTACGAGGTGGTTCCAGGGTCGGGCACCGGCGAGCTAGCTGGGCTTTCTGGTACTGGCCGGTTCTCTGCCGGACATGCCGAGGAGCACGATATGACCTTGGATTATGAAGTGTAACTCGCCTACCGCCTACCCTACTCTTTCCACGCCATGTAGAATGTAAGGGTGACTTCCAACATCAACCCAACCGATAGAAGGCTGCGTCTGCGTCGAATGCTGGAGCGCAACGACTGCATCCGGCCCGCCTCGGTCTTCGATCCCGTCTCGGCGCGCATTGCCAGTTCCGTGGGTTTTGAAGTCGCCATGTTCGCCGGCTCGGTAGCTTCCGCTGTGGTACTGGGCGCGCCCGACATAGTAGTGCTCACCCTCAGCGAGTTCGCTGAGCAGGCGCGACGCATAACCCGCGCCGCTGATCTAAGCCTTATAGTAGACGCCGACCATGGCTATGGTAACGCTCTCAACGTAATGCGCACCGTCCAAGAGTTGGAGAACGCTGGCGTATCCGCCCTTACACTGGAAGACACCGTACTTCCCAGGCCCTTCCGTCAACAGAAAGGCCAGGAACTGCTGTCCATGGAAGCAATGATAGGCAACCTCAAGGCGGCTCTGGCTGCCAGGCAGGACCCATCCCTTGTCATAGTGGGGCGAACTGCTGCGGCGGGATTCGCGGGAGCAGACGAGGCTGTCAGGAGAGTGGAGGCGTACTCCTCTACGGGCGTCGATGCCGTATTCCTCACCGGCCTGAATACCCGCGAGGAGCTGGAAAAGGTACGGAACGCTACCTCACTGCCGCTGATGTTGGGTAGCACACCGCCTGAGCTGGAAGACCTGGACTACCTGGCGGGCATGGGTGTGCGCGTGGCCTTGGCGGGACATTTGCCGTTTCAGATAGCTGTAAAGGCTACCTATGACGCCATGTATCATCTCAGCCGCGGCGGCTCTCCCCGCGACCTCCAGGATAGCGCGGCCACGGCGCAGCTTATGGACGTGGCAACAGGACAGGAGCAGTATTCCAACTGGCAGAAAGACTTTCTGCAATGAGAGAGGCGTATGACTCACAATAATAGTCCCGATGTCGTAGTAGTGGGCGCGGGCGTGGTCGGCGCAGCCGCCGCATACTACCTGGCAAAGGCCGGGGCAAAGGTGACCATCCTGGATAAAGACCCCATCGGAGAACATGCCTCCGGTTTAGCGCTGGGCGGTCTAGGCCCTCTTTCCGGCGCTGGCATCCCCGACCCTATCGGTGGCCTCTGCATGGAAAGCTGGCTACTGCATCTTGAGCTTAGCCAAGCACTGCCTGAGGAATCGGGCTCTGACTACGAATTTCAGATCGGTACCTCGGTTGCGGTAGCGTTCAACGCAGAAGAGGCCAATATATTGAAAGAGCAAATTCCCTGGCAGGCGTCGCAGGATGGCTTCAAGGTGGAGTGGGTGGAAAAGGAGGACGTCCTGGCCATTGAGCCCCGCTTGGTCTCAACGGTGGTTGGCGGAGTGGTGAAAGAGCCAAGCGGTATGCTTAACACTTACAAGTTCAACCACGCTCTTGTCGCGGGGGCGCTCAGGCACGGTGCCACGCTGACGATGGAAAAGGTGAGCGGCCTCCTGTTCAATGTCAGCCGTGTCAGCGGGGTGTCTCTGGAGGAGGGTGGAGCAGTGCACTGTGACAGGGTAATCATCGCTATGGGCCCTTGGTCTAACGATGCCTCGGCATGGCTGGATTTCACTTTGCCCATATCGCCGCTGAAGGGACAGATACTCCGGCTTCGCTCGGAGGGACCGCCGATCCCCCATATCAACTGGAACGGCAGCTACGTTGTCTCCAAGCCCGACGGTTTGGTTTGGGTCGGCACCACCGAGGAGAAGGCCGGATTCGACGATAAGCCATCACAGGCGGGGAGGCAGACTATTGTGCGGTCGGTGGCCGGCGTACTACCCCACCTGGCCAGGGCTGACGTTGTTAAGCAGACCGCCTGCCTGCGTCCGGTGTCTCCCGACGGGCTGCCAGTGCTTGGCCGGATACCTGGGAAACCCGGAGTTATTGTGGCCAGCGGCGCGGGCAGAAAAGGGATACTGATGGGGCCGGCAATGGGCAAAGCGGCGGCCGACTTGGCGTTGAAAGGAACGTCTACCCTGGACCTGTTCGCTCTTTCCCCGGGGCGCTTTTAAGCTGCGCCCGGTTTGGCGACTCGCCAAGCCACTTACGCCCTACTCATATCTAGCAAGGGCACCTTCGCGACGCCTACAGGCCCGCGGTTGCTACCCTGATTAGCTAAAACTACCTGCTATACTGTCGACCGTAAACTGGGGAGGAGTTACTTGTCGAATCAACCAGCCTCCAAGGCAGGGCGCGGCATCTTCTTCGGCTGGTGGATAGTATTTGCCGGCCTGGTTGGCATGGCGGTGAGCGTTGGTTTCGCCAATCACGGGCTGAACGCATTCATTATTCCCATCTCTGATGAGTTTGGCGTTGACATATATGTCGTTGCCTCCATCATCGTCCTTGGCCGTATGGAAACGGCATTCATCGGCCCCGTAGAAGGCTACCTTGTCGACAGGTTCGGCCCGCGCACCATGATGTTCATTGGCGTACCCATCTTGGGCGTGGGGCTGTTCCTGGTCAGCATATCTCCCAACCTACCTACCTTCATTGCTTCGTTCCTGCTTGGGGTGATAATGGGCACGAGCCTGGGGTTCAGCATGCCCATCTCTACCGCGGTTGCCAACTGGTGGCGCCGCAAGCGCGGACGCGCCTTCGGCATCATGTGGCTGGGGTTCAGTGTCGGCGCGCTCATGGTCTGGCCCATCAATGAGTTGATAGAGGCCTACGGCTGGCGTTGGGCTTTCCGCGTCATGGCTGTAGCCACTTTCATCATTGGACTGCCCGTTGCCGCCGTAATGCGACACAAGCCGGAGCAATACGGCATGCTCCCCGACGGCGACGACCCAGCCCGCCAGTCCGCGACCCGTGCCGACGAGGATACTCCCACCGTCACGAAGAACGACGAGGAAGAGGAGGTCAACTTCACCGTCTGGGAGGCATTGAAGACGCCAACTCTGTGGTACTTCACCACCGCCGTCTCAGTGCGTGGCGCTGTGACCAGCGCCGTGGCCATAAATCTCTTCCCCTTGGTGGAGTCCATGGGCGGCGACTCCACCAAGGCTGCCTTTCTCTTTGTTGTACATGGCATTTTCAGCGCACCGGGCAGGCTGTTTCTCAGCTGGGCCGGAGACTGGTTCAACAAACGTTATCTCATGGCCGTTTTGCTTGCCCTGCTTGGCGGATCCGTGCTCGCTATGTCTCAGGTCAACTCCATCTTTATGCTTACCCTGGTCTACGCTCCGTACGCGCTGGTCTGGGGTGGGCTTTCTTCATTGCCCCAGTCGCTCCGCGCCGACCTGTTCGGCAGGCAGTACTACGCTACGATTCAGGGCGCCGTGGCACCCTTCCGCACCGGGTTTTCCTTTGCAGCGCCTATATTCGCTGCCTGGATGTTCGGCCGCACCGGCACGTACGAGGTGCCGCTGCTGGTGTTTGGGGTGCTGTCCTTCATCTCCATGGCGATGATCCTGATGGCTAAGCCCCCGACCAAGCGGCCATCCGCCCAGCAGGTCGCTGAGAGCGCCGATAGCTAATCGATGCGGCGGCGCAGGTCTCGCAGCCGCCTCAATGGGGAGTCCCCGCCTCTGAACATCTCCACCAAGCGCAGGTACTCGGAATACAACGCCTCATAGGTAGCTCTGTGTTCCGGGATAGGCTCTACCTTGTAGGCGGCTGCCGGCGCCATCACCCTTGCCGCATTCAGCACAGAGTTATAAGCGCCCGCCGCTACCGCTCCCAGCACGGCTGCGCCCAAGGTGCTGGGTTGCTCGCTGGCGGTCACTTCCAGGGGCAGACCTATGACGTCCGCGTATATCTGTAGAAGCATGCGGTTGGCCGTCAACCCACCGCCGGCGCGCAGGCCGGACACGGTGAGCCCCGATTTGCGAAAGGTGTCGACTACATACCTGGACCCGAAGGCCGTGGACTCTATCAGGGCGCGGTACACCGCTTCGTTGGCCGTTTGCAGGCTGTAGCCTATGACTACACCGCCGAGGTCGGCGTCCACCTCAGGCTTGCGGCCGCCGTTCCACCAGTCCAGCGCCAGGAGTCCGCTCTCCCACGGCGCTAGCCGCTCCGCTCTTGCGGTCAGTTCTTCATGAGAGACGCCCACTTGCTCGGTGAACCAGTTGAAGGCGTCTCCCACCGCTACCTGGGCCACTCCGTAAAGGTACCAGCCGGGGAACGTAGCATCGGCGGCTACTCCCGCTATCCCCGGAACCGGCGCCTCCTTTTCGGCGAGCAGGAAGTCTACTATAGAGGTGCCCATAACCATGTACATGGTTCCGTTGGTATCAATCCCGCCGCCGATGGCCCCGGCCGGTCCGTCTATGGTGGGCACAGCCACCTTGACCCCGCTGGAAAGCCCCAGCTTCTCTACCCAGTACGGCTTGAGTGTTCCCGCCGGCGTCCCCGACGCGGCAACCTCTCCGGAGCATTTCTCTTGGTAAAAGTCGGCTAGGCCAGGCTCCACGGACGCCAGGTACTCTTTGGACGGCGGCCCATCCTTTTCGTGGATGTAGGCCAGGTACCCCGCGGCGAAGGCGTTGCGCCGGAAGGTGTCGGTGAGCTGCCATACTAGCCAGTCGCTCTCTTCCACTAGGAGATCCGCTTCCTGGTATACAAGCGGTGCTTCCTCAAGCAGTTCCAGCGCCTTGGACAGCATGAATGCCGGAAAGACCGCGCCGCCGCATCGTCCTAGCCACTTCTCGCCGCGCTTTATCGCCGCTTCCGTAAAACGCTCCGCCTGTGCCTGCGCCGAGTTGTGCTTCCACAACTTGGTCCAGGCATGGGGGTGCTCCTTCCACTGGGGAAGAAACGACAATGGCGTGCCATCGCTCTTCACCGGCAGCACGCTGCAGCCCGTGGTGTCAATGCCCAGTCCGCCGATTAGAGAGCCGTCTACTTCCTTGACCACCGCTCTGACTGCGGCAGTCATCGAGTCCAGCCAGTCCTGGGGGTGCTGCAACGCCCACTGCGGCGGCAGCGAGACTCCGTTCTCGGGGAGGCGCCGGTCGATTACGCCGTGCCGGTACGACTCGATAGCAGTGGCGAGCACCGCGCCCGTCTCCGTATCGACCACTTGGGCGCGCACTGAAAGGGTGCCAAAGTCTAGGCCAATTACAAGCATGGTCACCTACACTGTGCGAGGTTGGGAGATCACCGGCGCACTCTACGACACGGGAGGCCTTGCATCCGCCCATGGCCGCGCCTCTTCAAACGCCGCCGATGCTCTCAGAACCGTGTTCTCATCTCCTTTGGCGCCCACTATCTGCATCCCAACCGGCAGACCGTTGGCGGCGAAACCGCAGGGCACGCTGGCCGCCGGGTTGCCGGACATATTGAACGGGAAATTATGGCCGTACCATCCAGACATGGGGTCGATGGGCTTTCCATTGATCACTGTGGGCCGCTCCGAGCCTGGGAAAGAGGTCACCGATACCGCAGGCGTGACCAGCAAGTCCACCTCTCTGAAGAAAGCGTCCACGTAGGCCCGCAGTTTCTCCAACTCCGCCAGCGCCCTGGCGTACTCCGCGCCTGTAACCGTGCCGCCCCGTTCTATTCCTTCCTTGATATAAGGCATCATCCGGTCTCCCCACTCCTCCAGCAGGTGGTGGTTGGCCAGGTAGGACGCAGGCCCCCTCAAGTTCACCAGCGTGTGGTGCAGCGCTTCTATCTCTAAGTGGAACCTGGCCTCCGTCACTTCCGCGCCCAGCTCTTCCAGCACGCTGAAGCCTTTCTCCGCTATGGAACGCACCTCTGCGTCTACCGCCACCGATCCCAGGTCCGGGCTCCAGGCAATGCGAAGTCCTCGCACCCCCTTTCCCAGGTCTGAGGTGAAATCAGGAGGCGCTTCCTGCATGGTGCCATGCTTGGAGCGCGGATGCGGCCCGGAGACCGCGTTGAGAAACAGCGCGGCATCCCTCACCGTTCTGGTCATGGGGCCGTCCCTTGAGAAGTCGACCGGGTTCCAGCTCATAAGTCCCGTCTCCCGGCGTGGCACCCTGCCCTGCGTGGCCATGATGCCGTAGATGCCGCAGAAAGCGCTGGGAATGCGAATGGACCCCGCCCCGTCCGAGCCGTGTGCTATGGGGTTCAGACCGGCGGCCACGGATGCGCCTGCGCCGCCACTGGACGCGCCGCTGGTCATCTGGGGGTTCCAGGGGTTGTTGCAGTTGGGCCCCAGCCTGTTTTCGGTAACGCCGCCGCCTTCACCGAACTCCGGGGTGTTGGTCTTGCCCAGGATGATTGCGCCTGCCTGACGCAGCCTCTCCACGAAGATGTCGTCTTCATCAGGCACCTGCTCCTCGTATACCAGCGATCCTCTGGTGGTGCGGATGCCTTTCGTCGCAGCCAGGTCCTTTATGGAAACCGCCACCCCGTGCAGCGGACCCAGGTCGTCTCCCTGCGCCACGGCCTGCTTGGCTTGGCGCGCCGCCTCCATGGCCTGCTCCGGCGCCACGGTGAGAAACGCATTCAGCCTGGGGTTCAGTTCCTCGATGCGCCTTAGGTATAGCTCGGTCAACTCAACCGGAGATATCTCCCCGCTTGCTATCATCTCCCGTTGCCGGTACCCGGGTGTAAACGCTAGATCCCTATCATCCATGCGAGTCTCCTTCAAACGGCATTGCCATGGTTTGGCCTACCCTGCCCTTCTTGCGTATGCCTTCAGCATGTGCACGTGCGACAACTCGCACTCCACCAGGCCTCCCATCGTATCCGTGCCGTCTATAACCATGAACTCGTTGGCTGCACCGGCGTTGCCTCCTCCGCCGACGCCCACACTGCGGATCATGGGCAGCCCCAGGTCGTTTCTGTACAGCGACCACGGCCCTCCTCCCCCGCTGTAGGGCGCCATCACCAGTGGCACATCCATCTCCTCGAACGCCTCCATGATTGCCTGCACCAGGTCGGTGTCCGTGCCCGTCTGCGACGAATCGTTGGCCGCCAGCACGTCCAGTTCCAGGTCGTCGAAGCCCTGAGCTGCCAGGTGCTCATTGATCTGCCCTATCACCTTAGTCACGCTGAAGCCACGCGGCACGCGAATATCGAACCGCGCCGCAGCTACGTTGGGCAGCGTGAACGGCATGGTGCCCGGCCCGGTGAGACCGGCGCGCAGGCTGTTGATGTTGAAGCTGGGTCCGTAGAAGTAGTTGAGTATGACCTGCTCGTCATCCAGATCGCCCGCAGGCACTTTCATCGCTGCCACTCCCGGCAGCACCTGGTTCCAGGCGCCGTTACCCATCGCTTCACGAAAGGCAAACGCCGCCTTCTTCTCATCCTCACTGGGTGGCGTCAGGTCATCGTAAAAGCCGGGGATGGATACCTTGTTGCCGTTGTTCTCTGTAAGGGTCGACAGCGCTTCCACCAAGCGCCATGCCGGGCTGTCTATCACCGACTTGGTCATGCCGTGTCCCGGCGCAGCCTGCGGCCCCCTGCCCCACTTCTCCCCGCTTGCTATGAGGTCTGCGTATATAAGCCCCTTGTAGCCCAGGCTCATGCTGACCCGTCCCGTCGCATCCTGCGATGCCCCGGGACTGAAGCTGGCCTGTGCCGTGGCAAGCCGGTCGCGGTACTCCTGGTACATTTCGGGGAAAGAGGCGCTGCCCAGTATCTCGTCGCCCTCCAGGAGGAACATGAAGTTGAAGGGAAGCTCCCCCTCCACTGCGTTGATCGCTTCCAGGGCGTTCAGCCAGGCGACGTAGGGGCCCTTATAGGAGGCGGCGCCCCGTCCCATGAGCACCTTGGAATACGGCCCGGAGGACGTTATCGCGCCGCTCCAGGGTGGGTTTTCCCACTTCTCATGAGGCAGCACGGGCCTGGTGTCGAAGTTGGCGTACACAATTATGGTCTTGGGCTTTCCGGCGTTGTAGTACGCCCATAGTCCGGGAAGGTGAGAGGTCTCGACAAGTTTGGCTTCCTCGCAGCCGATCTCCTTGTGGAGCTCTACCAGCAGCTCCGCACACTCCCTGACGCCGTACTCCTCCACCGATACGCTTGGCTGCTCTACAAGTCTCTGTATGCGCTGAATGTGGCGCTCCTTGTTCTCCTCAAGGTAGGCGCGTATGTTCTCTAGGCCAACTCCAATCCGCATATGATTCCTCCCCTATTGATTGCTTCATACCAGCGTCTGCGATTCTATGAGGGGTGAGGTATAGAGTCAAACGGCGTGCTGCCTGCGGCCTTGCCCGCCTGCCTGCTTTGCCCGTTTTATGATAGCCTGCATGTGACATCCAATGTCGGTGAGCAGAAAAAGCAATGGGCGCTATTGAAGACATCATCCTCAACCAGGGCAAGTGGACGGGCATCTCAGGTGTCCGGCTCCAGATGTCCGATACATTCGTCGAGGACGCCGCCAGGTTCATGGTTCTGGACCACCCCGGTCATGCCTTCATCCTCACCGGCTTTTTTATCCCCAATCCCTACCAGTTCCCACCGCCGGAGACCGGCTCCGTGGAGAGCGACGGCCCACCGGGCGCCTATTTCCTGGGCAGAGCGCTGACCAATTTGGGATGGAAGGTAACCTACGTTGTAGACCACTACGCTACGTTCACCCTTGAAGGCCAGCCTACCGTGGAAGAGGTCGTAGAGTTTCCCATCACCGACGACAAGACCAGCGAACAGTTTGCTATAGACCTGCTGGAACGGCATAAACCCTCCGTGCTCGTTGCGGTGGAACGGCCGGGCGCGAGCGTGGAAGGCAAGTACCAGTTCGTGGGAGGCTCTGATGTCACCGAGCGTACCGCCAAGCTGGACTACCTGTTCTACCATCACGCCGCCACCATCGGCATCGGCGACTGGGGCAACGAGATTGGGCTGGCCAACCTGGCTGAGTACACCGGCCCGCGCCTGCCCAGCAAAGCGCCCACCGTAACGCCGTCCACGCATCCCATCATCGCCGCCGTGTCCAACTGGGGCGCGTACGGCCTCGTCGCCGCCATCTCCAAGGTGGCGCGACGCAACCTCCTTCCCCACCCAGACATGGAGTTCGACCACATCCAGCGCCTCATCGACGCCGGCATGGTTGACGGACGGGGCCGCCGCGAATGGATCGTGGACGGGTTCGGGCCGGAGGAAAACCGCCGCGTCCTGGAAGACCTCTGGGACTACCTCTACTCCTTGGGCATCACCCGGTTCTAGCACGTGGCTGCAACAACCCCCATCTCAACCTGTGCTAGAATGTAGCGCGCTGTCTTCAGAGCTATGGAACGCAAACGGATAAGACTACTCCACACATCGGACGTCCATATGGGAAGCGACCTTTATCCCAGGGAGGCCCAGCAGGGGTTCGAAAACGTTCTGGATACGGCGAGGCACCTCTCTGTGGATGCACTGTTGATAGCCGGAGACCTCTTCGATAGTGGGACTGTTCCCGAGGATACGGTGCATTACGTGTTCGAATCGCTGGCTGGCTTGCACCGTCCCGCAATCGTCCTACCCGGCAACCACGACACTCTCATGACCTCTGACTCATTCCTCCTCCACGAATCTCGGGAGAACGTCCACATCCTCAGGGACCGCGGCGGCGAAACGGTCGCTTTCGGTGATTTGACGCTGTCCGTCTGGGGCAGCCCGGTCTACGACCACGTTCCGGAGTTCCACCCGCTGGGCTGCATCCCGCCCAGGCCGGACCGAGGATGGTACGTGGCCATAGGTCATGGCATCGTGCTGGATTCGGTCAGCTTCATCGACAGAGGCTCCCCCATCACTCACGAGGAGCTGGCCAACGCGGACTGCGATTACATAGCGCTGGGTCACACCCATGTTTTCCGGGACGTAACAAAGGGGAAGGCATCCGCCTTCTACAGTGGAGCGCCTTCCGGAGGCCACGAATGTACCGCCGCCCTGGTTACGCTTGACCCGGACACGGGCGTTACTGTGGAACAAGTACACGTATCCTAGCTAACCGTCACTCCCACCACTAGAATGCTACGGCCAGGTTTGCCGGAACTCATCGCGGTGCACCACCTGGCCGGTGAAGCTGGAAGCATCCTGTTGGGCCAGCCAGAGAGTGGCGGGCAACACCTCTTCCGCCGGAGAAGGCATCCTGCCCCAGGGATCGAGCGAGGGATCCCAGTTGCGCGTCATCTCAGACTCGACGAGGCCGGGGCCCAGGGCATTGACCGCTATGTTGTACGACTTCATGTCCATGGCCAGATTGCGTGTGAACCGGTCTAGCGCCGCCTTGGATGCGCCGTAGACCAGCGTGTTCTCCTGGTCCCATATGGCAGACCTGGAAGATATGTTGATGATACTTCCGGCGCGTCTTTCCATCATGCCCGGCGCAACGTATTTGCATACCAGAAATGGCCCAACCACGTTTACCTTGAGGACGTTTTCAAATTCAGCCACGCCAAGCTCCGTTATGAGGCCGTTAACTGTTATGCCCGCGTTGTTGACCAGCACGTCTATGGGCCCCGCTTCCGCCACGGTAGAATCCACCAGGGCCTTGACCTGCTCTTCACTGGTAACGTCGCAGGGGAAATGCAGCGCCTTGCCTCCCGAATCCCTGATCTGCTTCACCGTCTCTTCCAGGGAGCCCTGGGCTACGCCGGAGCCTGGTTGGGTTGTCCTGGCGGATGCCACCACCGTGGCCCCGGCGCTGGCAAAGCCCACGGCTAGAGCTTTGCCTATTCCTCTGCTGGCGCCCGTTATGAGTACGACCTTACCTTCCACGACCATCTCCTAATCGAATGCCTTGATCCGGCTTACCGTCTCCGCATCAAGCCTCTGCACTACCGCCGTCACCAGCTCCACCGCCTGATCAAAGTCAGAGCGGCTGATTAGGCCGTTGTGGCTGTGTAGGTAGCGCGTGGGGACGGCTATGTTGATGCTGGGAGCGCCCCCTCTGGTGCGTTGCATTTCAGCGCCGTCTTCCCCGTAGCCGCTGAGAACGGTGAACTGCAACGGGATGTTCTTCTCGGCTGCCACGTCCATGACCAGGTCGCGCAGCTTTAGGTTGGGCAGCATGGAGTTGTCGTGTAAGAACACCGATGGCCCCTTGCCCAGCTTCTCCTGCGCCTCGTCCTGTGTAATGCCTGGATAATCTGACGCTACGCCGGACTCCAGGCTGATTCCGATATCCGGCGCTATGCGGTAGCTGCTGGTATGCGCGCCGCGCAGGCCTATCTCTTCTTGGACCGTGGCCACGCCGTATACCGTATTGGATGCAGGCTCGCTCTTCAGGCGGCGCATCACTTCTATCAGCACCGCCACGCCAATACGGTCGTCCCAGGCTTTGGCCAGGTACATCTGTTCGCCGTTCAGAACAGCGAATTTGCTGTCGGGCGCAACCGGGTCTCCGGGACGAATGCCCAACCGCTCTTCCGCGTCCTCCTTGCTGGAAGCGCCCACGTCTATGAACATCTCATCCCGTTTGAAGACCCGGCTGCGTGCCTCTGGCGTCATCACGTGCACGGTCTTTATGCCGGTTACGCCGGGCACGGGGCCGTTTCTGGTCAGCACCACCCACCTCTGGTTTATCAGCGACTGGTCAAGCCACCCGCCGATGGTCTGGAACTTGACGTAGCCTTCGGAGGTGATGAATTTGACCATCAGCCCCAGCTCGTCCATATGCCCTGCAAGCATGACCTTTGGCGCGTCGCTGCCGCCCTGCAATCGTGAGATCAACGATCCCAGGCCGTCGGTTTCCAGGTCGTTGCAGATGGGCTCCAACTCCCTCTGCACAATGCTCCTCACCGGGCCTTCGAATCCGGAGGGGCCGTATGCGTTGGTTAGCTCTTCTAGAAGGTTCTTTATCCTGTCCATGCTCACATCTCCCTGGTGTCCATGCGCAGGCGGAGGTAGTTCTGGAACTTGTCCTCCAGCGATGGATTCCTCAAGAAAGCCCCGCGTCGGGCGGTGGTCAAGGCCACGCTGGAACGCTGCTCCACGCCGCGTTGAATCATACAGTAGTGAATTGCCTGTGCAACTACAATGACGCCCAGCGGGTTTATATGCTGATCGATGGCGTTGGCCACTTGTTGGGTCATCCTTTCTTGCACCTGCAACCGCCTGGCAAACACCTCCACGACCCGTGAGAGCTTGGACAGCCCCGTGACGATCTTGCTTTCCGGGTCAGGTATGTACCCAATGTGCACCATCCCTCTGAACGGCGCTATGTGATGTTCGCAGGTGGAGGTGAACTCTATGTTGTCCATTATGATCATGTCGTCGGAGCCGGCCGGATAGTTGTCGTCCTCTAGCTGAAAGATGACCCGCAAGTGCTCTTCCGGGTCATGCTGCGAACCCTGGGTATAGGTGAGCAGGGAACGCGCCCACCGCTCCGGGGTCTGATGCAGACCCTCTCTTTGTGGGTCTTCTCCCAAAAGCTCAAGCACCTCCCTGAGGAGGGGTTTCAGCTTTTCAAGCTGTTCCGTTCTTATCAAAGTCCCGTCCACGTTTACCTCCGGTGACTAGTTAACTGCATAGATAGTGCTGTCCTCTATTTCAGACTGTTTGAAGGCCACGCGCCGCTCGTTGCACTTGTTGCATGCGCCGCAGTGAAGCCCGTCGCTGGGCGAAATGCAGGTCAGGGTCAGGTGCAACGGCAGGTGCTTGAAGTCGCGGATCAAGGCGTGCTTTTGTGCTCCTCTGTAAGGCGCATTCACACTGATCCGGTGCCCCAGTGCAACCGAAAGCACTCCGGCAAGGTTGCTGAAGAACTCCGGCGTGGCGTCCGGGAAGGGATTGCCGCCCAGCGAACCCAGTGCAATCTGCGACACGTCGTGAGTGCTGCACCATATTGCGGCAAGCGATACAAGGAGAACGTTCCTGCCCGGCAGGAACACGGCTTCGTCCGCTGTGTCCGCGCCGGGAGTCCCCTTACCCGTCAAGCTCCAGTGGTCTCCATACAATCCCTCGACCGGCACGTAAAGCTCTCGTACCCCGTGTACGTTGGGGCTGTGCAAGGCCGCAATGAAAGCGTTCAAGGAGCGGATCTCTTCTTCCTCCCAGAGCAGACCCTTCCTGACGTATATGGGGAAGACCTCTGCGGTTCCGGCCAGGTCCGCCAGTAGGATGGAACTGTCCAACCCGCCACTTGCCAGCACGGCTATTCGTTCCACTCTGGCTCCTCGCGGTAGCTGGCGTAGCTTGAGGGTGTTTCCCACAACCGCATCTCTGAGACCATCAGACCCTCTTTTCTTATCTGCCGGTATATGTGCTTCAGGATGTTCTCCGCCGTGGGGTTGTCATCCATCGGGTAAAACGGTTCGCCCATTTCAGAGAGAAGGGAGGCCACTGGGTCATCCTTGTGCAGCAGCATCTTGTGGTCCAGGTTCCTATCGACCCAATCTTTCACCACTCCGCGCAGGTCGCTGAAATCCATGACCATGCCCCTGTGGTCCAGGGAATCCGACTCTATTTCCACCTCCAGCAAGCCGTTGTGACCGTGGAGATGACGGCACTTGCCCTCGTAGTCCAGCAACCGGTGTCCGTAGCAAAAATCAATCGTCTTTACTACCTTGTGGAGCACGACTTCCTCCTATCCTTCGACGCCAGGGCCGGCCAGATGCCTACCCGCATCGATGCG
>DAOUKI010000009.1:0-8191 GCA_034421495.1 Dehalococcoidia bacterium | reverse complement strand
CTGCTTCACTCTCCAACAGGCGATTGGGTTGCTATTTGATGGGGAATCTTGGCAGTAACGTGCCCAAAAATTAAACCTGTTCCCTTGCAAGAAAAGCTTGAATAATTATAATGTACACGTGCGTTTGGTTAGCTTTATTCACGTGGAGGAGAGATGAAACGTTATAGTGTATTGCTCATAGTAATGGCAATGACATTGTCGTTGCTGGTGCTGGCAGCTTGCGAATCCGAAGAAGAAACTGTGGCCAGCCGTCTGGACACGGTGCAGGAGCGGGGCAATGTAATTTGCGCCAGCCGCAACGACGTTCCCGGCTACGGGTCACTGGACGCCGCCGGCAACAACGTAGGCTTCGACATAGACCTGTGCCGGGCCCTTGCCGCCGCCGTGCTGGGCGACCCCAACGCCATTGAGATCCGCCTGATCACGGCTGCCGAGCGCGGTCCTACCGTCCAGTCCGGCGAGGTTGACATGCTGGTTCGCACGGTCACCTGGACCACTTCCCGCGACGCCCAGTGGGGCAACTACGCCCAGACCATGTTCTTCGACGGGCAGGGATTCATGGTGCGGAAGAGCCTGGGGGTCTCCAGCGCCCTGGAACTCAAGGAAGCGACCGTGTGCGTGACTCAAGGCACCACTACGGAGTTGAACCTTGAGGACTTCTCCAGGCAGAACAACCTGGACATTGAGCCTCTGACCTTTGAGGATACCGACGCGGTTGTTGCCGCCTATGAGAGCGGGCAGTGCGACGCCTTCACCAATGACAATTCGCAGCTTGCTGCTTTGGGCACCGCGCTCCAGAACCGCGACGACCACGTGATCCTTCCGGAGACCATCTCCGAGGAGCCCCTGGGCCCCGTGGTGCCCCATGGCGACGACCAGTGGTTCGACATCGTCAAGACGGTTATGGGCATACTCATCTACGCTGAGGCTTACGGCGTAACCTCAGCCGATGTACCCAGCGCCGCAACCGGCGACACAAAAGTCGACAGACTCTTTGGGCTTGAAGGCTCATTCGGACAGGAGACCTTGGGCATCAGCAATACTGCGGCCCAGAACGTGATCCGCAGCGTCGGCAACTACGGGGAGATATACGCCCGCAACCTGGGGCCCAATGGCATTAACCTGCCCAGGGAAGGCGGTCGGAACGCTCTTTGGTCCGACGCCCCCTGCACCGATTGTCCCAAGGGAGGGCAGATTTACGCCGCTCCACTGAGGTAAAACTCAATGCCATCATGGCAGGCCGTACTGCGAGGACTGACCTACGAGGGCATACCACTCTGGCGACACACCAGGATTATCCAGTGGGTGTTGCAGGTGGTGTCCGGCATCTTGGTGGTTGTCCTCGTAGTCTGGTTCTTTGCAAACATTAGCGGAGCCATACAGGATAGAGATATCCCGCATGGCTTCGGCTTTCTCTCCAGAGAGTACCAGACTTCCATAGGGCAGCACTTCCTGCCCTATGAGTCGACAGACTCCTTCCTCTACGCATTTGTCGTAGCGACCACCAATACAATAATCGTCTCCATTTTGGGCGTCATACTGGCGACGGCGCTGGGGATTTTCATAGGCGTATCCCGGATGTCCGGCAACTGGCTGGTGTCCAAGGCTGCCCTGGTCTATATCGAGTTCTTTCGCAACGTGCCTCTGCTCGTCCAGCTGTTCTTCTGGTTCTACATAGTGCTGGCGCTTCCTACCATCCAAGAAGAGTACGTGATAGCGGACATGCTGCACATAAACAACAGGGGCGTGTCTATGCCGTGGCCGGACCCCGTCAGCGCGGGGGCCGCGTGGATGTTTCCGGTTGTGCTAGTGGTTGCGGCGTTCGCCGGTGTGGCCGTCCATCGCGCCATGCAGCGGCGGGAAACCCTTACGGGAGCGGCGTCCTATCCCATGGTGTTGGGTGTGGGCGCGTCCATACTCATAGTGGCAATCGGCTGGGTGGCCCTCAGCATAGCGTTTGACGGAGCTCCTTTCACCATATCCGTTCCGGAGGCACGGGAGACACAGGGTGGCTCACACCTTCACCTGGGAGGGTTCACTGCCTCGGCCGGTTTGATGGCGCTGCTGGTCGGGCTTGTCATGTACACGTCGTCCTTTATTGCCGAAATCGTCCGGGCCGGGATCCAATCGGTCGGCCGTGGGCAGAGAGAAGCCGCCCGGTCCCTGGGACTCCCCTACCTGAAGGCTCTGCGCCACGTGACCTTTCCGCAGTCGCTGAGGGTTATAGTCCCTCCGATGATAAGCCAGTACCTGAACCTCACCAAGAACAGCAGCCTTGCCGGGGCCATTGGCTTCTCAGACCTGACCAACGTAGCCAAGACCATGACCCAGACCGCGCCTGCCGTGTCCATCTTCCTTCTCATAATGCTGGCCTACCTGGCGATGAGCCTGACCTATTCGCTCATAGGAAACCTTTACAACCGCCATATACGGTTCTCTTGAATTTCACCTGATGTCAACCAATTTCGACATACTGCCAGCCACGGAGCTCAAGCCACCCGTCTCGGAACGAGGGATAATCGGCTGGGTTTACTCCAACCTGTTCAGCAATAGGTTCAATACCACCTTAACCGTGGTGTTCGGTGTCATTCTGGGCGCGGCAGCCTGGTTTGGGCTAAAGTGGCTGATCGTGGACGCGGACTGGACCGTGATAGGCACACTGGGCGGCCAGATGGTGATAGGGCAGTACAACATAGAAGCCGCCTGCCCTGGGAAGAACTGCTTTTGGAGGCCGCAGGCCTCTTTGCTGCTGGTGACAATGCTCCTGGGAATGGGCTGGGGGATAATCGGCGGAGGACTGGCTAAGCGCATCGCAATTGGGGTAGTCGCCGTGCTGGCCGCTTTCTCCCTTCTGCCCTACAGCCTGGAACGGATGGGCCTGGACGTGCGGCTGTTGCTGCTGGCCAACATTCCAGCTCTGGCGGCTGGCTGGGCCCTGGCGCGCTACACGCCTTTGGGAAGCGCCCGCTGGCTGGTCGTACTCGCGGTGGGTACATTCCTCGTAACGTTAGTCCTGCTGAGGGGAGTGGAGGGGGTGCCCGGCCTCCAACCTGTGTCCGTAATCTACTGGGGTGGCCTGATGCTGAACCTGCTGCTGGCTGTGGCAGGCATAGCACTCAGCTTCCCCATTGGCATAGCGCTGGCTTTGGGACGGCGCAGCAGGCTTCCCGTGGTGAAGCTGCTCTGCGTGGTGTTCATAGAGGTCTTCCGGGGCGTGCCCCTGATAACGCTCCTGTTCATGTCCCAAGTGCTGGTGCCTCTTGCATTCCCTGAAGATTTTCCCCTGAATTCGCTTTTGCGTGCCGCTATTGTCATCACCCTGTTTAGTGCAGCGTATATGGCCGAGAATATCCGTGGAGGCTTGCAGGCGCTTCACCGCGGACAGGCTGAGGCGGCGGCGTCCCTAGGGTTGGCGAACTGGCAGACCACCCTGTTCATCACACTGCCCCAGGCCATCCGCAATGTTATACCGGCGATAGTGGGGCAGTTCATCTCACTGTTCAAGGACACCAGCCTGGTGTACATCATCGGCATGCTGGACGTGGTTGAGATAAGCAGGGTGTTCATCCAGGGCAACCCTGAATTCATACCGAGCGCGCAGGAGCTGTTCATTTTCCTGGCGCTGGTCTTCTGGATCTTCTGCTACAGCATGTCCTACGTGAGTAGGAGAATTGAGGAGCATCTAGGTGTAGGGAGTCGTTGAAGCCTGTTAGGAGACTGATAATGGACGCTGAGAGCAACAATTCATCGGACGACATCATCATAGCCACGGACGTGCACAAGTGGTTCGGTTCCTTTCACGTTCTGAAGGGCGTGACCACTTCTGTGAAACGAGGGGAGAAAGTGGTCATCCTTGGGCCGTCCGGTTCGGGAAAGTCCACCTTCATTCGTACACTGAACCGGCTGGAGGTGCATCAGCGGGGAACAATCGTAATCGATGGAGTTGAGCTAACGGACGACGTGCGCAACATAGACACCATTCGCCGGGAGATTGGGATGGTTTTCCAGCAGTTCAACCTCTTTCCCCATCTCACGGTGATGCAGAACATAACCCTGGCGCCCACCAAGGTGAGGAAATGGCCCAAGAGCCAGGCGGAAGAGATTGCCATTGAACTTCTGACGAGGGTCGGAATCCCGGAGCAGGCGGACAAGTTCCCCAGTCAGCTCTCCGGCGGCCAGCAACAGCGGGTCGCCATTGCCCGCGCCCTTGCCATGCAGCCCAAGATCATGCTGTTCGACGAGCCCACCTCCGCCCTGGACCCGGAGATGATCAAGGAGGTGTTGGACGTCATGCGAGAGCTGGCCACCTCCGGCATGACCATGCTGATAATCAGCCACGAAATAGGCTTTGCGCGAGAGGTTGCCGACCGCGTCATCTTCATGGACGAAGGGGAAATAGTGGAGATGGGCACCTCTGAGCAGCTGTTCACCAACCCGCAGGAGCCGCGCACCCAGCTCTTCCTGGACCAGATACTCACCCACTGACCTTATGCCGGGGTAGCTGTTTAAGTCTCAGTTCCTGCAAAGTGGTTGACTGCTTGGCGGTAGTTTAGTACCTTGCTAATGCGAAGAACCGTAAAGTTAAAGGAGAATATTTCTATGACCACTACTGAAGAGCGCCTACGTAAACTTGTGGATGAGAACCTTGAGGTGGATGGACGACCCATTGGCCGCGAGTTGGATCTCTCCAAGAGTCTGGGGGACGCGGGCGTAAGCTCTACGGACTTCGTTGCCTTCATGAAGGTGGTAGTGCAGGAGTTCGGCGTTGACATATCTGCCGGCGACTGCCAGAACTTCCAGAGCCTCTCGGATCTGATTGCCTTCCTGGACAACTCGGCAGCGTAGCCACAAAGCAGTCGGAACTGCTCAACCATCGCAGAGTTGGAGCTTAGGGTTCCAATTGTCCGGCGGCTGGCCGGAGCCGTGGTTTGCTTGTGCTTGGCACTTGACCCACTGTTCTGGCTATAATGCCTTCCATGCACATTCCTGTTGCAGACCAGTGGTGGAGCGCCTTCCGCAAAGTCGGCGCTGTAGAAGTACTCCACGTTGAGCTTGCTCCTCACTCGAAGAACGAGGCAGCAGCGTCGACGCTGCTCAGCTACGCGGAACACCGCCGTGCCGACAGATTTCTCTACCCCGGGCCCCGGCGGCGCTACATCCTTCTTCGAGCGGCGTTGCGATACCTCCTTTGCGACTGTCTTGGCTGTGATAACGATGCCCTCTCCTTCCCCCGTGCGGAGCGAGGGAAGCCGTACGCCGTTGTGGACGGCTCTCCGGCTTCCATCCAGTTCAACGTCAGCGATAGTGGGAACCATGGGCTCATAGCTATCGCTCCGGTGGGGTCGGTAGGGATCGACGTTGAGGAGCGGTCCGTCAATCGTGACCTGGACGGCTTGGCCGAGATGGTCTTCGACGCAGACGAACAGGCGTCGATGCTCAAAGTGTCGGGAGAGCAGAAGGTAGAGCGTTTCTACCGGCTCTGGACTGCCAAAGAGGCGCTGGTCAAGGCCCTGGGCACCGGTCTCTACCTGGACGTGTCCACCTTTCAAGCGCCCTTGGCCCTGCTGCGGGGCAGTACGGGAGCTGAATTTCGATTCCCTCATCTACCGGAAGTCGCATGGTGGGTGGAAGACCTGGGAACCAGCGACTTTGCCGCGGCAATCGCTCATGAGATGACCGCCGACGTCACAGTCCGGGGAGCGGGCACGTGAGACCTGCGGTGGAGCCGGTCGCCGCAGGTAGCGGCAGCCAGTCAAAGGAAGCTATGGAAAGACGGCAGAGTTATGACTAGCGCCGATATAACGTGGCAAGTCCCCGAACCACTTGCAACCCACCAGGTACCGGTGGATGCCGACACCGTCATCACCCTGCGGAGGCACGGCAATCCCAACGGGCCGCGTTTGGTGATGAGCCACGGCAATGGCCTGGCCATGGACCTCTACTACCCGTTCTGGTCGCTGCTAATGAACGAGTACGATATCTTCATGTACGACTTGAGGAACCACGGGTGGAACGCGCTTAGCCCCATAGAACGGCACAACGTCCCCACGCTGGTTGATGACCACGACCATGTGGTCAAGGCCATCGACGAGCAGTTTGGAAAGAAGCCCAAGGTGGGCGTGTACCACTCCGTTTCAGCACTGATCTCCCTTCTGTCCCCGACGCGGGGGGCGGCTTACTCGGCGCTTATCATGTTCGACCCGCCGATTCGCCGTCCCAACCTCTCCGATGAGGAGTTCGACAAGGCGTCCATGCGAACTGCCGCGATGGCGCGGCGGCGCACGGCCAAGTTCCGGTCGCTGGAAGAGTTCTCCCAGGTTTTGCCCTATATTCCCGCTTTCCAGCACATGGTGCCCGGAGCGCATGATCTGATGGCGAAATCCACACTCCGACAGAGCAGTACCGGCGAAGGGTTCGAGCTCAGGTGTCCTCCACAGTACGAGGCCCGGATCATCGACTACGCCCGGGTCTTCAGCCTGGCCGTGGACTTTGAGATGATGTTGTGCCCGCTGAAGGTCATTGGGGCGGACCCCACGCTGCCATACTCCTACCTGCCCACGCTTGACCTGAGCGACGTGACCATTGTGGACTACGATTTTCTTCCCGATGCAACCCACTTCTTGCCCATAGAGAAACCGGCGGAGTGCGTCGCAGCCATGCGGGCGTTTCTATCGAAGCTTCCGGAGCTCTAGGGTACGGTCATCAGCAGTGACACCGCGCTACAAGAACGCTGATTGACGGGAAGGGGTTCACAAGCGGCTAGTTGCCGTTGGGCTGCTCGTCCACTTCTATACGAAGGCGCTTGTTGATTCGTCCCTTGCTCTCATGGCCGACGACGCGAATGCGGCCAACCTCGTTTGTATGGGCGACGTGGGTGCCGCCGTCGGCCTGGAGGTCAAGGCCGTTGACATCCACGATGCGTACCTCCTGAATGGCGGGCGGAAGCAGGTTGATCTTGGTGCGGATGAGGTCGGGGATGCGCATGGCTTCGTCACGGGGCAAGTTCTGCGTGGTAACCGGGCGTGAGGCGGCTACCTCCGCGTTGATCTTCTCCTCGACCTCGCGCGCGAAATCCACCGACATGTTCTCCAGCTCGAAGTCCATGCGCGCCCTGAGGGGTTGCATGTCGCCGCCGGTGACCTGCGCTCCATAGTCGCGCCAGATCACGCCGCAGAGGATGTGGAGAGCGGTGTGGGTGCGCATCAGCTTGTAACGCCTGTCCCAGTCGACCACTCCGGTAACCCGCGTGCCCGCCGGAGGAGGGTCGCCGTCGATTTCATGGACGGATTTGCCGTCCTTCCGGCTAATCCGAGTCACCCGGTATTCGCCGTCCCCGGCGTGGAGGACGCCGGAATCGCTGGGTTGTCCGCCGCCGCCCGGGTAGAAGGCGCTCCTATCCAAAACGACGCCGGTATCCAGCGTCTCTACGACTTCAGCCTGGAACTCTCTGATATAGCTGTCGTGGTGGTAAAGGGGCTCCGTCATGGTAATTCCGGAGAAGTGTTAAGCAGGTCTTTGATGGACTGTTCCACCTGTTGCAGACCGTTGAAGTCATCGTCGGCAATCTTGTAGCAGCGTTCAAGGTAGAGCTGTGCCAGCCTGGAGCCGTGGGGTCCGGGCTGGCTTACCGCGTCAACTATCTGGGATGCGTGGTACTTTTGCGGCAGATACTTGGCAAGGACGGCTATCTCTCCCTTGGACTCTTCCATCAGGCGTCCATCGTTGCCTTCCATGGCGAATTGCAGCTTGCCAACCAGCTTGGCAAGCTCCGCCAGCCGGTCGCGCTCGCTCATCAGGGAGATCATGACCTCTCCAACATCCAGGTCGGAGGCGGACTCAGAGGGAAGGGCGTGTGAGGCGTCCAGTCCCGGAGCGGCCTGAACGGCGTTGTTATAGAAGCGGGTGTACTCCTGAACGGCGTCGTTGACCTGCTGAGCTGCTTCCAGAAGATCGTCCTCACGCACAAAGCCGGCGTAGATGAGGTCGTCGCCCCGCAGCTCGGCCAGCTTTTCCAGGAACTCCAGGTTCGCCACCTCTTCTGGAATGGGAGGAATGGCGAAGGAGGAGAACTCCTCCATGCCTGAAGACTTGACCTGGGCGGCGAGGAATGGCGGCACGTACTTGGTCAGGTCCATCCTGAGCGGTAGGACGGCCAGGTAGGTGGCCAGCACCTTTTCGCCGGCCAGGTAGT
>DAOUKI010000008.1:0-7878 GCA_034421495.1 Dehalococcoidia bacterium | reverse complement strand
TTTCAGCATGCTCCAAGGCTTCGCCGGGGGTGATCAGCGGCCTGACCTCCTCTTCCGATAAGTAGAGCACCTTTGCTGCGCCTCTATCCGCGGACATTTGTATCCCTCCTAGTAGTCTGTGTTATACGTATCGCTTGGACTTCCGGCCATGGGAGGACCTAACTTTCAATTTACCGGGCGCCCCTCATGGGGATTCGAATTTAGCCATGGTTTAGGGTGTATTCGTGTGCGCTTCCCGCATAAGTTACCACACATTCAACGGGCGGGAACCCGCTACCCGCGGCCGATGTAGGGCATGTCGGTCGCCATGATCGTGATGAATTGGACGTTCGTGTCCAGTGGCAGATTAGACATGTACACGACTGTGTTGGCGACGTGCTCGACGTTGAACGTGGACTCTACCTTAATGGAGCCGTCGGCCTGCGGTGCGCCATCCTGCATCGAGGATGTCATGTCCGTCGCGGCGTTGCCGATGTCTATCTGGCCGCACGCGATGTTGTACTTGCGACCATCGAGTGAGGTCGACTTGGTAAGGCCGGTGATGGCGTGTTTTGTAGAGGTGTAGGGAGCCGAGTCGGGGCGTGGCGCGTAGGCCGCTATCGAGCCATTGTTGATGATCCGGCCGCCCATCGGCTCCTGGGCCTTCATGATCTTGATCGCTTCCTGAGTGCAGAGGAACGTCCCCGTTAGATTCGTATCGACCACCCGTTGCCAATCTTCGTAGGTCAGATCTTTCCATAGGTACCCGGGGCGCTCCGTGTCCGGCGTTGTTGAACAGCACGTCCAGTCTGCCGAACGCCTGCATCGTCTTGGCGAACAATCTGCGGACCGACTCGGGGTCTCCCACGTCCGTCCGGACGGCCAGGATGGGCGCGCCGGCTCCGGCCTCCGCGTTCGTTTCCTCCAATAGCTCCATTCGCCGCCCCGCTATGACGACGGAGTAACCGTCTCGCAGCAGCGCCAGCGCCGAATGCTTGCCGATCCCCGTCCCTCCTCCTGTAACGATAGCGACCCGTCCGTTTGGGCTCATCTGTAGCATCTCCCGGTTAAGTGTTTGTCATGGCCTCAGAATAGCGTCTCTCAGCCACGACGTGAAGAGATCCCAAGGCAATAAAAGGACGGACGGGGGAAGGGATGCTGGTGCCCCCAAGGGGATTCGAACCCCTGATCTCCACCTTGAAAGGGTGGCGTGCTAGGCCGCTACACCATGGGGGCGTTTTGGACGCAATGTAAAACTATAGCAGGACAAGCCCATCAAGGATAGAGAGAGGGGTTCTCCAACCCTGTGGTCTCGGGCAGGCCGAACATGAGGTTCATGTTCTGGACGGCCTGGCCCGCGGCGCCCTTCACCAGGTTGTCCAGGCAGCTTACCACCACCAAGCGCCCTGCCTTTTCGTCGATGGTTGGGTAGACCAGGCAGTAGTTGCTGCCCAGCGTGTGCTTGGTTTGCGGCGGCTGATCGGTGACGCGCACGAAAGGCTCCGAGCGGTACGACTCCTGGTAAAGCCGTCGCACCTCATCCTTGCTGATCCCATCGACCAGCGGAGCGTAGCAGGTGGCAAGGATGCCGCGTGTCATAGGTATGCGGTGTGGAATGAAGGTGACCCTGGCGCTTTCCGCTTCGCGGAGCCCGGCCAGCTCCTGCGCGATCTCCGGCTGGTGGCCGTGTCCGTCCAGGCCGTAGGCCACAACGTTTTCGTTGGCCTCGGCGTAGTGGTCCATGATGCTGGCGGATAGGCCGCCGCGCCCTGCGCCCGATATGCCCGACTTGGCGTCGATAATGACGTCGTCGCTGACGATGCCCTCCCGCACGGCGGGCAGCAAGGCCAGGATGGAGGCCTCCGGGTAGCAGCCGGGGTTGGCGGTCAGCTTGGCGCTCTTGATATTCTCACGGTGTATCTCCGGCAGGCCGTAGACCGCGTCGGAGAGGAGATGGGGGGCCGGGTGGTCTACTTTGTACGCCGCCTGGAAAGCCGAGGCGTCGCGGATGCGGAAGTCGGCGGCGATATCGATGGCCTTGACGCCCTGCTCTACGAAAGGGCCCAGCGCCGCCGCACTTGCGCCGCTGGGCAGGGCGGAGAACACGACGTCCACCGAGCCTTCGATGGACTCCGTTATGGGCAGGTCGATGTCCCAGAGGTAGGGCATCACCTCAGGGACGCGCTTGCCCGCCGCGCTGCGCCCGGTGACGGAAACCACCTGGGCTTCCGGATGCCGCCAGAGCAAGCGTGCCAGCTCCGAGCCTGAGTATCCTGTAACGTTGATTATGCCTACCTTCATGTCATTCTCCTAAACAACCAGCACGACGAGTATAGCAAGAAGACGGCAGTGCTCACAATCAGTGGGGCAATTGTGACTTCCCATGGAGAGTGAGACGGTATTCAGGTAATAGTCTGGTTCGAGGCTATACGTTCCACTGCATTCCGTACATCGCGGAAGTCTTCGAATTCGAAGCAGGCGAGCCCGCTCGATTGGAAGTGGCTGTAGAGAGTGCTCCTAGCGATGACGTAGTCCGCTTCTGACGCGGCTGGAATGTCGGACTTGCCGTCGCCTATATAAACTACGGAGCGGCGCTGGCTCTTATGCCAACGCAGCCATGAGATCTTGAAGCCCTGCACGCAATCCGATCCGGACGGGTCGGGGTATGACAATACGACTCCACCGGGGGTGATTTGGCTGCGGGCGCAGCGCACTTCGATGTCGGACAGGCCCAGACTGCGCATCACAGGGAGTACATAAAGGTCTATACCGTTACTCACCACGGTGAAGTGAATGCCGCTGTCAAAGCAGTACCTTACGAACTGGGAAAAGCCGGGGCGCACTTCAACGTTGGCAAGCACAAAATCCTCGATGGCTGCTCCATCTGCACTGAGCAGTGCGAACTGGCGTCTGTTGCTCTCTTCAACGCTGATCCGGTTGGCGTCGTAGAGCGCCTGGGCACACTGCCATCCCTCACCAGCGAAGGCTTGTAACAGTAGATGGCTGACGTTGCTGGTGGCTATCGTTTCGTCGAAATCACATTGCACGGTGAGCATAGGATGATTCCTAGTTGATGCCTCTTCTGGCTACTGCCAGACGCCAGACCACTACGAAGTTGGTTGCCACGGCGAGAATGAGAAGCGTGGCTGCGCCCTGTCCCACGATGGCCCCCAGCATGACCACAAGCAGCCGCGCGTCTCTGGAGGCGAGGGAACCGGCGAGGCCGGGAAACGCTCCGCCCAGGTTGGCTTCGGCGCGGGCCCGCGAGTAGCTGATCATAAGGGAACCTGCAATGGCGAGGAGGCCGAAAATGAGCACCAGCGAATCCGCCGTTCTGGCCTCGAATTCCAGCGCCCAGTAGGTGAAACCAGCCAGGATAGCCATGTCGGCGTAGCGGTCGAGCACAGCGTCGAAGAAGCCGCCGAAGGGGCTGGCCATGTCCTTGATGCGCGCCAGGTCTCCGTCCGCGCCGTCCATTACGGACGAGGCTTGTGCTGCAATGCCGGCCCAGATGTTGTAGCCGGCAAAGAACAGCCAGAGTGAAGCCAGCGCAATCACAAAACTGGCAAACGATACGTGGTTGGGGGTGAGGGGCGTCCTGGCTAATAAGGCAGCCAGGGGTCGTGAAAGCCTCCGGTTAAGGTAACGCGATACCAGCCCTTCTTTCGGTGATTGTGCCATTATTGTCAGAGATAGCTTTCCTTACGTATACCAGGTCCTCCCACGTATCCACGTCGTGCCAGAAGCTGCCGGAGACGTCGCAGGCCTGCAAGGCGCCGCCCTCACTGATCAAGCGAGTGACGGCGTGACTGAGCTCGTACTGCTTTCTTTCCAGGGAGAGCTCTTTCTCGATTGCTAAGAAGATGTCGGGAGAGAATCTGAAAACGCCGGCATCTATACCGTTCCAGTGCTCCAGGTCCTTTCCTATGGAGAGTATGGAACCGTTCTCTTTCACCAGTACCTTGGTGCCTTCCTCCATCTGGCGCAGGGAGAAGTCGAAGTCAACGGCCAAGGCGTTGTCCTTTCCCTGGACGTCCAACAGCGGCTCAAGAAGGTCCGACGAGACCATGTGGTCGGCCATGGAGAGGATAATAGGCTCGTTCTTGCTGAAGTGGCGGGCCGCGTAAACGGAGAGGGCGTTGCCCAGCCTGTAGTGCGGGTTGAAGATGAATTGAACGTTGAGTCCGTATCGTGAGCCGTTGCCCACCCAGCGCTCCAGGTATTCTCCCTGGTGTCCGGTGATTATTGCTATATGGTCAATCCCCGACTCAGCGAAGGCCTCCAAGGTGTAGTCGATGATGGGACGGCCTGCTACGGGAAGAAGAACCTTGTGTTTGACGCTATGGTGCCGAGCAAGCCTTGAACCGAATCCAGCCGCCAGTATCACTCCTTTCATGTGTTGAACCTCCTTTTGTGACCCCATGGCGACCAAAAAGTTGCCTGAAAAAGCGCAAAGTAAACGCAAGACAGCTATGGAGAGGCCAGCATGAAATTGAACGCTGACGGAGTTTAGCCATCGGCGCTGCTGTGAGCAGCGCTAGCTCCGTTAGGCCAATGTTTAACAGCAATGAGGGGATATGTCAAATGCCAACGTCAGAGGAAGCGCGCTTGAGACTGTCCTTCCGTCGCTCAGCCGCTCTTGCGGCCCAGGACGCGCCGGGCGGCGGTGGCTACGTCGGAAGCGGCAAGGCCGTATTTGTCGAACAGCTCTTGGGGCTTTCCGGATTCGGCGTAGCCCCTGACTGCCACCATCTCTATGGGGACGGGCTGGATTCCGGCGGCGGCCTGCGAAACGAGACTGCCTAACCCGCCGTGGATATAGTGCTCCTCGGCGGTGACTATGGCCCCGGTGCGGCAGGCGCCGGCCACGGCGTCTAGGTCAAGAGGCTGAAGGGTTGACATGTTGACTACGCGGGCCTCGATCCCTTCCCGCGACAGGGTATCCGCCGCTTCCAGGGCCGTGGAAACCATTATGCCGCAGGCGATGATGGCCAAGCGGTCACCGGAGCGGAGCGTCTCCGCCTTCCCCAGAGTGAACTCAGCCCCGTTGGGGTGGACCACGGGAATGGCGGGCCGTGAAAGTCGTATATAGAAGGGGCCTTTTGTGCTGGCGGCAAGCTTGACCGCAGCCTCAGTTTCGGGCCCGTCGCTGGGGACTACCACGTTGAATCCGGGCAGAGCGCACATGAGGGCGATATCCTCAATGGACTGGGCGGATATGCCGTCTTCGCCGGTGAGCAGGCCAGCGTGGGTGCAAACTATCTTCACGTTGGCGTTCATCTGGGCTATGTTGATCCGTATCTGGTCGTAAGGGCGTCCCGTACCGAAAACGGCGAACGTGGAGGCAAAGGGTACCTTGCCGGACATGGCGAAGCCGGATGCCATGCTCATCATGTTCTGCTCGGCGGGGCCAAGATCGAAGAAACGGTCGGGGAACTCTTTGGCAAACATAGAGGCGAGGGTAGAAACGTTGAGGTCGCCGCCCAAGACCACCACGTCCGGGTTGCTCTTCCCAAGCTCCAAGAGGGTACGGCCGAAGGCTTCACGCGTAGCTACTGTGGTCATTTAATCCGTTCCTAAGTGGTGGCTAGGCTGCTGGTTTCCATCTCTGTGACTAGTGCGGAAATGCTCTGTTCCGCGTAGCCCATCTCCGTCATAGCCTCTTTGGCTTCATCAGCCGAGAAGCCAAGCTCGAACATAGCCTGTCCCGCCTGTTCCCAGGTGGGGGCTTTCCCGTGAAAGCCGGGGTTGTTCTCCATGAAACTGACGCCCTTGCCTTTGACGGTGTTGGCTATGATAACCGTGGGCTGCCCCTTGACTTCCATGGCGCGCTGGAATCCTTTGTACAGGGCCGGAATACTGTGTCCGTTGACCGTCAGGACCCGCCAGCCGAAGGAGCGCCATTTTTGCGCCAGCGGTTCCAGTTCCATGACCTCGTGGGTGAAGCGGTCGTTCTGGATGCGGTTGCGGTCCACAATGGCGGTCAGCGTATCTATCTTGTAATGGGCCGCCGACATCGCCGCTTCCCAGACCTGTCCTTCGTCGCACTCGCCGTCGCCCAGCAGGACGTAGGTGCGGTAGCTCTTGCCGTCCAATCTGCCAGTCAGGGCTACTCCTATGCCAAAAGAGAGTCCCATGCCGAGGGAACCGCCGGACATCTCGACGCCGGGGGTACCTATCTTGGCATGTCCCTGCAAGTGCGTGTCTATTTTACGGAAAGTGCTCAAGTCGCTCCGCGGGAAGTATCCCCTGTGAGCCAGCACCGTATAGAGGCCGGGGCATGCATGCGCCTTGCTGAGTATGAAGCGGTCTCTATCCGGGGAGTGGGGGTCTTGCGGATTGATGCGAAGCACCTTGAAATACAACGTGGTCAGGATATCGGTTTCGGAAAGGGAGCCGCCTGAATGGCCGCTGCCTGCCTCCGCGATGCTGAAGAGCAGGTCGCGGCGGATCTTGCGGGCGGTCTCCTTGAGGCGCGACCGTTCTTGTGATGAAAGCGGTTCGGCGAGATCGGGTGAAGACAGAGCCATAGACGCAGAACTCCCAACAGAAAATAACACAGCGATTATAACAGCCTGAAAGCCCGATGTAAGGGGGTATGCTACCGTTTTCAATAGAGGATGGAGTATGCTTCAAGCCTGAGATGATCATAGACTTTCACACCCACATATTCCTGCCCCGGCTTATGGAGGAGCGCAGCGCTTATTCCAAGCGGGACGCCACCCTGGCAGCGCTGTTTGCCGACCCAGACGCTCCCATGGCAACCGCCGAGGACCTGATTTCCGCCATGGATGAAGACGGGGTAGACACCGCCGTGATCATGGGCGTGGGCTGGACGGATATGGACATAGCCAGGGAGGCCAACGACTACATCTTGGAGTCGGCGGCGCGTTACAGCGGCAGGCTTGTTCCGTTCTGTTCGGTGAACCCCGCCTGGGGTGAAGACGCTCTTAGCGAAATCGACCGCTGCGCCGCCTTGGGGGCCAGGGGAGTGGGAGAGCTCCACCCCGATACGCAGGGGTTCAAGCTAGGGGATAGGTCTTTGATGGATCCGTTCATGGACTGCGTGAAGTCGCGGAACATGGTGGTGCTCACACATTCTTCTGAACCGGTGGGTCACACGTATGCGGGGAAGGGCACGGTGACGCCGGACATGTTGATGGAGTTCATAGAGAGATACCCCGACGTCGCCATAATTTGCTCGCACTGGGGAGGCGGCCTGCCATTCTACTCCCTGATGCCCGAGGTGAAGTGGGCTTTGAGCAACACCTATTTCGACAGCGCCGCTTCGCCGTTCCTTTACCGCGCTTCCATCTATTCGGTGATGTCTAGAATGGCCCACCCAGGCTCGATACTGTTCGGCTCCGACTTTCCCTTGCTGAGACCGGCACGTCTGATGAGACACATCAGAGCCGCTGATATGTCGGCAGAAGAGAAGGAGCGGATCCTGGGGGGGAACGCACAGCGGCTGCTGGGCCTGTAGAAGATGCAAAGGGACGGAGACGCCGGCGTTTCAAGGCTGTTCATCGCGGTGGAGCTGACGCCCGCCGCTCGACGGTACGCGGAGAAAGCTCTCCGCATATTCAAAGATGGGCTGCCTTCCGGCGTGCGCTGGCTGAGGTCGGGGGGCATCCACCTTACGCTGAAGTTCCTGGGCAACGTTTCCAATGATGCGATACCGACCATAGAAAGCGGCATGCGCCGAGCGGTAGAGGGGATTTGTCCCTTCACGGTACGGGTGCAGGGCGCGGGCTGCTTCCCCAGCTCTAGGCGGCCACGTGTGCTGTGGCTGGGACTGCATGGCGAGCTGGAGCCGTTGCTAACTATTCAGTCTCGGCTGGAGGATTCGTTGGAGGCGTTGGGGGTTGAAAGGGAGAACAGGAGATTCCGACCGCACTT
>DAOUKI010000007.1:0-7210 GCA_034421495.1 Dehalococcoidia bacterium | reverse complement strand
AGCGCTCATCGGTGGACGGCTCCTCTACGTACTGCCCACGTTGCCCAGCTTTCTCAGGCATCCCTTTGACCTTGTATACGTGAACATAGGCGCGTCCATCTACGGCGCTTTCCTGGGAGCCATGCTCTCCCTGGCCATCTACGCACGCCGGACCGGCATCCCTTTCATCCATGCGCTGGATGCTTACGCCTTGTTCGCTCCCATCGGCATCGCCTCCTACCGCCTGAGCTGCTTCCTCCACAGCCCGTGCTGGGGCCGCCCCACCGATTCCGTTCTGGGCATCCAATTCCCCGGCCTTGCCATCTCCAGATACCCCTCTGACATCTACGAGGGGCTGCTTGTGCTGGGGCTGTTCGCCGTTCTGCTGCAGCTGGACCTTCGCAGAGCAATCCCCGGACTGCTTTCCGCCGGTTTTCTACTGGGGTATAGTCTGATCCGGGGCGTTGTGGACGTAACGCGTATGCAGCCAAGCTTCTGGGCTAAGGTAGACCCCTGGATTACAATTGTAGTAGCGTTAATAGCGAGCGTAGCCGCCATACTCATTTTGTGGCAAAGGCCGTTTCCCGCTTTGCAACGACAGCAGGAATAAAGCAAACGGTCAGCATCAAATCCGAGCGCGTGATTACAAGGAGACTAGCCACATGAAGAAAGACCTTCTCAACATCCTGGCCTGCCCGGACTGCAAAGCCTCTTTTGATCTGAGAGCGACCAGGGAAGACAACGACAACGTAATCGAGGGTGCTTTGCACTGCGAACAGTGCAGCCATGATTATCCAATCGAGGACTCTATACCCAACCTTCTCCCTCGGCTCTAGCAGTTGAGCTTCAACAAGCTCGCTTGGGCAGCACTACCGGTGACTTCCAGAAGCGCACGCCCTCTGTTCCATCGACCTGCTCCAACAGCTCCGAGGCCGTCTTGTTCAGAATGGGATGCCTCCACTGCGGTGCTATCTCCGCAAGCGGCGCCAGCACGAAAGCCCGTTCATGCAGCATGCCGTGCGGTACCGTCAGCGAACCGGTCTCAACAACCACGTCTCCATAGGCCAGTATATCCACGTCCAGCACCCTCGGCCCGTACTTGAACGACGGCTCCCTGCCCGCCAGGGTCTCCAACTCTTCGCATATTGATAGAAGCTCCGCCGGCTCCAGCCTTGTCAGGCACCTACAAACCATGTTGAGAAACTTTGGCTGGTCCAAGTAGCCCCAGGGCTCAGTTTCGTAAAGCGATGAGGTTTGAATGCCGCACACCGACTCGGAGAGCCGTTCAACAGCACGCCGGATGTTCTCCTCTCTGTCACCCAGATTGCTGCCAAATCCCAGGTAGGCTTCAACAAATCCCGCTGCCACTACTCTAGTCTCCAACCCCTAACCACGGCATCGGCCATACGGGCAACGCGGGTCATGGCCTTGACATCGTGAACCCTGATCAAATCTGCGCCGTTTGCTATAGCCAGAGCTACGGTTGCCGCGGTGCCTTCAAGCCGCTCTGCCACTGGCAATCCCAGGACTGCTCCTATAGTAGATTTGCGGGAGGTGCCCACCAGTACCGGGAAACCGAGCGCCTTGATCTCGTTTAAGCGCCGCAACACCTCTATGTTGTGCTCAGGGGTCTTGCCAAAGCCAAAACCCGGGTCAACCCAGATGTTGTGCCTGGCTACCCCGGCGTCAATAGCCGTTTTCACGCTCCCTTGAAGGCTCAGTTTGATCTCCGAGAGCAACTCCTTGTAGTGAGTCCCCTGCTGATTGTGCATCAGAATAATGGGCACGTTGTAACTCTTTGCTACCTCCGCCAGGCCCGCATCCGTCTTCAATCCCCACACGTCGTTTATGATTGTCGCTCCTGATTCTAAAGCGTGTTTCGCAACCTCCGACTTGTAAGTGTCCACACTTATAGGAACGTCTACTTCCGCGGACAGCCGTCGTATGACCGGGATGACGCGTCTCAACTCCTCATCCACGGCGACCGCCTGGGACGCCTTGCCTCGTCTTCCACCCGAAACGTCGCTCTCCACCCTTGCCGAAGTCAGTGGCCTTGTGGATTCGCCGCCAACGTCAAGGATATCCGCACCCTCTTCAACAAATCTCAAGCCCTGCTCTACCGCTTTCTCTATATCGCGAAGGCCGTCGCTGGAGAATGATTCGGGCGACATGTTAATGACACCCATCACGTATGTCCTGCTTCCCCATTCAAACATAGGTGGCTCGCTCCGCGTTACCCATCATCTGAAATGGAGACGGTTGATTCTTTGTCCGCCGCCCGGACATCCTCGTATACAACTGATGTCACCGGCCTGGCCCAGTAAAGAGCTAGCATACCCAACGCGAATATGCCTATCACAGATGCAAACGCCGGGCTGTAGCTTCCGGTTGCGTCGAAGATTGCTCCCACCATTATGGGGCCCAAGAACGCTGCTCCTGCCGTCGCCATATTGATGAGCCCAAATATGGTCCCAAAGTACTTCAAGCCAAAGGTTTCCTGGGCCAGCATGGCAAAGACCACGCCTGTGCCCCCCAGAGCCATCCCATACACCGGCGCCGCCATCCAGACCAGGGCTGTGTCGGGTAGGCTAATAAGTATAACCAGTCCCAGGCTTTGCGCCAGAAGACCGCCAATCAGCACATAGCGAGACGGGAAACGCTCGGTCATAAGGCCAAACACTATTTTGCCGGCCATGCCAAATACGGCAGCCAATCCCAAGAAGAGCGCCGCATTGCTCAGAGTCATGCCTTCATTCTGCAAGTGAGGAATGATCTGGGTCAGCACGGCCTGGTAGGTAAAGCTGGCCGCCATCACCCCTAGGACCACAGCGTAGAATGATCTGCTCCTCAGTGCACCGCTGGCGGTTGTTCCTTGGACAGCGGCCGCCTGGCTCAGGCCCATCCGGACAGCGCCGAGTTCGGCTTGCTGCGTAGGCTGGTCGCGCACAAAGAGTAAAGCCGCCAGAGCAGCGATGACGCACATCACTCCAAACGTGCTATAGCCGCCTTGCCAGCCTGCGTTTGATACAAGAACACCGGCGAACACCGGCATCACAACGCCGCCGAAGTTGGCGCCCATCATGGCAATCCCCAGCATCCTTCCCCTCGTTCTGGGGAACCACGCGCTAATCAGCTTTCCAGCCGGCAGCATCGCGGCACCCGGCATACCGGCGAATTGCATGATGCTCAGGGCGTACCAGTGCCAAAGCTCGCTCATGAACGGCCTCAACAAATAGCTGCCACCAAATAAAACAAGGGAGGCCGCCATGACTGGCCTTGCTCCAACTTTATCCATGATCCTTCCCACTAGTGGAGCGGTCAGGCTGCCTATGGCAAAGAACGATAATGAGGCGTTGATCTGGGTTCTGGACCAAGCAAACTGCTGTTCCAGGGGCTCAACAAATACGCCAAAGGCGTACTGTCCCGTTCCTATAGCCACGGTCATTGAGGCAAATATGATGGCCACAATTGCCCACCCGTAACCGGGCCTTTTGAGTACTGATTCCTCAGGATATGTTCTGTAATTCATACCTACTTCCACTAACGGTACGGGTTGCAGGACTGATATACAACCCTTACGATAGCACCAGCCGTTTCTCCTGGGAGGGAGCACTATGGTCAGCCAGGACCCGTTTGGAGCCCGCGATACCCTGAGTACTTCTTGGGGAGATGTTTCTTACTACCGGTTAGACGCTTTGCAGACCAAACATGATGTCGCTCTGGACCGTCTGCCAGTATCCATCCGCATTCTTCTTGAAAACGTTCTCCGGAATGTGGACGGTGAGATCATCACGGACAAAGATGTCCTTACAATTACAGAGTGGAACCCGGATAGTTTACCTCCAAAGGAGGTACCATTCATGCCTTCCAGGGTGCTCCTGCAGGACTTCACCGGAGTCCCCGTTTTCGTAGATCTAGCCAGTATGCGGTCGGCGGTGCAACGCATGGGCGGAGACCCTAGCCGGATAAATCCTCTTGTCCCCGTGGACCTGGTAATAGACCACTCGGTGCAGGTCGACTACTTTGGCAGCCGTGATGCATTCGGGCTTAACTTGAAGCGGGAATTCGAAAGGAACCAGGAGAGGTATGCTCTGCTCAGATGGGCCCAGCAGGCCTTTCAAAACACGCGGGTCTTGCCTCCGGGTATCGGTATTGTCCATCAAGTCAACCTGGAATACCTAGCTGATGTGGTCTCCACCAAGGAGACCCAAGACGGTACCCTAGCCTTCCCCGATACTTTAGTGGGCACCGATTCGCATACAACCATGGTGAACGGCCTGGGTGTGCTCGGCTGGGGAGTCGGCGGCATAGAGGCCGAAGCAGTGATGGTGGGACAGCCTTACTACATGCTGCTTCCGGAGGTCATCGGCTTCAAGCTAACCGGGGAGCTCGGTGAAGGGGTCACCGCTACGGACCTTGTCCTCACCGTAACCGAGATGCTGCGGAAGAAAGGCGTTGTGGGGAAGATAGTTGAGTTTTACGGTAAGGGTTTATCCAAGCTTCCCCTGCCCGACCGCGCCACTATATCCAACATGTCGCCGGAGTTTGGCGCCACTGCCGCCATTTTCCCCGTAGACCAGGAGACTCTAATCTATCTTGCCGGCACCGGTCGTGACCCGGCCAGAGTAGAGATGGTCAAGGAATATCACCAGGCTCAGGGGTTGTTCCGTACCGATAACAGCCCTGAACCCGAGTTTACAGATACCTTGGCCCTTGACCTTGGCGATATCGAGTCCAGCCTTGCCGGACCGCGCCGTCCTCAAGACCGCGTACCCCTTGGAGACATGAAGCGCTCTTTTGGCGTTGCCCTTGGTGAGGTCTACGGCAAGCCAAGTCCGGCTGCAGCGGAAGCCTCCGATATGGAATCGCAAACTGCTACGACAGCCACTGCCGTAGCGGAACCCGAAGGCTTCAAAGTCACCCTTGAAAGCGGCGAAGATGTCATGCTGGACCACGGCGCAGTGGTCATTTCAGCCATAACCAGTTGTACCAACACGTCCAATCCCTCGGTGATGGTAGGCGCCGGGCTGCTCGCAAAAAGAGCTTCGGAGAATGGCTTGGAGGCCAAGCCATGGGTGAAGACAAGCATGGCGCCCGGTTCCAAGGTCGTCACCGACTACCTGAACGCCGCGGGGTTGACATCCTATCTGGAGAACCTTGGCTTTTATACGGTAGGTTACGGTTGCACGACCTGTATAGGGAACAGCGGGCCACTGCCGGATCCTGTCGCACAGGCGGTGTCTGAGCACAACATCATCTCAGCTGCCGTTCTCAGTGGAAATCGCAATTTTGAAGCGCGCGTCCATCCCCAGGTTAAAGCCAACTTCCTAGCCTCACCCATGCTGGTAGTGGCCTTTGCCATTGCCGGTACTGTAGATATCGACCTCACCAGCGAACCCCTAGGCAAGGGGGATGATGGAAGAGACATTTACCTCAGAGACATCTGGCCTTCCCAAGAAGAGATCAAGCAAACCGTCAATAGCTGCTTGAACCCGGAAACCTACCATGCAGAGTACAGCAGGGCGATGCAAGGAGACGAGCAATGGGCAAGCCTGCCGGTTCCTGAAGGGGAGCTGTACGCATGGGACACAGACTCCACGTACGTCCAGGAGCTGCCCATATTCCATGATTTGCCTGTCGAGCCTGAGCCGCTACAAGACATCTCCGAAGCGCGGGTACTGGCGGTCTTGGGTGATTCCATAACCACTGACCACATATCTCCGGCAGGCTCTATTTCATCGCAAACCCCTGCGGGCGAGTACCTCTTGGCACATGAAGTACCCCAACGAGACTTCAATACCTACGGCGCCCGTCGCGGCAACCACGAAGTATTGATCAGAGGGACCTTCGCCAACGTAAGGCTGCGCAACTCCATGGCCCCGGACACAGAGGGAGGCTGGACGGTGCACCTCCCTGAGAAGGAGCAAATGACCATTTTCGATGCCTCAGTCCGCTACCTGGAGGACGGCGTGCCGTTGCTTGTGCTGGCCGGAAAAGAATACGGTTCAGGCAGTTCCCGGGATTGGGCGGCCAAGGGTCCCTATCTCATGGGAGTGAAAGCCGTTATTGCGGAGAGCTACGAGCGCATACATCGCAGCAACCTCATTGGCATGGGGGTCTTGCCCTTGCAATTTCTGGACGGCGAAAACCGTGATTCGCTGGGGCTTTCTGGATTCGAGACCTTTGACGTTTCCGGCATAGCCGATGGCTTGGCTCCAGGTAAGGTAATAGACGTGTCTGCCAGACGAGACGACGGTAGCGAAGTCAGCTTCAAGGCAATAGTCCGCATAGATACGCCAATTGAGGTTGAGTACTACCGCCATGGAGGTGTTTTGCAGTACGTTTTACGACAGATACTAAAGACGACTTGAACGGCGTCTGCTAGAATTCCTAGGTAGACTAGGAACGTAAGAGGGGGTACACTCCTAGACATGTTTAGTGCATCAGTTTTTCCTGAACTGGCGCTATCGATACTGGCAGCATATCTCATCGGCTCTATACCGCTAGCCGCACTGATCAGCCGCATCCGCGGGGTCGACATCTTCTCTACGGGGACAGGATTGGCCGGCGCAGCCAACGTCTTGCGAAACGTTGGCTACGTTGAAGGCTGGATAGTTTTTACCGGAGACGCTTTCAAAGGCCTACTCTCCATTTTCCTAGCTTCATGGCTAGGCATAAGTGGAGAAGCTATACTGATCCCAGCACTTGCCACCCTTGTCGGACATTGGAAGCCATTCTTAACAAAGTTCCGCGGCGGCGACGGACTGTCCACTCTGGTAGGCATCACGATAGCCGTAATGCCGGTGTACGGATTGCTCGCCGTTGTAACCGGCAGCGCGGTAGCGGGTATTGCCAATCTCGCCGGCAGACATGCCTCTGTGTGGGGTGGTATAGCAGGCTACGGATTCTTGTTGGTACAAGCCCCCTTCACGCCGGTTGATAATGCTATGGTCTTGGGCATTGTGGTTCTTGCGCTCATGGTCATGACACATGGAAAAATCGGACACCGTCGCCGGGCCGGAGGTCAGGAATCGCAGAACGCACTGATCGAATCGTAGCCAGTTATGGTCGGGGTGCCCGGACTTGAACCGGGGGCCTCTGCGTCCCAAACGCAGCGCTCTGCCAAACTGAGCTACACCCCGCTGAGTTATCCTATGGTCGCAGCGGACTTTGGGTCAATGGCACGGTGGCCTACTAATAGAATACACCTTTGAGAAACCCTGAGGGAGGC
>DAOUKI010000006.1:0-3299 GCA_034421495.1 Dehalococcoidia bacterium | reverse complement strand
TGAACGAAGCCTACTACTTCACCGGCGACGGCCACATGATGAACCCCACCTACCTGGACTACCGCATGCCCACGTCGCTCGATCTACCCATGATCGATACGGTCATCGTGGAGGTGCCCAATGAAGGCCACCCCTACGGCGCGCGCGGTGTCGGCGAGGTTCCCATAGTGCCGCCTCTGGCCGCAATGGCCAACGCCATATGCGCCGCCACCGGCCACCGCATCAACGAACTGCCCATGTCGCCGGACAGGGTGCTGGCCGCCGTGAAGAACGGCGGAAACGGTCGCTCATAAGGCCGTGCCGGAGGTCTGGATACCTACGCTCATGCGCAACCTCTCCGCGGGCCGGGACAGGGTAGCGGTGGAGGGCGCCAACGTGCGGCAGGTTATCGAAAATCTGGACAAAGAGTTCCCCGGCATGAAGGAGAGGCTGATGGAAGACGGACGCCTCATGCCAGGCATATCCGTCATCGTGGACGGTCAGCAGAGCCAGCTTGGCCTGTTGGAGCGGCTGGAAGAGGCCAGCGAAGTGCACTTCCTACCCGCCATTGGCGGCGGCCTCTGACACGGCACGCAGGAACAATTCGACGATAAAGAGGAGGCGCTTCCCAGGGAGTGCCTCTTTCTTTGAGAGCTTTTTTCTAGAGGAGGGCGCCTTGATACGCAGCTTGAACGGAAAGACACCCAGGGTACACCCAACCGCTTTCGTTAGCGAGTTCGCATACGTCGTCGGCGACGTGGAGATCGGCGAAAACTCCAGCATCTGGCCCGGAACCGTGGTCCGCGGCGACGGCGGCACAATCACCATCGGCAAGAACACCAACGTCCAGGACAACAGCGTAGTCCACTCCGGCTCCATCGGCGACGGCGTGACTATCGGCCACAACGTCACCTGGCACGGCACCAGCCTCGGCGACAACTGCCTGGTGGGCAACGGCGCCACGGTTAACAGCCGCGTCGAGGTCGGAGAGCTTTCCATCATCGCCGCCGGCGCAGTCGTCCTGCCCAATGAAAAGGTGCCGCCGCGCAGCTTCATGGCGGGCGTCCCCGCCGCGTTGCAGATGCAGATCCTGGACCGGCACGAGCAGATGATAAGGGGCAACGCCCTTGGCCTGGTCAGGCAAGCCCAACTGTACAAGGCGGAAGGGCTGGAATAAATACCCGAATCGTTCCATAATTACTGAACCCTTCACGAGGTATAGGCCATGGCTAGAAGAAGACGCCAAGAGAGGTTCCACGAAAAGCACGCCTGGGTTCTCCTCTTTGCCCTCAGCCTGTTCATTGCCGCCACCGCCGTTGTAGGCATAGTCTCAGGCATCGACCGGACGGACTTCGAGCAAAGCACTAACCTGACCTGGGATGAAATGCGGGCGCTGAACCCAACCGTGTCCGACTACGTCCAGCGGGTGATCCGGCTCAACGGCGCAGCTTACCTGGGGCTTGGCCTGATTGCCGCCGTCCTATCCTGGACCGCCTATCGCAGGGGGGAACGGTACGCCTGGTTCGCCATGTGGGTATTGCCGCTGGCGCTGGCAGCAAGCGCGGCGGTTTTCGCCGTGGAAGGCTCCGATCTGGCGTACTACTACGGGGGCTACACGCTCATAGCTGTGGTCGGGTTGCTGCTCCCCTACCGCAAGTTCTTCCCCGGAAACTCCGAGTAACAAATGACCTCGTCATCTACATCCCAACAAAGTGATGATGAGAAGACCGCCATCACAATAGGAGGAAACAATGACACAAACCAACCTTGAAAAGATGATTGCTGAAATGGAGCAAGCCGTCGAGGAAGGCCTGGCCTATCTGGAGGACACCGGCGGCGGCACAAGCCCGCAGGTAGACCGCTGGACCGCCAAGGAGGTGCTGGCCCACATGGTCTACTGGCACCGCGCCTCCCTGCAGGGCATCGAATCGGTATCTAACGGCGGACCGCCGTTCCAAGTGCCGGACACATCCGATGTGATCAACGACGAAATAGTCGATGAACTCTCCGAGACTTCCGTTTCTTCAATGGCGGAAGAGCTCAGGGACCTCCAGAGACGGCTGTCTGTCGCGGTCCGGCTTGTGCCCAACATCGACGACACCGTCTTTATCCGCGTCGGCGGTCAGACCTTCTCCACCCGCATCCGCGTCGAAACCATTACAAATCACTGGAGAGACCACGTCCGTGAGCTGCAAGAGGCCGCATCTTCCTCATCTTGACCAGCATCACCCCATGAGATAATCTCGACTCTAAGCCACAGAGGAGGCATAGATGGCAACTCAGGAAACCTTTGAAGAAGCAGTAGCCGAATTCATCTCACGCTCCAAGGACCTCATCGACACCGAGTCGGACGAGAACCTCCCCCCTTGGCCGCCAACGCCTTACGACCAGGACGGCCCTCCATACGAGTTCTCCCAGCGGTTCACCCCGGAGTTCATCAAGAAGTACGCCCTTACCATAGCCGACGATAACCCGCTCTACACCGACCCCGATTACGGCAAGCACACCAAGTACGGCTCTCAGCTTGCGCCCGGCCCCATCCTGGCCCTCGTACGGTACCCCTCGGTGCACGGCGCAACCAGGCCGGGAGGCTACCCTCTCGCCAACTTCATCTCCGGCGCTGCCTGGGAGTTCTACAACGTCATCCATGCCGGCGCAAAGTTCCGCTCATCCAAGGAGACCAAGGAAATCTTCGAAAAGCCCGGTTCCAGGGGCAACCTCGTCTTCATGATCTCCAATAACCACTACTGGGACTTCCACGGAGACCTCATCGCCAAGTGCTACGGCACCCAGATTTACGTCCCCATGCCCAGCATGGGCACCGGGCGCGTCATGTCCGCCGACCGTGTCGGCGAGCACATGCTCTACGAGCGCAAGGCAACCAGCTACTCCCAGGAAGAAATCGAGAAAACCCTTCAGGACGTGGGGAACATGAAGCGCCGCGGCGCCGATACGCTCTACTGGGAAGACGTCAACGAAGGCGAGAGCATCGGCCCGCTGGTGCTGCCCCCATGGACCCTTATTGACCAGGTGGTCTATCACTCGGTGGCTTGGGGCACCATCTCCGGCCAGGACAACGCCGGCGACGTCCTCGCCTTCGAGCCTATGTACCACCGTCTGCGCCAGGGCTCCATCTTCGGCTCCATCACACATCCCCTGATGCGATGGCCCTGGACGATGAACACCGAGCACGAGGACGCCTTGCTAGCCGTGTTCCGCGGCCAGCCCGGCCCCTTCGACTTCGGTGTGCAGCGTTCCCAGATACCGCAGAAGATGTTCACCGACTGGATGGGCGACGATGGTTTCATCCGCCGCCTCCA
>DAOUKI010000005.1:0-12852 GCA_034421495.1 Dehalococcoidia bacterium | reverse complement strand
GGACAACGTCTCGCTCAAGCTGGCCTCCTCCAGCGCTGCTGGTGGCCTGCGCATGGTCGCCGTGGGCCTCATTGCCAGGCTGACCTCGGAAGCCGCCAACCGGGCGGCTCTCGGCGCAGGCGCCAGGGTGATCGACGTGTTTGACAGGGGATTGAACTTCCGCAAGGTCAGGCAGTTGGAAGAGATGAACCCGGACATCATACTTCTCGCAGGTGGTGTGGATGGCGGCAATAGAGAGGTCATCCTGCAAAACGCCCAGCAAATAGCGTCCTCCAAGGTCAATGCTCCCGTGGTCGTCGCCGGTAATGTGGACGTAGGCGATGAAGTAAGCCGGATATTGAAACAAGGCGGGCATCAGACCTACCTCTGCGAAAACGTTATGCCGGAGATGAATACCCTCAACGTCGATCCCGCCAGGGAGATGATTCGCGAGGTTTTCGTCAAGCACATCGTGGAGGCTAAGGGTCTGGAACGTGCGATTGATTACGTGGGCAACCTGGTAATGCCCACGCCAATGGCCGTGCTCAAGATAACGGAGCTCTTGGCCACAGGCACCGAGACGGAGCCGGGCATTGGCGACACGATGGTCGTAGACGTAGGCGGCGCCACCACGGACGTTCATACTGCGGCCAGCGGCATGCCGGTGGAGGTGGACGTCAGGATGATGGGCCTTGACGAGCCGTTTGCCAAACGGACCGTGGAAGGCGACCTAGGGTTGCGCGTCAGCGCCAGGTCCCTGATAGATGCCGTGAGTCGCAGCATCATGCCCAGGAACATTCGGATGGCGCTGGAGAGCAACGAAGCCCTGCTGCGCATGGAATACCTCACCGCCAACACCTCCACTTTGCCCCATGTCTCGGATGAGTGGGAAATGGACACCAAGATGGCCGCGGCCGCCGCTTTCATCGCCGCGGAGCGCCATGCCGGACGGCTGGAAACGGCCAGGACCGACTTTGGCACAACCGTTATGGTGCAGAGGGGCAAGGACCTAACCCAGGTGGGGACTCTGATAGGCACCGGCGGCGTTCTTGCCTTTGGGCGCAACCCGGAGATCATACTGGCCGAGTGCATGTTTGATCGCAACGATCCGTATTCGCTGCGGCCCAAACATCCACAGCTCATGGTGGACGCCAGCTACATGATGTACGCCGGCGGTCTGCTCTCCACGGTATATCCGGACAAGGCTTTACGGTTGGTCAAGAACTCCTTGAGGCCTGCGGAGGTTCCCAAGGAATACCTGGTGCCCGGCGATGGGTAGTTGAGGGAATAGGGGATATGAATCCAGCTAAGTTTGTGGAGCAATTGAGAGGGTTAAATTTTGAGAACACGTTTAACCCGTACAGAGACCGATGCCCTGTTCACGATTTAGATGACGCGCCCCAACGCAGGTCGCAGATATTGGAGTCATTGCTCAGCGCAGCGTTAGACCGAGGTGTTGATTCCATGTGGATCGGACAAGACCTTGGTCCTCATGGCGGCAGGCGGACAGGACTCGCTCTAACGGACGACGTGCACTTTCATGCGCACCTCAAACGATGGGGGCTATCGTTCAAACGACCAACACAGGGCCTAGAGGTTCCGGAGCAGACGGCCACAACTGTCTGGAGGGTTCTGTCACAAATCGAGGAGTCTGTTTTTCTATGGAACGTCTTTCCCCTTCAACCGCATAAATCAGATTGTCCGTTCAGTATTCGGCCTCATAATAAATCTGCTGAACGCAAATCCGGTGAAGAGTTCCTAGCTGAGTTGGTTCGCTCACTAAGGCCATGCCAACTGATTGCAATTGGTAAGGACGCTTTCGACACCATAAATCGCTTATTCCCCCAGCATGAGGTTCGTAAGGTGCGTCATCCTAGCTTTGGTGGTCAGAAGCCATTCCTGCAGAAAATGCGGGAACTATATCCATCTGTCAAGTGACTGGAGATGCCTAGAATAGGCAAGGCTACGTAAACAGAAGCTCTTTGCCTGAGCCGAGCGTCCAGTAGTACACCAGGTATCCCCCCGTCAGCACCAGCGCCGCTGCGCCTATGGTTTCAATGTGGGGCATGATGACCCGCAGCCCGTTGGCCACCGCGGTCTTGAAGAAGACAACGCTCAGGGTAACGCCGATTATTATTGCGCCCATGCCCAATCCATAGCTGACGAACTGGATCAGGCCGGGTATTATCCCTCCCAGGCCCAGCGCGCTGCCTACCACCACTAGGAATATCGGCAGCGTACAGCTGAGGGAGGCCAAACCGTAGCCAACACCGAACAGATAGAATCCCCGCACGCCCTTGATTGTCCTTGGCCCTTGGAACCGGCTGGCCGCTAGAATGCTGATATGTTTTCCGCTAACCAGAAGGAATAGCCCAAGAAGGACCAGAATTATTCCTACTCCCAGGCCCCAGTAGGGGAAGAACTCTATTATGAACCTTCCGCCCGCCGAAATGATCAGTCCCACACTGCCAAACAGCGTTACGAACCCCAGCGTAGCCACCAGGCCCATGGCCGTTCCGTAGGTGGAACGGGCCAGTGCGCTCTTCGATTCGTCTGCCAGTCCAAGGTGGTAGGCGATGTAAGCCGGCAGCATGGCAAATCCGCATGGGTTGATGGTGGCCACCATGCCGGCTGAGAAGGCGTAAAATATGGGAAGATTATCGAACATTGACTATTCAACTCCTTGGTTGCCGTTGGACGGGGTTTCAGAGTACTCCTACAGAATATTATACCCCGCATCTGGCTGGTGGGTTAGCCTTGAATTGAATTTCTGTAATGCTATACTTGGAGAACCCAGGAAGATACGGGACCGCATATCCATTCAAAAGAAAAGTTTTCTCGATGAAACGTTGAAAAAGTGCGTTCCACTCGTTGGGAGGAGGGGGGTATGCCGGAGAAGTATCGACGCGAGATCGAGGATTTACTGAGTCAAATAGAGGGGCAGTACGAAACGGTTGAGCCCAAGAAGCCAAGGTCCAGTCGCGGCCCGTTCAAGGCAATATTCCGTTCCGTTGCTGGCAAGGGCTGGAGTATCACGCCAGGAAGGATAATCCTGACCAGCGTGGTTTTGCTTCTCATCGCGCTGCTGTTCAATTCCAGCATGCCGGGCATTCTTGCGCCTCTGATTGGCTGGGGAGCCGTGGTTATCTTCATACTGGGCTATTCGCTGTTCTTCATCAATCCCGGCGGCTCCTACGAGAAGAGGTGGCGGGGTCAGCTTATCGACGAATCGCCGCCCGCCAACCTCTGGGAAAAGTTGCGCAGAAAACTACAGCGCCGTTAGTTACCCTTGTACGCTTCCGCCAGTATCGACGCCACCTCAGGACGAGTGAACTCTTCGGGCGGAAACTCCCCGCGACTCAGCATAGCCCTGACTTGTGTCCCGCTCAAGAAGACGTGTGTGTCGTCGCCGTGTGGGCAGGTCTTGGACGTACACATACCTCTGCACTCCGTGCAGTAGAAGGAGTTTTCAAAGAAGAAGGGTTGTATGCCCAGTTCGCCGGGTTGGAACTCGCTGAATATGTATTGGGCGTCGTAGGTGCCGTAGTAGCTGCCGACGCCGGCGTGATCTCTGCCTACTATGAAGTGCGAGCAACCGTAGTTTTTCCTCACCAGGGCGTGGAATATGGCTTCTCTGGGCCCCGCATAACGCATGAAGGCAGGATTGACGGAAAGGAGCACGCGGTCCTTGGGATAGTAGTTCTCCAGGATGGCCACGTAGCATCGCATCCGCACGTCCGCCGGTATGTCGTCGTCCTTGGTGGCGCCTACTAGGGGATGAAGCAGAAGCCCATCCACGATTTCCATGGCGCACTTCTGCAGGTATTCGTGGGCTCTGTGCACCGGATTCCTTGTCTGAAAGCCCACCACCGTCTTCCACCCCAGGTCTACGAACCTTTGGCGCGTTTCCTCCGGTTCAAACCTGTACTCGTGAAACGGCGCTAGCTGGCGCGGCTGTTGCAGGTATCGTACCGGGCCTCCCAGGAGGACCGGCCCTTGAGCGTAGAGGTTCGCTACTCCGGGGTGGGCCTCGTCCGTCGTGCGGTACACCAAGCGGGCCTCTTTCTCCTTGTCGTAGGCGTATTTCTCCTCGACTATCATCGAGCCTATGAGCCTGCCGTCCTCGTTCCTCAACGCGACCTCGGCGCCGTCTGAGATACCCTTCGCCGTTTCCCCGTCCACGGATAGAGTGATCGGCATGGACCAGGCTTCTCCTGAAGCCAGGTGCATCGAAGAGACCACCTCTTCATAGTCTGCGCGAGCCATGAAGCCCTGGAGCGGGCTGAACGCTCCTATGGCAATCATCTCCAAATCGGAGGCTTGACGCGGATCAAGCCTAATGGAAGGCAGGCTTTCCGCCCGTTCCAAAAAGCTCTCTTCTTCATGAGGAGCTACTTTACGATTGATTAACGCCCCGCCATGAGGTGAGACGATTGTCGGCGCTGCTACGGTAGTCGAACTCAAAATTTCTCCTTCCCTATTTCCTGGTGATCTTTAGTCAAGTCCATGTAGGACAGGTTAGCCTGTTCAGGAGTCCCGTTCTTCTGCACTAATGCAGGAACAGCGAGGCTAGTTGTCCAAGGGCAACCCGACCAGTTGAAATGAGGCCTCTTCCGCTGGAAGATATCCCAGCTCCTGGAGCTTGCTCAGGACTTTGCTGGTGCTCTCCTCCACCGACTCGCTGTCTGTGTTAAGAGAGACCTCCGGGTTCAGAGGCTCCTCGTAGGGGTCGGAGACGCCTGTGAAGTTGGGCAGTTCACCGGCAAGCGCCTTTGCGTAAAGCCCCTTCACGTCTCGCTTGACCAGCTCATCCAATGGGCAGCCTACGAACACCTCTATGAACTCTCCTATCTCGCTGCGGACCTCGTCACGGACCTCGCGGTAGGGAGAGATGGCCGCCACTATCACGGTTACCCCGTTTCTGGTTAGAAGCTTGCTGACGAAGCCTATTCTCCTGATATTGGTGTCCCGGTCTTCCTTGCTGAAGCCCAGGCCCTTGCTCAGGTTGGTCCGTATCACGTCGCCGTCCAGGATCTCTACCCGTTTGCCTAGCCCCTTCAGGTAACCGTATAGCTCGTTGGCTATGGTGCTCTTGCCGGCGCCGGATAGGCCGGTAAGCCATATGGTTGCGCCGTGGTTCAAACGTGAGTTCGCTTGGTTCATGACATCTCCTTAATAGGCAGGTGGAGTCCGCATTCGATTTTAGAGGAGTCTGCCCACCGTCCGGCCCTCGGGTCCTCCCCTGGCTTGACTGCCCTGGTGCACTGTATACAGCCAATGCTCAGGTATCCCTTGTCGTATAGGGGATTGTACGGGACATCGTTTTCGTGGATATATTCGACCACTTGCGCTTCTGTCCATGTCGCAAGCGGGTTCAGCTTGACCAACCCGAACCTATCGTCCCATTCCACTACCTTGAGGCTCCTTCTTGTCGAAGCCTGATCACGGCGCAGCCCGGCAATCCAGGCCCTTTTGTCGTCCAAGGCGCGTAGATTGGGTTCCACCTTGCGGATCTCGCAGCAGAGGTCCGGGTTGTGCTTCCAAAGCTCCTCGCCGAACTCGTGAGCCTGTTCAATCGGAGACCACCGAGACCTGTAAGCCACAGGCTCTATTTCGTAGCGCTGCTTCACCTGCTCCAGCAGTGAGTAAGTTTCAGGAAACAGGAATCCGGTGTCCAGGTAGAATACGTTGACATCAGGCTGTATCTTGACCGCCATATCCAGCAATGCCATGCCGGTGATGCCGCCAAAGCTGCATGCCAGCGTGATGTCCGGATGGTAGCGTCTAAATCCCCATTCTAGGATCTCCTGCGGGCTGGCGTGTTCCAGCTTCAATGCTTCCAGTTGAAGGTCTTCTTCAACTCCGATGTCTGCTTCTATTACCAATTGAACGGTCTCCTCTCCTACAAAAATAAAGCCCCCCTTGGATTGTTCCTGAGGGGGGCAGACTTCGCTTGTCGTGATTAGGCGTCAGGCAAAACTTGTACGTCCCCCTTCCAGGTAACAACAGGAGCACATACAAGAACAGGTTCGCTCATCAGCGGAACTGAGAAACGGTTTCAAACCGACGTGGCCCATGATTAGACGGCGCATTCGCCCTCTCCGCGCTCTACCTTGTAAAGCGTGGTGCGTTCCCAGTCCATGTACAGGTCTATGGTATCTCTGTTCAGCTCTACCAGCTGAGAGTGTTTGGCCGTTATCTCCTGCAAGGGCCCCACGCCTACACGGTCCACAAAGGTGTTGAACTCTTCATTCTCCTCGCGGGTGTCCTTGTAGAACTGAATGACCTCTTTCAGCATGGCCGGAGCCCGTTTGGCTGGGACTTTCCCTTTCAGCCTTTGTCCAATGCGGGAATCGCCGTTATCGTAGCCGCCGCCAACGAACATCTCATAGGACGGCACTTGCTGTCCGCCCGGTCCTTTCATCGAGCCGCCGTGGAAGCCTATGTTGGCTATGTGATGCTGGCCGCAGGAGTTGGGACAGCCGCTCATCTTGATGTGCATGCCGCGAACCAGGGGGTCGCTGATATCGACCTCTTCCAGGAGTGTGCGGCGGAGTTCCCAGCCCAGCCCCATTGAAGAGGTGATGCCCAGCTTGCAGCTGTCGGTGCCCGGGCAGGACGTTACGTCGGAGATCTCATCGACACCCGACTCGCCAAAGCCGATGTCTTTCAAGTCCTCCCAGACCCTGCGCAGAGCCGAGTCGGGCACCCAGCGCAGCATGAGGTTCTGACTCTGGGTAACACGCGCCCTGCTGCCGGCGTACTCTCTTGTAATGTCGGCCAGCTTGGGGAACTGGTGATGAAATACGTCGCCTATGGGGATCTTGATCAGAACGGCGTTGTAACCCGCTTGTCTTTGCGTGGTTACACTGGTCCTCAGCCACTCTTGATATTCTGGGTCTTTGCTGTCGTACGAAGCATCGCCGTTCTTGAAAACGGCGGGATTGGGTGCGTCCAACTCCTCTTCAGGGATGGCCATCAAAGGGGTGGGATCATAGGATTTCTGGGCCCATTCTCCCTTCAGTTCTTCCTCAACCAGCTTGCGGAATTCGTCTATGCCAATGCGGTCGATGAGGAACTTGACCCTGGCCTTCATCCGGTTCTTGCGCAGCTCCGCCGACTTATCGAAGACTCTCAGCGCCGCCTCCGAGACCTTCAGGTACTCGTCGAACGGCAGGAATTCGTAGAGGGTAGGGGCAATGCGAGGCATAATGGAAAGACCGCCGCCCATTACCATTTTCAGGCCCAACTGGCCGTTCTTCTTGGCGGGCAGGAAGCCAATGTCGTGAATGGCGGTTATGGCGCAGTCGTTTTCGCACCCGGAAAAGGCGCTCTTGATCTTTCTCGGCATCTTCTGGGTTACGGGATGCCTCACGAAGTACCTGGCATAGGCAGCGGCGTAGGGCGTCATGTCAAACGGCTCGTCCGGGCAGACCCCCGCCATGGGACATCCCACTACGTTGCGCACCGTGTTGCCGCACGCCTCACGAGTGGTTAATCCCACCTCCGCAAGGACCCGCATTGACTCCGCGGCACCCTCCAGGCTCATGTGGTGGAACTGCATGTTTTCGCGCGTGGTGAAGTGGCCCTTCTTCAAGGGCGCGTAATCTCTGGCGATGACTCCCAGAGCATCGATCTGGTCGGCGTTCAAACCGCCGTAGGGGATTTTGACTCGGAACATCTGTGCATCGGGCTGGCGCTGGCCGTAGACTCCTCTCAGCAGACGCCAGGCCATAAACTGGTCGGGTTCCCAGCCTCCGTCGCGGAAGCGGCGCACTTCATGTTCGTATTCGTCTATCTCTTCTATTACCGGGGGGATGATAGCTGTTTGCACGGCTTGAGTTGCCATATCACCTCTCTCTTTCCGGGTCTCATTACGCGGGCAATAAAAAGCCCTCCCAGCTTGGCCAATGAACTGAGAGGGGTTGAAGCGTTTCCTATAACGCTTACCCCTATTTCATACAGGAACAGGTGCGGGTGCTTGTAGACATGTTGCTGGCTAGTGTAACACCAAGCCTGGCCTTGTCAACCATTGGACTACTACACCGCTATCCCGTACCCTTTCTTTATTATGACCAGATTGACGAATGTTTCGGTGCGGCGAATCCCCGGCGTAACGCCGACCTTGCCGCGCAGGAAGTTGCCCAGCTCTTCTGAGCTGGGCAAGGCTGCCCAGACAAAGATGTCAAAGGAGCCGGTTGTCAGAGAGACGTATTGAGTTTCCGGCAGCTTCGCCAGATTGTTGGCCACTTCATCTATCTTGTCCGGGTCGGCTTGTATGCCGACAAGGGCCACGGTGTTGTACCCTATTTTCTCGGGGTCTGGAATGGCGGAGACACGGATGATTTCGCTCTGAATCAAGTGACGTAAGCGTCTCCGCACCGTTCCCTCGCTGACCCCCACCTCGCGTGCAATCTGTGCATTGGAGGCTCTGCCGTTTGTTTGCAGTAATTCGATGATTTTGCGGTCTAAGTCGTCCATTTTTGCTCTTTTTTCGTCTCGTTTTCACAGTATGGAGCTATTCAGCATCAGATATCGTAGTAAGTCCTACCGACTCTGTCAATGAATCGTGGTCAATTGCCTACCGTAGGATACCTCATCTGAGAGCCTCACTTATGTTCACGACACGAGAGGTGTGGCGGCCATTTTGCCTTGACACTCTATTCACCGCTATCATACTATGAACCCTGAGCCGAGGTAGCTCAGTGGTAGAGCAGTGGACTGAAAATCCACGTGTCGGCAGTTCGACTCTGCCCCTCGGCACTGGACACGCGGTCGACAGCAGGCGGAAGTGGCTCAGTGGTAGAGCATCTCCTTGCCAAGGAGAGGGTCGCGGGTTCGAATCCCGTCTTCCGCTCCAGGACAAGCAATGTCGCCCCGCTCAGGGGCGGCTTTCTCTGTAGGGCTGTGGACTCGGCTCTGGAGGGGCAAATGGCAGTGCTATGCGTTACTTCACTGACACAAGGTGAGGGCAAGACAGCCCTCTCCTCCGGCCTCGCCCGTCTTCTCATAGGGCAGGGGCGTGCCGTCCATGCCTTCAATCCGCTACGAGTCTCCGGCAATGACGACGCGGGCAGGGACTCCGCCTTCCTCGCCTCCCTCACTGGAGCCACGCCGCCCGCTGACTGGCCTTTAACGGTGTCGGACGGCAACCTGTCCCCAGATACCGCTCAGGCAATCTCCAACGCCTCTACGCCAGACCACGACACGATAATAGAAGCTCCTGCTCTTGATGAGGGAACAGACGCCGCTCCCCTGGTGCAGAGCCTGGCCTCTGCCCTGGATGCCCGTGTACTCCTGGTAGCGCGCTACTCTCCTGATCTCACCGCGGAGCGGATCATGGAAGCCGCCGCCGGTTTCGGGGACAGGCTGGCTGGCGTGGTTATCAACCGCGTCTTCAAGTACCGCACCCAGGACGCCCAGGCCGGGCTGGCTGAAGCTCTCCGCTCCCAGGACATACCCGTCTTGGCGCTCCTTCCCGAAGACCGGCGGCTCCAGGCCGTCACCGTCGACCGCATAGCTGAGCACCTAAACGGCGAGTACTTCCTTGGACAGGACAAGAAAGACCAGCTGTTTGACAACGTCCTCATTGGGGGAATCGTCCTTGATAACGGAGTGGAGTACTTCGGCATTAGCCACACCAAGGCGGTTCTGGTTCGCGCCGACCGCCCCGATATACAGATGGCCGCCCTGCAAACGCCAACGCGCTGCCTCGTCCTCACCGGCGGCCACCGGCCCATCCAGTACATTGAGCACGAGGCCAGGGAGGAAGAGGTGCCGGTGATACTGGTCCAGCAGGGGACTTTGGAAGCCTCCAGGCAGTTGGATACTCTGTTTGAGGAGGCCACGATTCACTATCCCGACAAAGCGGACGCATTCGCGGACCTGCTTCAGAGCCACGCCGATTCAGAAGCTCTGGGACAAGCAGTTGGCCTTCAGCAATAGATCAAGGGTTGCGCACGCAGCCGACCCAGGTATAATTATCGATTGTTGATTTCAAATCGGAGGGCGGGTGAGATTGAATGCACTAGGAATACATCTGATACAAGAGCTCAAGCAGTGTGACAGCAACCTACTGAATGACCTCGATTACGTAAGAGACTCCATGATTCAAGCCGCACAAGTCGTCGGAGCAACCATAATCGACGAGACGTTTCACCAGTTCAGCCCCGTGGGAGTCACCGGCGTGGTGGCTATTGCGGAGTCCCATTTGACAATCCACACCTGGCCGGAGTACTCCTACGCTGCAGTGGACATCTTCTCCTGTAGTGAAAGGTTCCAGCCACAGAAAGCAGCCCTGTTCCTCAAAGACAAGTTCCGCGCCGCTGAATCATCCACTACGGAACTGGCCCGCGGCGTTCTCACCGAGCTCGTCGTCGCCGGATAGCACAGTGCCAACCGTACCCGATCCACCCTCCAAGTGGTATTACGAGTACATAACGCCCGACCTTTTCCTGGCGTCCAACCTCTCGAAGATAGTCTACTCAGGCAAGACCAAATATCAGCGCGTCGAGATCCTTGACACCGTACCTTTCGGAAAGACCCTTGTCCTGGACGGGCGCACCCAGTCTTCGGAAGCCGACGAGTTTGTCTATCACGAAGCCCTTGTACACCCCGGCCTCACCTCCATATCCAACCCCAAATCCGTGTTCATTGCCGGCGGCGGCGAAGGCGCAACCCTCCGCGAGGTGCTGGCTCACAGCACGGTTGAGCGAGTCACCATGGTAGACCTCGACCAAGAGGTCGTGGAGCTCTGCAAGCAGCATCTGCCCAAACATCACCAGGGCGCTTTCGATGACCCCCGGCTCACCCTGGTCCACGACGACGCGTACCGCTACCTGGAAGACAACGACGATAAGTACGATTTCATCATCATAGACGTGCCGGACCCCCTGGAAGGAGGGCCGGCCTATCTCCTCTACACCCAGGAGTTCTACACTCTGATCAGACAGCGCCTCAACCCCGGCGGACTGATCGTGACCCAGTCCGGGCCCTCCGGCCCGCTCAACTATGCCGAGGTCTTCACCGCTATCCATCACACCCTTGGCTCAGTCTTCCCCGCCACTGCTCCCTGCCAAGCCCACATACCGTCCTTTGGACTGCTCTGGGGCTTCATCATCGCGGGAGACAACATAGAAACCCTACCGGCCCAGGAGATAGACCTGCGCATCCGGCAGCGGGTTACCCGCGACCTCCGCTACTACGACGGCGCTGCCCACTCCGGCATGTTTACCCTGCCCAAATACCTCCGCCGCGGCCTCGCCGAAGAAAAACGCCTCATCACAAGAGACAACCCACTGTACGCGGTGTGAGGGCCCAACAGGTCTGGCCTTGTCTCAAGTTAGTGGCCTGCCCTGCCTTCGCTTATACTGTATGAAATGATAGATATCGTCATTTTAAGTACCTCAACCGCTACCGCAGGGAGCGAATCTCACCTTCTGCGCGACTTAGCCGTCATTACCGCGGGGGGTGGAGGGGTCGCGCTACTTTTACGCCTGATCAAAATGCCGCCTGTCCTGGGCTATCTTGGGGCCGGTGTTCTTATTGGCCCGTCGGTGTTGAGGGCCGTGGAAAACGCGGAGACCATCCGCTTGATGGCGGATCTTGGAATAGTGCTGCTCCTGTTCGGCATCGGTCTTGAGTGCGGGTGGCGGCGAATTCGCGAGGTCGGCACCAGGGTTGTCCTCATCGCATCCGTAGAGATGGCCATTATGTTCACCATCGGGTTCCAGATTGGCCAGCTGTTAGGGTGGAGCGACGTAGATGCGGTGTTCCTGGCGGCGGCTATGTCCATCAGCAGTTCGGCAATTCTTATGACTATGCTGCGCGATTCTGGACAACTGCTGCAGAGGCGCGGAAGGCTGATCATAGGAATCCTGGTGGTGGAGGACTTTGCCGCCGTTATTCTGCTCACTGTACTGGCGGGAGTCGCTAGCACGGGACAGGCCGACTTTCAAGGAATCGGCCTGCTGGTTGTGAAATTGTTGGTCTTTGCCGTCCTGGCTTTGGTTCTTGGTGCGTTCTTTGCCAACAAACTGGTTAACTTTGTGGACCGCTTCCACTCTGAGGAGACCCTGCTGATTACCGGACTTACGCTCTGCTTTGGCCTGGCTTTTGCCGCGGAGCAGGTGGGTCTATCCGGAGCAGCCGGGGCGTTTATCATTGGCGCGGTGCTGGGCGATTCTCAACACGCCGGGCAGATAGAGCGAATAATTCGCCCGGTGCGGACTCTTTTCTCCGCTCTATTCTTCGTCTCTATCGGGATGCTTATAGACCTCTCTTTGGCGGCGGACTTCATCGTCCCTATCCTGGTGGTATCGGCGATCTTTGTGGTAGGCAAGGTGGTCTCCAATACATTGGGGACATTTCTTTCGGGAGAGAATGGGCGGGTCTCGCTCAGCGTGGGATCGGGCATGCCCCAGACCGGCGAGTTCTCTTTGGCGATGGTCAAGACGGGAGCCGATTACGGGGCTGTTGGCAGCTTCATGTTCCCGGTTGTCACCGGGGCTACGGCCTTAACCGCGCTGGTATATCCATTCCTCTTCCGCTCCACGGACACCGTAGCGAACTTCCTGGAGCAACGGTCGCCCCGGCTATTGAAGAGGTACGTCGAATACATGGCCATTCTACTGACCACGCTCCGTAGGGCCTTTCAGTTCAGCGGCCCTAGGGCTAGGCAGATCCAGAGGAGCGCCAGGATCATCATGCTGGACGTGGGGATCACTGCAATCTTTCTGGTGCTTGGCGTCGGCACCCTGGGTTTCACCGCTCAACTATCTGCGCTTACCCACCTGAGCGAGGGTGTGATTGGGCTGATCATTGGAAGTGCGGTTTTGGCTCTTTGCATTCCCCCGGGCCTTGCCATTTGGAAAG
>DAOUKI010000004.1:0-15322 GCA_034421495.1 Dehalococcoidia bacterium | reverse complement strand
GGCTCGGTGTGGTAGACATCGAGCTGGTCAAGCTGGACGAGACCTTCTATGAGGGCGTTGATACGGTAGAAGACCTCGGTGAATTCAGGTTCGGGCGGGTCGAAGCCCTGGATGTTGAGAATGGAGCGGATCACGTCTCTGGAAAGGTCTGCCATGATTGCCTCCCATAGTTGATAGAGGCAATACTATCGCAGGGTATAATCGGATGCAAAAGCAGAGGAGGCGAAACCATGGGCAATAGCGAGGGAATTTCCAGAGAGGTGGGGACGGAGCTGCTGTTTGAGAACGACAGGGTAAAGGTATGGGGCATGGCGCTGGAGCCTGGGGAAACTTCGCCGTATCACCAGCATGACAACGACTACGTATTTGTCTACACAACGCCGAGCCGGATCAGCAGCAACAGGCAGGGTGAGGAAGAACGGGTGAGCGAGTTTGACGAGGGCTACGTTCAATACACCGAGGTGGGCGGAGGCATCCAGCACAGCATCAGGAACGTATCGGATATAAGGCATCATCAGATCATCGTAGAGATGAAGGGAGGAAGCGTCTCAGCGACGCCGCAGCCGCCGGAGAACAACGGGCGTTCGCGCAGCGCTGGCAAGTAGGCGGAACCAATGCGCCTCTCACGACGTATAGACGTAAGGGAATCTTAGGTGATCGATACTACCAGTGCGGTGATGGTGAAGATGATTAGGCACACTACACCGATTCTTGTCCTGCTCACAGTGATGCTGCTGGGTTGCGGCCTCTTCAATGGTGAGGAGCATACCCCGGAAAGCGACCCCGTGACGCCGTCAGCAGCATCGGAAGGTCTACAGTCCTGCGGTGAGGAGCCCCCGGATAGCGACCCCGTGACGCCGTCAGTGGAGCCGACAGTAGTATCTGATGGCGAGCAGATCTTGGGCGCGGCGCCGATAATCTATCTTGGTTCCACCTCGCTTGAGGAGAGGATTCTTGCCTATCCCGTAATCGCCAGGGTGCGCCTTGACTCCGTTACCTTGACGGTAGAGTCCGGCGCTACATACGAAGGCCAGAAGTGCCTGGCGCTCTTGGAGTTCAACTTCAGCGTTCAGGAGTATCTGAAAGGTGCGCCCCCGACCGGGTCGGGGGGCAGCGGCGCCACCAACATCGTGGCGGTGTGGGCCGCCGCGCCATTTTTCGACACACAGCAGGAGGTCGAGGCGGCGCTGCCGGACATTGTCGCGGCTCGGGACGCCCAGTGGGATAACCGGGAGGCGATTGTTTTTCTGCAAAACTCCGAGATGTCTCTGCCGAGCACAGAGCAGGCAGAGCGCTACTACCTGGCGTGGGGTGGTTCATGGACCATACCCGATGACGGATACAGCATAGCCAGCCTGCATAACAAGCTGTGGCTGCCCGCCGCGGCGGCCATTGGCGCGCCGTCGCGGCCCAGCGGGGACCAGCAGAGCTTCCTCATGGACGTGCCGCCCGCCACTGGGACCGCGTCCACGATAACGCTGGGCGAGATGAAGGGTCGGATCGCAGCAGTTACATCCAGGTTCAATGCTGTCGACACCGAGGAGTACAGGGAATGCGTGAGGCTTACTTATCAGTACGAGCGTCAAGACCGCCACTATTGGGCGACATATCCCGACAGGCCAGAGGGGAGCGTTTATGGCAACGTTCCTCCCCACGAGCATGAGTTAGACTCCGGTTTGGCCATGGGGAGTATCTTGTACGAGGATGAGTTGGGCTTCGGCCAAACGGCTGACAACCTGAATCAACTCTGGCTTGACGGTGGGGATGTAGATCTGTTCAACGTCGAGTTTGGAGAGCCTGCCCCCTATGATTCAACAGGAGACGGAGTGAACGACATAGTCAACTTCACCCGGAAGGTATTGTCTGTGCGCCCGCTTCCCGAAGGGGTGTACCGGTTTCACTATAATGTCAGAGGAACCGCGTACACGCTATGTGACGGGTGGACGGTCCGCTATGAGTGGACGGTGACCGTCAACGCTCCCGAGGGCACACTGCACGAGGCGTTCTTCGATCCGGTGACGGACGGTACGGTGGTGGCGGCCGACGGTGCCAACGGCGTGCTGGACCCCGCCACGTTCAGCGACGCCAACGGTACCTCGGCGACCATCGAGCGCATTGCCTGGGAACCCGGCACCGGAGAGTCCGGCACGGTGAAGCTGAAGCTCTCGCCCCACGACGGTATCGCGGACCACACCATGGACTTCATTGCCCTGGACGGCTCGCTGTCGTTGTCCCTGCAAGTTGACGACGCCACGGTGGATGCAACGACTGGGACTTTGAGCTGGGCGGTGACGTCGCAGCCTTGGCAGGACGGCGACAAGCTGATGCTGCGGGTTCGGGAAGAGTGACGGTGACGGAGCGGTTGCCGCTGGCCGCATCTGTGGGTACAATCGCTGCGCCGTAGATTCTGAGACGAGGTCTGTAGATGTACGAAAAGAGTATGCTGAGCCTGGATAGCTGCATGAAGGCAATTGAGGCGATGACGGCGGAGTTCAACAAGGAGCCGGGTCGCTCGCCGGTGGACATGGCGATAGTGGACGATATGGGGAACCTGCTGGCGTACGCCCGCATGGATCGCTGCTTCCGACCCACGTTCGCGATGAGAAAGGCGTATACGTCGGCGATACGGGGATCGGATACCGGCGCGTTCGCCGAGCGGCTGGCGGCGCAGGGGAGGACCCTGGCCGAGATAGGAGACCCTCAGTTGATTACGACTCGCGGGGGAGTGGTGGCGCGAAAAGACGGCGTGGTGCTGGGCGCGATAGGCGTGGGTGGCCTGCCCTCTGCTGAAGACGACGAGAAGATTGCGAAGGTGGGCCTGGAGGCGCTGCTGGGGGACGGATAGAGGATAGGTGCGAAGGTAAGAAGCCTAGCGTTGCTGGACCACTCTGACCAGCAGAAGGGCAAGCCAAGCCGGCAGGGAGAGAGCCGCTGAAGCAATGGCGAGGATCCCCGACTGCAACAGCCCGGCCAAGAGGAAGCCGATCAGCGTGAGGGGAACCAGCGCCACCGCCAGAAGGTGGGCGACTAGGCGGGAACGGCGATGGAGCAGTGCCAAGGCCAAGCTCAGAGGGACGGATGCGGGCCAGGCAAAGGCAAACAACCTTGACAGCAGAGTGTACCCGTATTCCAAGTCCTCTGACTCAAAGGTCGTCCACCCAAAGGCGAAATAGACCACGAACACCGCTATCGGCGTCAAAGACAAGAGCAAGGACAGAATCAGGGTCCTTACCGCAACTGAGGTGATTTTAACCCGGTTCAAGTTAGCAGCTTATCCGAATACATCCGTTCAGTTGGTTTCCAGAAAGTCGAATCCAAGTTGCCGGCGCAGGGAGAGTGCGGTAACAAGCAATAGAGCGTTAGGGTCTGAGATTCTGGCGACCCGGATGGGATTTGAACCCACGATCTCCGCCTTGACAGGGCGGTGTGTTAAACCAGACTACACCACCGGGCCGCAGGAGCTAATTATACGCAACGGCACGCAATTAGGAAAGGGGCTAGACACCCTGCTCTATCTGCTCCCGTTGCCAGCCGTAATCCACATCGCCTTGGTAGAACTTCTCCGGGTGCTCCACGGCCCAGATCTGCTTCCGTATGACCCAGTTGTCCGGCTCAAGATCCCGGCCCAGCTTCCACGCCGACAGAGCGCCCGCGGTATCGCCGTCCTTGTATAGATCGACGCCGCGCTGGAAGTGCTCGATGGCCTTCTCGTGGTCGGGGCCACCCCTGGGGTCTTCCTGCATGCGGTCGACTAGCCACTGCGGGGATGCGCCCTGGGCCCAGCCTTCGGCAATCTCGGCATACTCCTGATTGCGGATGTCGAAGCCGCCGTACTTCTGGTATTCGAGCAGACCGGCCTCGTCTATGAGGAGGGCGTTGGGCACGGCCTTGAAGCTGAGCAGACGGCTCAACAGGTTGTCCTCATCGACGAGGGTGGTGTAGGTTGCGCCGGCCTGTTCCACGTAGGGGCGGGCCTTCTCAGCGCCCTGTGCATCGAGGGCGACGGTCACTACCTCCACGCCCTGGTTGCTGTGCTTGGTGTAGAACTCCTGCCACCCGGGCAGTTGGGCGCGGCAGGCTCACCATGAGGCCCACATGAAGAGGGCGACTCGCTTTCCTCTCAAGCCGGAGAGGCTGACGGGCGTGCCGTCGAGGGCGGGCAGGGTGAAGTCGGGGACGTCTGAACCTATGCGGAGCGTCTCGGTTGTCATCTGCGGCTCCTTTCGAGGGCTGGGTGTGTTCGGGTTATTGTAGCCCGCTGGCGGCGGGCTTGTCGAATGGGATGAGCGGGATGAATTGTTTCAGACGTTATGTCAAGTTCCAAGGCTAAAACGGCCTCACTTTTTCCGAGAATATGCGAAAACAATTCCGATTCCTTCGGCAAGCTCAGGCCCGGCTCTTCTAAATGTCGCAACGTTCTAGCGACGGCGGAGTTTGTTGATTTGCTCATTGCTGTGAGTCCATGTGGATAAGGGTACTGGGTGCAGAGGGGTGTGGGGAAGGAGGAGGTGTCAGGCAGGGTCAGGGGGATGCGTCAACCGGGGCTCAAATGGGCTGAAGAGGCCAGAAGTTAAGGATCGAGGCGAGCTATCTGCGCCGGATTAGCTCTACAAGCCCATCTCTGCCAAGAGCGGTTTGTTTGGGGCCTAGAATGGATTGGAGTGTACCCATTAGGGAGGCTAGCGCTGGTGTCCTTAACTACAGTGGTTCTAGCTTCCTTTTGTAGAAAGAGACCGTGATTGCTACGTCGGACTATCTCCCAGCCATCTGCTAGCAGTAGCTTTATAAGCTCTCTGCCAGAGATAGCCGGGAGAGATTGCATTTTCAAACACCTAGGGGAGCTTGTTTACCTTCGGCCCGGTCGATTGGAAAGCCACGCGGCTGGAGTAGCAAGTCATGGTCAGGCTCGATGATTCCTCTAATCAGATCATCCCAAGTAGGATCGCCGTCACTGCGAAGCACAATCTCCTTTGGAGAGGTATTAGCGGGGTGGAGCTTGATGCCCCACTCATTGAAAAAGCGCTCTCGTTGTCCGGTCTCCTCCAACACATTGAGATGCTCTGCCACCAACTCGGTTAATTCCTGCTGGCATTGCTCCAGTGTGTCAGCAAATGTACTGGTGCTTAACTCCAGACAGACGCCGACCCAGTTGGAGCCCTCACGGGAGTATTGCAAAGTGAGGATAACGTGACCCGCTACTGTGCCTGGTTCCATAGCACCCTCCTAGTCTCAACTAATGAGTCTTATAGGCATTTTGTGCTCTTTTGGCCTATTATACAAGACCTAGAACCCCCTGGATGCCCGTCGTCACGGGCAAGACGAGAAGGGTGGTCTGGCTCCCGCATGGGCGGTTCGCGAACTGCCCCTACGCTCCGCTCATTTCCTTCGGCTAGGCTCAGGATGAGCGGGCTTTGGTATCCATTCGCCCTGAGCTTGTCGAAGGGCGCCCCCCTCCGGCGTGGTTCGACATGCTCACCATGAGCGGATGCCTACCCCATCCTAAACCGACGCAGGCGTAGCGAGTTGCTGAGCACGCTGACGGAGCTGACTGCCATGGCTCCGGCGGCGAGGACGGGGTTGAGGAAGCCGTACTCTCCCAGGAAGTAGCTCAGCGCGGTGGGCACACCGCCGTCGGCGAAGAGCAGGTAGAGGACGCCCGCGGCAACGGGGATGAGCGCGGTGTTGTAGAAGAAGGCCCAGAACAGGTTCTGCTTGATGGTGCGGACGGCGGCGCGCGACAGGTTGACGGCTCTTGGTATGCCGCGTACGTCGTCGTGCATGAGGGTGATGTCGGCGGCTTCCATGGCTACGTCGACCCCTGCGCCGATGGCTATGCCGACGTCGGCTTGGGCCAGCGCCGGTGCGTCGTTGATGCCGTCGCCGACCATGGCCACGGTGCGGCCTTCCTGCTGGAGGGACTGTACCTGCTCCGTCTTCCGGTCGGGCGTCATCTCCGAGAGGACGCGTTGTATGCCTGCCTGCGCGGCGATGGCTTGGGCGGCGCGGGGGTTGTCGCCGGTGAGCATGACGACTTCAAGCCCCATGTCCTGCATGGCCTGCACGGCCTGCTTCGACTCGGGGCGGATGGCGTCGGCCACGGCGATGATACCCCTAACCTCCCCGTCCACGGCGACGAACATGGGTGTCCTGCCTTGGTCGGAAAGGTCGAGCGCCTTCGCTTCCAGTCCGTTGAGGGCGTACTCCTTTTGCCGCATCAGCGCCAGGTTGCCCAGGGTGACCACCGAGCCGTTGACAGTCGCCTCTACGCCCTGGCCGGGCAGGGCCTGGAACTCTGCGGCTTGGTCGAGGGCGAGGCCGCGTTCCTCCGCAGCGGTGACGATGGCCCTGGCGAGAGGGTGCTCCGAGCCGTGCTCGGCGGATGCAGCCAGCATGAGCAGGTCGTCTTCCGCTATGCCGTCTGCCAGGATGTCGGTGACGGCGGGCTGGCCCAGGGTGAGGGTGCCGGTCTTGTCCAGCACCACGGTGTCGACCTTGTGGGCGCGCTCTAGGGCTTGTGCGTTGCGAATGAGGATGCCGCCCTCGGCGCCCTTGCCGGTGGCGACCATAATAGCGGTGGGCGTGGCAAGGCCGAGGGCGCAGGGGCAGGCGATGACGAGTACGGCCACCATGTTGAGCAGGGCGAAGGTGAAGGCCGGGTCGGGCCCCAGCAGCAGCCAGGTGACAAAGGTGGCAGCGGCTATGCCAATTACGGCCGGCACAAAGTAGCTGGACACGACATCGGCGAGGCGCTGGATGGGCGCCCGGGAGCCTTGCGCCTCTTCCACAAGCCGTATGATGCGGGACAAGGCGGTGTCCTTGCCGACCTTGGTGGCTCGAAACTGGAAGCTGCCCGTCTTGTTGATGGTGGCGGCGTAAACCGGCGAACCGGTCTCCTTATCCACGGGGATGCTCTCGCCGCTGAGCATGGACTCGTCTATGGCGGAAGTGCCGCTGGTCACCTCGCCGTCCACGGGGACGCTCTCGCCGGGGCGCACGATGACAAGGTCGCCGACGACCACCTGCTCGATGGGTACGTCGATCTCGGCATCGCCGCGCACGACGCGCGCCGTCTTGGGCCGCAGCCCCATCAGCTTGCGGATGGCCTCGGAGGTCTGTCCCCTGGCCCTGGCTTCGAGGAACCGGCCAAGCAGGACAAGCGCGATGATGATGGCGGCGGTGTCGAAGTAGACGGCGTGCTGCACGCCTTCCGCGGCGAAGATATCGGGGAACACGGTTATGGTGGCGCTGAAGGCGTAGGCTACACCGGTGCCCAGCGCAATCAGTGTGTTCATGTTGGTCGTGCGGCGCCTGGCCGCGCTCCAAGCTCCCTTGTAGAACTGCGCCCCGGCCCAGAACTGCACCGGGGTCGCCAGCGCCCAGAGCACGTACCAGTTCTGCAGGAAGGAGGGCATCCAGGGGAACCACTCCTTGAAGCTGCCGAGGAAGATGACGATACCAAGCCCGCCAGCGACGAGGAACCGGTTGCGCTGGTCCTTGATGAGCTTGGTGCGGGCCAGCCGTTCCCTATCGCGCTGCTCCTCCTCTTCGCCGGCGATGCCCTCCACGGAGTATCCGGCATCGGCCACGGCGCGGTCGAAATCCTCCAGGGTAGCGACGTCGTCCAGGTAGTGAAGGGTGGCGCGCTCCGTGGCAAGGTTGACGTCGACGGAGACCACTCCATCGACCTCTTTGAGCGCCTTTTCCACGTGGAACACGCAGGCGGCGCAGGTCATGCCCGCTATGTTCAGGCCTATCTTCTGACTGGGCTGGTTTTCTATGTCTTGAATGGTCAAGGTTTTACTTCTCCGAAAGATTGTAGAGCTGTGTAAGCTCGTCAAGGACCTCCTGGTCGTGGCCGTTGCGCACACCCTCGAGGACGTGGGTGTGCAGGTGGCCTTCCAGCAGCCTGGACTCCACCTTCTGGATGGCGCGTCGCACGGCGTAGGTCTGCTTGAGGATGTCGACGCAGTATTTCTCGTCCTCGATCATGCGCCGGATGCCGGCCAGGTGTCCTTCTATGTAGTTCAGCCGTTTCAGCGAGTCTTGCTTTACTTCAGGCAGCATTGTTGTCCTCTGCGAGTGAATACCCCTCCCCAGGGGGTATGGGTATTGTACATGAGATGAGGGATTGGGTCAAGGGAGGAGGTGGCGCGGCAGAAATTAGGTATGCAAACGGTATAAAAGGAGAAAGCTGTAGTCTCCGACCCCTATCAGCCTCGGCTTGCACGCATTTCGGTGTCTCCGTCTATAATGGCTGTGCGTCACCGCATCGTTCCTGAAGTCACGTGAGGAGTCAGATGACCCGCCCCGAAACGGTTCTGGTCACCGGAGCCACCGGGTACATAGGAGGAAGGTTGGTGCCCCGGCTGCTTGAAGAGGGGCGCCGCGTACGTGTTCTCGTACGCAGTCAGGCCCGGGCTCTTTCCCGTTCCTGGTCCGGCCAGGTCGAGGTAGCGGTCGGTGACGTTCTCAACCCTCAGGGCCTGTCGAAAGCGCTGGCTGGGGTGGACTCCGCCTACTACCTGATTCACAGCATGTCCAAGGGTTCCAAATTCCACGAGTTGGACATCGAGGCCGCACGCACATTCGGTCAGGAAGCCAGGGAAGCAGGGGTGAACCGAATCATCTACCTCGGTGGCTTGGGGGACCCGAAAGCCAATCTCTCTCAGCACTTGCGCTCCCGCCAAGAGACGGGAGAAGCGCTTAGGGAGAGCGGCGTTCCTGTCACAGAGTTCAGGGCCGCCGTAGTCGTCGGATCAGGCAGTACCTCTTTCGAGATGATTCGCTATCTTGTGGAGCGTCTGCCGGTCATGGTCTGCCCCAAATGGATTTACTCCCGCATCCAGCCCATCGCCGTCGATGACCTGCTGGCGTATCTGGTTTCCACCCTGGACGTTCCGGAAAGCAACGGGCTCACCATCGAGATTGGGGGGAAGGACGTGACTACCTACAAGGGACTGATGCTCGGCTATGCCGGGGCAAGAGGTCTCAGGCGACTGCTGCTTCCCGTCCCGGTCCTGACTCCTCGTCTGTCCTCTTACTGGGTGCACTGGGTGACGCCTATCCCTGCCGGGATCAGCGCAGCTCTCGTCGAGGGGCTCCGCAACGATGTCGTCGTGACCAATGCTCTCGCTGGCGCTCTGTTCCCCCATATCGAACCTCAGGGCTACGCCTCGGCCATCGGCAGCGTGATTAGGGAACTCGACGAGGGAAGAATAGACACGTCGTGGAGCGATGCCACTGGCGCGACCAAGGAGCTAGAGAAACCGGTCCGGTTGGAATCTCGGAGAGGGATGATTATCGAGCGCAGGCGCCGCATGGTTGCAGCTCCGGCCCGGGCTGTCTACCGGGTGTTCACCGGCATAGGAGGGGCACGCGGCTGGTACTTCGCCAACTGGACATGGCGATTGCGTGGAATGGTGGATCGCTTGCTTGGCGGCGCCGGTCTGCGGAGGGGCCGGCGTCATCCAGATGACCTGCGTATCGGAGACGCCGTGGATTTCTGGCGAGTGGAAGACCTGGAAGCCGACCACTTGGTTCGACTGAGGGCGGAGATGAAGCTCCCAGGGCAGGCCTGGCTCCAATACGAGGTGTGGCAAACACAGGATGGCGCAACCCATCTGGAGCAAACGGCGGCATTTATACCCAGGGGATTAGCCGGCCTGGTCTACTGGTACGCGCTGTATCCTTTTCACTCCTGGATTTTTGGCGGGCTTGCAAAAGCAATCGCCCAGCGCGCTGAACAGTTGACGGCTTCCTTCGGCCCTGAGAATGCGCCCCGCTAATCTGACTGCGTTCCCTCATGAGGCAACCCCCTCGCTTGACGCTTCACGCATTAGCGGCTAGCATGTTAATCGCCATGACTAATGCGATTTTGTTCGGACGTGCACATGTACATGTACTCACCATGTGGGGCAAAGTCGCTTGTAGTACGTGGCTGTTCAATAGCAACAAAGCCCCTCGCAAACTAAGACCGAGGGGTTTTTTATTTGTAGGAAATACAGGAGGAAAAGAACGATGGCTGATTACGCAAATCCGAATGTCCTGGTGGACACCGAATGGGTGGCCCAGCACGGCCAGGACGAGAACGTGCGACTGCTGGAGGTCGACGTGGACACCACGGCATACGACCAGGGCCACATAGAGGGCGCAGTGGGCATCAACTGGCAGTCGCAGCTGCAGGACGGCGTCCGTCGCGACCTGACGAGCAAAGAAGACTTCGAGAAGCTCTTGTCGGAGTCGGGCGTAGGCAACGACACCACCGTGGTGGTCTACGGCGACAACAACAACTGGTTCGCCGCTTGGGCGTACTGGCAGCTCAAATACTACGGGCACAAGGACGCCCGCGTCATGGACGGCGGTCGCGCCAAGTGGCTTGCCGAGGGCAGGCCGACCACGACGGACGCGGTCAGCCACGCTGCCGCCAGCTACACGGCGCAGGAGCCGGACTGCTCCATCCGCGCTTTGCGCGACTACATTACGAGCAACCTGTCCGACCTGGAGCTTGTCGACGTGAGGTCTCCCGCCGAGTACAGCGGCGAGCTTCTTGCGCCGGAGCACCTACCGCAGGAAGGCGCGCAGCGCGGCGGCCACATTCCAGGCGCGGCCAATGTGCCCTGGGCCTCCGCTGTAGCCGAGGACGGCACATTCAAGTCCGCCGATGAGCTCAGCGAGATATACGGCGGAAAGGGCATAAGCGGCGACAAGGAGATAGTGGCCTACTGCCGCATAGGGGAGCGGTCTTCCCACACCTGGTTTGTCCTCAGCGAGCTTCTGGGCTATCCCAACGTGCGCAACTACGACGGTTCCTGGACGGAGTGGGGATCCGCCGTGGGCGTGCCGGTGGAGAAGTAGTCCACCGTTTGACATAGGCAATACGCTGCAACGCAGCTCACGCTCCGTTGCAGCGTATTCTTGGTTCTTGCAGCAACCGCCCCATGCGGCGCTGCTTTAGGAACGCATGACTCTCTGTTAGGATGCAACCGGTATGGAAAACCGCTGGTCTGCAGAGGACGTCAACGACCTGGACGAACTGGACCTGCTCGTCTATCAGAGCCGCCTTATCGGAGAAGAGCCGTCACTGGTGCTCTGGGGTGGAGGGAACACCTCGCTGAAGGTGACCAAGTCGGACTTCCGGGTACGGCAGGTCAAGGCCATGCTGGTCAAGGGGTCGGGCTCCGACATGAAGTCCGTACTGCGAAAGGACTTCCCAGCCCTGCGCATGGACGATATCCTGCCCCTCTTCGAGCTGACTGAGATGTCCGATGACGGGATGGTGGAGTATCTGTCGCATTGCGTCATGGACCCCGGCTCGCCGCGTCCTTCCATAGAGACGCTGCTCCACGGCTTCCTGCCGCAGAACAGCGTTGTCCACACGCACGCGGATGCCATCCTTTCCCTGACCAACACCCGTAACCCGCACAAGGCGCTGGCGCAGGTCTTCGGCTCGGACGTGATAGTGGTGGAGTACCAGCGGCCCGGCTTTCTCCTCTCCAAAGAGGTCGCTGCCGCTGTGTTGAAGCGACCCGGAGCCAGGGGCTTGGTGCTCCTCAACCACGGCCTGATCACCTGGGGTTCCACCCCTCAGGCCAGCTACCAGTCCCACGTGGCGCTGATCAGCGAAGCGGAACAGTTCTTGAGGGTGAGAGCGTCCGCCAAGGTACCGTTCGGCGGTGTCAAAACGCCTGCCCTGGAGAAGGCGGAGCGCCATCGGGTGGCCGGTATAGTGACGCCTGTGCTCAGGTTGCTGCTCAGCGCTTCACCGGAGAAACGCATGCTGGTGCGGTTCGAAGACAGCGCGGACGTGCTCGAATTCGCTGGCTCAAAGAGAGCCGGGGGATTCGCGGAAGCTGGCGCGGCCACGCCCGACCATATGCTGAGCACGAAGAGAAATCCGTTGCTGGTGGAGGTGTCGGACCCTTCCTACGCCGGCGACGTGCAGCGCAGCCTGGAGGCGGGGGTGGAGCAGTACCGTAGGGCGTATACCGACTGGTTCAACAGCCACAAGCAGGGGCTTGTAGAGATACGCGACCCGTACCCCAGGGTTGTTCTGGTTCCCGGCCTGGGCATGTGGGTAGCGGGCAAAGACACCAGGGGTCTGAACACCGTCTCCGATATCTATCACCACACCATCTCGATTATGGCCGGTGCCCATATGGTTGATGAGTACGTCTCCCTGCCGCCCAAGGATGCTTACGATGTGGAGTACTGGCCTTTGGAACTGTACAAGCTGGGCCTGCTGCCGCCTGAAAGGGAGTTGACAAGGCGCATAGCCCTGGTGACGGGCGCGGCCAGCGGCATAGGCAAGGCCATCGCCTTTCGTCTTGCTCAGGAAGGAGCGCAGGTGTCGCTGGTGGACATAGACGCCGACGGAGTGGGCGAAGCGGCGGAAGAGATCAACGCTGAACTGGGCGAAGACAGGTGCATAAGCGTACCCGCGGACGTTACGGATCAAGAGCAGGTGGCAGGGGCGTTCCAGCGCACGGTGCTGGCGTTTGGAGGGCTGGATATCCTGGTCTCCAATGCCGGGATTGCGCCCACGGGGACGCTGGATGAGCTGCCATTGTCCACTTGGCAAAGGAGTCTCGAGGTCAACGCCACGGCTCATTTGCTCGTTTCACAGGAAGCGGTACGGATCATGCGCGCTCAGGGCATGGGAGGCAGCCTGATCTTTGTGGTGACCAAGAACGTTACGGCTCCCGGCGCCGGTTTTGGCGCTTACAGCGCGGCCAAGGCCGCCGAGGCACAGCTTGCCCGGGTGCTGGCCATTGAAAACGGCAAGTACGGCATCAGGAGCAACATCATAAATCCGGACTCCGTTTTCCAGGACTCCAGGCTGTGGTCGGAGGAGCTGCGCAAGCAGCGCGCCGCCGCGCACGGCGTAGCGGTCTCCGAATTGGAGGAGTTCTACGCGCGCCGCAACCTTCTGCAAGAGTTCATTACCCCTCGTGACGTTGCGGAAGCGGCGCTATACCTGGCCAGCGACCGTTCCGCCAAGACAACCGGTTGCATGATCACTGTGGACGGCGGCTTGGTGGAGGCGTTCCCCCGTTGAGGGAGACCTTCCGCCATGCCTACGACGAGGGGCCGCTCTTGATATCCGCGCTTCACGGGGCCACTCCAATGAGCACTAGGGGGACCGCCGGAACACCGCGTCCTTGCCGCAGCACGTTGAGCAAGTCGCGCTCGTAGTAGGGAACGCCCGAAGACATCTCTCGCTCCAACTCCTTCATCGGAAGTATCTCAATGCCCACGTCGATGATGTCAGAGACGTAGAAGCTGAGGTGTTTCACAAATAGGTCGTGCGCCACAAATGCGTATTTGCCGAACTGAACCTCCACCGCGACTCTCTCCTTGACGAAGTCGGTCTGGTTGTAAGACATGATAGGCGTCAGCCCGGCATCCTCAATGGCTTGCCTTTGCTCGTTCTCCGGCAGGGTATAGATTGCTCTGACTACCCTCTCATTGTCCGTGACCCAGAAGGTGTTTCTCCGCTCCCTCCAACCCAGCCGGCTAAGCCCTTCGCTAAACGCCCGATTCATATCGGTGGGAGAGTAAAGCAACCTCCCTTGCATGGTTTGTTCCTTTGATACCTTAGTCCGGCAGGCGGAGGCGTCTACCTCTGCTATCACAGTCTGTACTTCTTCCCACAAGCGTTTGCGGTGGACTAGCAGATATTCTTCGCCGTTCAGGTGTGAATAGCGAGCCTTGATCTGCACTAGTGCCCACCGTTTGGTTTGGTTGGGTCGTAGATGGGTTTGCCCATAGGGCGGGTGCGGAGACTTCCTTCATGGAACTGCCGAACTCGTTGCCAAGCAATGTCCACGTATTCCTGAACAATGTCGCATCCATAGGCGTCGCGTCCGTGCATGAGCGCAGCAATGACCGATGAACCAACTCCCATGTAGGGATCGAAGACCGCGTCTCCGGCATTCGTCATGGAGAGCACGAGACGCTCCACCAGTTCAACGGGAAACTGGCAAGGATGGACTGTCTTCTCCGGATGATTGCTCTTTACGTTTGGGAATTCCCATACATCACTCGGGTTCTTCCCTTTCGGATTTCCCGACAGCTTGCCGACATTAGGACCTTTGAAATGACGCTTACCCGGATACTTTGAGGGAACTCTTATTGGGTCGAGGTTCCATGTATATTCGTCATTCTTCGTCCACCAGTTGATAGTCTCGTATCGCCCAGACAGTCGCCTCTTGGAATGCAGGCCGTGGCCGAAGTGCCAAACGATCCGATTGCGGAGCTTTAGCCCATGACGTCGGAACACTGGATAGAGAACCGCATCAAGGGGGACGATCTCACCATCGTTGACGTAGTTTCCAACCTGCCAGCAGATTGATCCTTGAGGATGAAGGACTCGGACGCACTCGCTTATCACGCGTTCCTGCTCAGCAAGGTAGTCGTCGAGGGAAGTCTTGGCTTCGTAGTCCTTGCCTAGATTATAGGGAGGTGAGGTGACGACCAACTTCATCTGACCATCACGAATCTTCTGCATAAAAGCGAGGTTATCTTCGCAAGCCAGTGTGATATTTCCCCTGTTGGTCGTTTTGCGGTCTAGCCACTCCAACAAGGTTAAGCCTGTCCCGTCCGAAACTGCTGCCACCTTGGGACTCATTTGTTCGTGCCTAAGACTAATGGCTTACCTCTCTTTTCCGTGCATGATATCACCTGTTGGATTGGGGGTGCTAGGCCATTGTGGCAGGCAATCACCCCGGTTATTTTGCACTCCCCGTTGCCCTCCGTTACACTTGACATTTTCCATGACATGCTTTAGACATGAACCAGATTACAGTCACTACCCATATGGGTCCGACGAATTCCTCGCCGCTAATTCATAGCAAGTTATACCTGAGTTGATGGCACTCTTCTCTAGTAAGGAGGCATAATTGAGCAAGATAAAAGTTGCAATCATAGGCGTTGGCAACTGCGCTTCGTCTCTGGTGCAGGGAGTCTACAAGTATCAGGAGGCGTCTGAGAACGGTTTCATTCCCGGTCTCATGCACACGGTGCTTGGCGGATACCACGTTGGAGACATAGAGTTTGTCGCCGCTTTTGACATCGATAAGAACAAAGTGGGCAAGGACCTTGGCAAAGCGATATACGCTCCGCCAAACAACACCGTCACCTTCCACGACGTGCCGCGTACAGGCGTAAAGGTGATGCGCGGCATGACGCACGACGGCATAGGCAAATACATCTCCGATAAGGTCAAGAAAGCGCCCGGCGATACGGTGGACGTGGCCCAGGTGCTCAAGGATACCGGCGCCGACGTTGTGATCAACTACCTGCCGGTGGGAAGTGAAGAGGCCAC
>DAOUKI010000003.1:0-16751 GCA_034421495.1 Dehalococcoidia bacterium | reverse complement strand
ATACAACTATTTGAGGAACTCTTCTCGTGATGTAGCCCCATGTGGCACCAGTCTTTCTGATGCGCTTTATCGTTGATAAATGGAGTCGTATTGGCACCAGGTTGTACCTGGCTTTGGGCATTGCTGTAGCCCTGACCCTGGTGTCCGGTGCGGTCGGGGTCTACTACTTCGAGCAGAGTGGAAATCATAACTATCAGGTTCGTTCGGAGTCCGTGCCAGCTTTGGAAGCCTCTTGGACTGCCGCTAGAGAAGCGGAGCGCTTGCGCGGTCTTGGGCAGAACTTGTTCGCGGCGGACATTGCCTGGCAAAGTACGGAAGCGAACGCTGTCGACCGCTCTCTTGATCGTTTAGAGGCCGCGTTGAGTGAGGCGAATACCGTGCCGGAATTGATGCCACTGACGGAAGCCGTCAGCGACGCTGCCTATGACCTTGTAGAGGTCATAGATAACCTTGCCAGAAACGGGAATGACCTGCGGAATGCCAACGCCAACGCTGCGGAGTACCGATTGCGCTTAGCAACCTCGATATCCAATGTCGGCAAGTCGGAAGAGGCGCTGACAGTGTTGCGACAGGCCTTGCAAGCTGGCGACGAAGCAACTTTGGATGGTCTTTGGGAGCAGTTCTCAAGTCTCCACGCGCAGGGTATAGACCAGCGTGTGACCGACTTGGGAGAGGGTGAGGGAGTGTTCTACGTCCGCGGTCAGCAGCTCGCGCTTGAAGCGGGCATCGGTAGCCTAGCGGCATCTTTCGATACGGCCAGCACTGCCTTGACAGATGATGTATCGAATCTCACGACGGCCGCAGAGCAATACTCGGCGGAGTCGTTGGAACTGGCGGTCAGCAGCTTCGACGAAGGTAGGACTCTCCTCACGGTCATCAGCGTCATCAGCGTCATCGTGGCGACCCTGGCTGCGTGGCTATGGGTGGGCAACGGCATGGTTCGTCGTCTATCGCGCATGTCGCAACGGATGCGTGGCATGGCGGGAGGTGACCTGGAGACGCCTGTGCCGGAAGTGGGGCGTGATGAAATAGGTGAGTTGGCCGGCGCCCTTGAGACATTCCGTCAGCAAGCACTGGAGGTGCAGCGACTGAACTTGGTGGAGCAACTCTACGAGGAGTTGCGCCAGACCAATGCAGAGTTGCAACGGACACAGGACCGCCTTGTAGCGCAACAGAAGCTGGCCGCCTTGGGGCAGTTGGTGTCCGGCGTGGCTCACGAGATCAGCAATCCACTGAATTTTGTCCACAACTTCTCAGAAGGATCGCTTGAGCTGTACACCGAACTGTCGGAGATGCTGGATACCTATAAGGACAAAATGTCTGAGGCTGATACGGAGCTGCTGGATGACATTAGCCAGGAGCTTACCGATAGCCTTAACCGGGTCCTTACTAATGGAGGGAGAGCGCTAGCAATAGTCGAGAGGATGCGCGGCTTAGGAGTAGGTGGAGGAGAGCCGACAGAGGTGGACCTTAACGAGATGTTGTGGACGTCTGTGCGGTCAGGGTGCAACATCTTCACCGCTGAATGGCAAGATTTCTGGGTGCAACCCACATTTGATATGGATCAGGCGATTGGCGAGGTCTCACTGGTAGAGAAGGACTTCGGAGAGGCTATTCTGAATCTGGTCTCCAACGCCTGCTTTGCCATGAGACAGAAACGAGACCTTGTAGACGAGGATTACCAGCCGGAGCTCGTAGTATCAACACGCTCGGTGGACGGCAATGTTGAGATACGCATTCGCGACAACGGCACTGGTATTCCGGATGATGTGGTAGGCAACATCTTTAACCCGTTCTTCTCGACACGGGAAGGGGCTTCTGGCTCCGGATTGGGACTTTCCATTGCTGCCGATGTGGTTCGGCGGTCCGGAGGCGAGTTGTCCGTGGATACGGTGCATGGGGAATACGCGGAGTTCATTATGACCATTCCTCAAACTGCTTCTGAGCACTTACCAGAAACCGCGGAGACTGCTTAACGGACAGTTCTCGTACACCGTCTTAGTCAGGAGCGGCTTCACTCACGCCGCAGTATCAGGCGTGCGAACACCGCAGCAGCAAAGACGCTTGCAAGCCCCTGGATGATGATGAGCGTAGTGCGCCTACGGGGTGACGAAGCGATGCCCCCCAGAGCATCGCGGACACGCGGTATTGCCATACTGATCACTGGTGCGGATGGCTGGTCCAGTTCTGGCTGTACCAGTTGCGGCACAGGCGCTGTGCCTGACGACGAAGCGGTTGCAGCCAGGGGACTAGGCGTGGGCTCCGCGGTAGGTGTGGGCGTGGGTGTGTTCGTGGGTAGCGGTACCAGTGTCGGCGTCGGTGTTGGAGGTGGAGGGACTGGAGTAGGCGTATCCTCAGGAGGAGGCACAGGCGTGGGCGTGTCCTCAGGTGGAGGGACTGGAGTAGGCGTGTCCTCAGGTGGAGGGACTGGCGTGGGCGTGTCCTCAGGAGGCGGCACAGGTGTGGGCGTGTCCTCAGGTGGAGGGACTGGAGTAGGCGTGTCCTCAGGAGGCGGCACAGGCGTGGGCGTGTCCTCAGGAGGCGGTGGCGGCGGTGGTAACGGCGGTGGCGGCGGCGGAGGTCCGGTGCTATCCCTATCCAGCACACGTACAGTTGTTTCTGAAGGGCTCCCTACGCTGTACTCATCGAATACGGAGTTGATGGCGATTCGGACGGTTCGATTTGTGTTCACCGCTCCGTCGTCGTCGACCACTTGGACCGTGTAAGTCACGACATCTGTTGTGTCTCCTGGCCAGAACGCGAAAGCGATCAGATCTACATCAGAAGAGCCTCCCCGCGAGTCCGTTACTATGATGCCGCCTAGGAGTCTCCCTCCTGTGAGACCTGGGTCGCCTGCACTGACAGGCGGGTTGATTCCAAGGTTGATACGCAGCGTATTACCTTCCGTAATCTGAGATGACGGCTCGACACTAATCAGCCGCACCACGGGCAATGCTTGCCCTCCCGGTCTGTGGTCCGGCTGCACAAGCAACGCAACGACGGCAATCCCGATGACTAGGAGGATTCGTTTGGCGTTAAGAAGCTTCAGAAAACGCATCAAATACCGCGGTCGACCTCCGTAGTTAGGCGTTTGGCAAGCACTCCATAAACGGTTCAGGGAATGCTCCGTGTCTAGTATAGTGATAGCCTAGAGTAAGCCGCTAGTGGTTACCGTGCCAGGTTATGCAATCTGAGCCCGAGACGTAACGAGTGAAGATGTATTAGTGATATAATGGCATAGATGTTCTCTTCCTCAATTAAACGGCGAACCGTTGTCCTTGCAGCTCTTCCCTTGCTGTTTAGCCTAGCTTGCACTAGCGAAACAGCGACTCCTACCAATGAACCGGTACCGACTCCGAATGCTACGACGCCTGCTGCAACTGATCCCACTACCCCCGCAACGGGGAACCGGCTTGGCGACTTAGCGCCTGACTTCACCCTGACCGAGGTGTCCACGGATCAGCCCGTACAGTTGGCCGAACTGACGGGACAGGGACGTCCCGTAGTCCTCTACTTCTTCACCACATGGTGACCGACTTGTCGCACCGAGTTACGGTTGCTAAAGGATGTTTACCCGGATCACCAGGAGTCTGTAGATTTCTACGCTCTGGGCATTGATCCGACAGAGGGTCTGGGCACCCTGGTCGGGTACAGAGATGGACAGGCCTATCCTTGGCCGGTTTCCAAGGCGCCTGCCGCCATGCTGTCGGAATACAATGTCTTACGGCAGCCAGCCAAGTTAGCCATAGATGGCGATGGGGTAATAGTGTTCCGTGGAGGATACAGCGTAGAGTCTGAGGAGACATGGCAGCGGGTATTCCGTGAGCTTTCCCAGGCCTAGCGCCAGTGCATAGATGCATACCTGCCCTGGCTATAGCCAGGTTGTGCGGACAACGTCATGCTCAGACTTCTTAGTGTCACCAACTTTGCCACCATAGAGCGGATTGAAGTGGAGTTGGCTCCCGGCCTTAACGTGCTGACAGGAGAGACTGGGGCCGGCAAGTCGATCATCGTGGATGCGCTGAGTCTTCTCCTGGGAGGACGCGCCGACGGCGGCATGGTTCGCTCTGGGGCGCGCCAGTCCAGAGTAGAGGGCATCTTCCTGCTCAACGGAGATATCGCTCAGAAAATCAAGGTTGCCCTGGATGAATACGAGATTGACAGTAGCGAAGAGGAGATAATTCTCGCCCGCGAAGTCAATTTGGATGGACGCAATACGTGTCGTGTAAACGGGCGAATCATACCTCTCCGGCTGTTGAACTCCCTGGCGGAACATCTGGTAGACATCCATGGCCAGAATCAGCACCTATCCCTGTTCCGTGTACGTGAGCACATGGACATACTGGACAGGTATGGCGGGCTATGGCAACTCCGGACACAGGTAGCAGGGCAAGTCCGCCAGCTTTTGGAAGTGCGCCGAGAGCTGGACATGCTTGCCAGGGAAGCTCAGGACATGGCCCAACGGATGGATTTCCTGAGGTATCAGGTGGCAGAGATCGGAGCTGCCAATCTTCGCCCGGCTGAAGATGAAGAACTATCCCTTGAGCGGGACCGGGCCGCCAACGCGGAGCGAATTATCGAGCTGTCCGACCACGCTTATCGTGTGCTATACGATGGTTTTGACCGGCAAGGATCGGTCACGGACCTTCTAGGACAGGTGGCCAGGGACATTGCTCAGTTGGAGCAGTTAGACCCCTCTTTGAGCCGGGACCTCCCTTCGCTGGATGCCTTGACTCACCAGGTAGACGAACTGGCGCGTACCCTACGGGGCTATCGTGACAGCATCGAGTACAGCCCGGAACGTCTTCAGGAGCTTGAGGAGCGCTTGGAATTGATCAGAGGCCTTAAGAGGAAGTACGGCAGCACTATAGAAGAAATCGTGGCTTTCGGTGAAAAGGCCTCCCAGGACTTGGAGAGACTGCATCACAGCGAAGAGCGCACGGAGGAGTTGAACTCCCAAGAGGTGGAGCTTACATGGCAGGTCGGCAGACTGGCAGGCCAGCTCTCCGAGGCCCGGAAACACGTCGCCAAGCGCTTGGCAAACGCCATCGAGGAGGAGGTCGCTGATCTGGCCCTGGCACACGCAGAGGTGCAGGTGGACATCCGTCAATCAGACTCGGAGGACGGCGTGCCGGTTCAGACCGTCGAATCGGGCCCGCAATCTCCGTCGTTGGGTGGAGACGGTGTCAGGCGCCTCTCCTTTGACGGCACGGGTATAGACTCCGTGGAATTCTTGGTCTCGCTGAACCTGGGCGACCCGCCGCGGCCCCTGGCCAGGGTCGCTTCCGGGGGAGAAGCTGCCAGACTCATGCTCGCCATAAAGACTATCCTGTCCGCCGCAGACCGGATTCCAATCCTGGTGTTCGACGAGGTGGATGCGGGCGTAGGAGGCCGAGTTGGGGGTGTCTTGGGCCAGAAACTATGGGGTCTGTCCAAGAGCCACCAGGTGCTATGTGTAACACACCTCCCGCAGATAGCGTGCTACGCGGACCTTCATGCCAGAGTTATAAAGCTTGCCTCAGATGATAGGACGGTGACCGCAGTGGAGACTCTGACCGGTGAATCCAGGGTGACGGAGCTTAGTCAGATGCTCGGTTCCGACAGCGGTGTTGCACGCAGCAATGCCCTAGAGATGCTGGGGCAGGCGGCGACATGGAAGGAAAGCCTAAGAAAAGTCAGCCAGCGTGAGTAGTTGAATCGTGACAGGCCGTAAGCAATTGCGGTATCCTGATAAGACGCAGATATTCGACAAGGAAGAGGTCAATTGATAACGAAACTGAGCTTTATCGTAGTGGTGGTTGCACTTGTGACGCTCCTGGCATGCGGAAGCGAGCCTACGCCCACGCCGACTCCTACACCCACACCGACGCCTACACCCACACCGACGCCTACGGCTACTCCCACGCCGGTGCCTACTCCCACACCGACGCCTGTTCCACCTACACCTACGCAAATGCCTGAGCCAGTCGCTGGTTCGGGTGGAATAGCGCCTTTGCTCTTGGATGACCCCATGGCGATTGCGTCAGAGTTGTCAGAGGCCGAGTTGGCCTGTATTACAGGAGTGGCAGATGTGGCGAGCCTGATGCAGATATTCGCCGCTCCGGAAATGGCGTCACCCGAACAACAGGCGCAGGTGTTTGGCTGTTTTGAGGACGAAACAGTGTTGCGCTTGTATCTCACTGGAATCTTGGTGGGCACCGGCCCATTGAGCGTTGAGACCTCTCAGTGCATCCGCGCAGGGATGGAAGGAGTTGATCTGGCGGCTGTCATGCAGGCGGGGGCCACGGGTGACGAAGCAGGGGCTATGGCGGGCACCTCTACCTTCATCCTGGCATTGACCTGCCTGAACGAGGATGAGTGGCAGGCCGCTGCTCCCGTTCTGGGCGCCGCTCCGGAAGAGAGAGAAAACCTACAGTGTGTTGTGGAAGAAATGGGTGGGCCTGATGGCTTCGCCGAGACGCTGGCTGCAGGGGACGAAGCCTCATTCATGGCGCTGTTTGGAGCGGTAGCTCAGTGTGGAGTGCAGTTTGCGGCTGGACCGGGCTTTGGCTAAGTCGCTCCACCTTTAGCGGTGCAATCCATCCCCTACCCGTGCCTCTTCTGTGGATATAAAGACTAGGGTGTCGTAGTCTCCCCTTCCCCGCGGGTTCAGGAGTCCCTGACGTTGACGGATACTATGTCTACGCCATGGTACTTCTGATGAGTCACGGATGAGGAGAGGTGGCGCAGCAGGTGGAACGAGATGTCGCGGCCATCTGAAATCTCCGGGTTCTCGCCCATGTAGGCAAGCCTGTCCTCCAGATTCTCCTCCTCCGTTGCGGAGACGAACTCCAACTCAGTGCCTCCGCTCACGGAGCGGGCGGTGACTATCAGCCGTCGTCCGCTTGTCAGTTCAGGATCATCATCGCCAGATGCCATGCTGTGCAGCGTCTCTTCTCCCACCAATACCAGCCGTTCGGCTGAGGCGTCGCTCCCCCCGGCGTCCTTCGCAAACTCCCTGAGAAAGTCACCCAGCTTGGGAAGCGTCTCTTCATCCATGTCGATGCGCAACCGTTTGCGCCGGGGGCCGGTCAGTTCCAGGAACACCATCATTAGAACTGCCACAATCGCCCCAGAGGTCATGCCGTTGCCCAGCAGAATGCCAAGGAAGCCATCGCCCAGCCGGTCTGAGAACACCCATCCGTTCTGGAATCCCACCCCAATCCAGAAGGCCAGCCCCGTTACCGTTGCCTTGCGGTGGTCGATGCCGTCCTGTATGACGATCTTCATACCCTGCACGAATAGCAGGGCAATGAGGACCAAAATGTAGGCGGCGGCTACAGGCTCTGGTATGGCTATGAGCAACGCGGCGAACTTGGGGAGGAAGGCCAGCGTGAAGATGATGACGCCGATGATGACGCCTACCCGCCGTGCGCCGATCCCCGTGACCTCGGCAAGTGAGATACTGGTGGAGTAGGTGGTGTTCGGCAAGGTCGCGCTCAACCCGGAGAGAAGGTTCCCCATGCCGTCGGCGTTGAGTGCGCCCTGCACTACCCGGAAATCGGTAGCGCGCGGGCGGCGGCGTGAGATGCGCTGAATGGCCACGCCATCGCCGATGGTCTCAATAGCGCCCACCAGCGTCACAACTATGAAGGCAGGTAGCAGCGCCCAGAATTCGGTGCCGGGCACCAGGTTGAAGCCGGGCCAGTCGCGGAACGGCACACCAAACCAGGCGGCGTCAACAACAGTCCCGATATCGTACAGGCCGAAGGGAGCGCCAACCGCACACCCCGCGGCGATACCGGCGATTGGAGACCACAGTCGCAGAGAAGGCGGCGCGCGGAGCACCATGATCACCACTACAGCCAGGGTGCCCCCGGCGGCTAAAGGTGCAGCGATGGGGTCTGTCCCCTCCGGCACGTTGTCCAGCGAGTTGTAGAGCACCGGAGCTACCGTGGCGGCAATCAACATTATCACCGTGCCCGTCACAGTCGGCGTGAAGATGCGCCTCAACAGCGATAGCCTGGCCGCCAGCATGAACTGGAACAGGGACGAAATGACCACAAGGCTGGCCAGCGTCGCTGGACCGGCCAGCTTCAAGGCTGCTACACAGACAGCAATGAAAGCCCCGGACGTGCCCATGATCAGCACGTGTCCGGAGCCGAAGCGACCCCATCGCGCGGCCTGGAGCACGGTGGTCAGGCCGCAGACGACCAAGGCGGCGAACACGCCCCACACCAGGTAGCTCTCGGACGCCTCCGCGATGCGAACTACGATAACCACGGTGAGCACCACCGGCGCGACGATGAGCATCGCCGCCTGTGCGCCTGCTCCGAGCGCTATCAGCGGCGGCGGTTTCTCATCCGGTTCGTAGCGGACGTGCTCGTTAACGATTGCAGCAGCCATAGTTGGTCCTATTCACGCATTAGGCGCGTTTCTCAGAGGATGTGCCGCCTTACCAATTGTACGGACTTGTCAAGGGGGCACTAATATAACTCATACAGTCCAAACTCTTCCCACCCCTAATTCAGTAAACTAACATAAGGGCTGCTACGGCCAATTTAGACAGTGGACTAGCATCAGGGCCAGCTCATGCGCGTCAACGAACACATACAATACGAACCGGACGACAAGTGCCCTCCCCTTGTAACGCTTGGCGTCGCGTCCCAAGGCAGCGTGCTCGCTTTGTCAAACACGGTTACCATTGTGACCATATTTGCGGTGGCGTCCGGGGGCAGCGAAAGTTACCTGTCGTGGGCGGTATTCTCTTCACTGATCATTGCAGGAGTGGTCACGGCTCACCAGGCTGCCAAGCTAGGCCACCTGGGACCGGGGTACATACTGCTTATGGGCCCGGGGACCCCTTTTATGGCCGTCTGTGTGCTGGCCGTCACGGAAGGCGGCCTAGCGGTAATGTCCAGCCTGATAATCGTAGCCTCTTTGGTGCAGTTCGCACTGGCAATCTGGCTGGCCCAGCTGCGCCGGATTGTCACGCCCGTCGTGTCCGGTGTAGCCTTCATGATAATAGCGGCGGCTGCTATGCCATTAGCCGTCGCCAGGCTTGATAACGTGCCCGCGGGTGCGTCCGCAACTGCGGGGCTGGCCGTCGGGGCGGCTACACTGGCCGCGGCGACGATTCTAATGTTGCGCGCTTCAGGCCTTTTCAGGCTGCTGGCGATTCCCATTACCATTCTGGTGGGCTGCGTTGCCGCCGTGCCCCTTGGAGTGTACGACATCCAGCCAGCGCTCGACGCACCATGGTTTGGTCTCCCTGAGTTCTCAGCGTGGCCCGGCCTAAGTCCTATCCTGGACCAGGATTTCCTGGCGCTTCTTCTCGCGTTCCTCATCGTGAGCGCTGTAGTCGGCATCAGGGCCAGCAATGAGGGGGCTGTAATTCAACAGGTCTCCTGGCGCAGGCCGCGCGCCGCAGACTTTCGCAGCGTGCAGGGAACTCTCAACGTGAGTGGCGTAGCTATATTGCTGTCCGGGATCGCGGGCACGCTCCCCACCATCATTTATCTGCCGACATCTATCTCGCTGATCAGCTTCACTGGAGTGGCCGCACGCCGTACAGGGTATGTTATTGGGGCCATGCTGATTGGGCTGGCCCTGTTGCCCAAGATAGTCGCTATTCTTCTCACAATCCCACGACCGGTGACGGGAGCAATCCTGATGATAGTGATGGGCTTGCTCTTTGTAGAGGGAATACGCACCGTCCTGCAAGACGGTTTTAACCAGCAAAAGGCTATCATCGTTGGCCTTTCGCTCTCAATCGGAATTGGCTTGCAGACTCAGAACATACTGGCAGCATCTCTGGGTAGCCCTTGGGGGGTGGCTTTCGGAAACAGCGTGGTTGTCAGCATTCTGGCTGCAGTCCTGATGTCGGTAATTCTCCAGATAACCGGATCCCGTCGCAGGCGCATGGAAACTGAGCTGGATATCTCTGCTTTGCCCGATATCAAAGAGTTCCTCAGCGGGCTAGGTTCTAGGATAGGATGGAGCCGGGCTTCAATAGCAAGGCTCTGCTCCGCGGGAGAGGAGACGCTGTCCAGTATGTTGCAACTGCGCGATGATTACGACGTAGATAAACCACCCCGCCTTGTCGTCATTGCGCGTCCTGCAGCCGATACTGTGGAGATGGAGTTTCTGGCGGTGTTTTCAGATGAGAACATTGAAGATCGGCTCGCGTATATGAGTGAGCAGGCCGAGACGCCGGACGTGAGCGAGATATCGTTCCGTCTGCTGCGGCACTACGCGTCTTCAGTGCGCCACAGAAAATACCACGGCATTGACATCGTTACGGTGCAGGTGAATGAATAAAATGCATTCGCGATGGCCCCATAGGAACTAGCTTGCTTGCAAGACATGCCAACGAATCCAAGAAAGGAACTGGAAAGAGAGGTGTTGAAATGGCAGGATATTTGATAGCCGACCAGGAAGTTACTGACCAAGCTCTGTTTGATGAATTCGCCAGAGGAATGCTGGAGTTCGTCCTGAACAACAACGGCAAATATCTGGCGCGGGGCGGTAACACCGAAGTCGTTGCGGGTGATCGAAAGCCCAACCGCGTAGTTGTTATAGAGTTCGAAAGCTATGAGAAGCTCCGGGCTCTGGTCAACTCACCGGAGTACCAGGGGCTTGCGGAGCTACGTTCAAGGTGTTGCATCGCCAATACCATAATCGTCGACGGGGTGTAACTCCAAGGCCGGTCATTCTGCAAGAGAAGCGCAAAACTCGCCAAGCCTAGCGATTGAGTAATGCGACGACCCAACGGACGGAGAGGGAGGCGACTGCGCCGATGGCTCGTCGGGGAGGTCTTAGGCGCAGCGAGCGTTGACCCGCCGTAGCGTACCCACTTATACTTGCGGCCTACATCTTCTGAACCATCCCCAAGGAGGAATCATGGCTATCACTAGATCAGCGCACGCCGTTTGGAGCGGCGACCTGGCATCCGGGACCGGGACGGTCACCGCATCGTCCTCAGGCGCGTATAATGAGCTTCCCGTATCCTGGAAAGCACGCAGCGACGAGACCGCGGGATCCAGCACGAGCCCCGAAGAGCTGGTTGCGGCGGCGCACGCAAGCTGCTTCTGCATGGCGCTTTCGGCCCGTCTGGGACGTGACGGCAAAGTCGCCACCAGGCTTGAGGCCGAAGCCACCGTGACCTTCGAGCTATTCGAAGGCGGCGCCAAAGTCGCCTCCAGTGCGCTCAAGGTCGTAGGCGAGGTGCCGGACATGAGCGAGGAAGACTTCCGGCAGGCAGCGGAGGACGCCAAGAACGGCTGTCCCATCTCGGGAGCCATGCAGGGCAACGTAGAGCTCAGCGTGGAAGCGTCGCTGGCCTGAGGCATATTCGAAAATAGCGTGAGCCCCTGCCCTTCTTAGGTCCCCTTCGGAGGTAAAGCATGCATGCTTTACGCGCTGGTCAGCGACCCAAAGGCACACCGATTCGAGGACGTATTTCCGTACCGCCTATGTCAAATTCATCCGTCCCTTCCCAACTTCACCTCCGCCGTCTGCCTGTGGAAGAAGCTATTAACAGGCTGGACAAGTACCTGGACCAGGCGTTCATGGCCGAGCTGCTTAAGGTACATATTGTCCATGGCAAAGGCTCAGGCGCCGTACGAAACGCCGTCTGGCAACACCTGGAAGCCCATCCCTTGGTGAAGAGCTTCCGCCTTGCCGACTACGGCGAGGGCGACTATGGAGTAACCGTGGTTGAAATGGAACGCCTTAGTTCCACTCCCTGTTCCAAACCCTGATATGATTCGTACGTGTAAGCCGCCAATAGCCTGTAGGGATTACCCATGGCCCTCTTTGAAAATCAACGACAGCAAGCAGAGAGACGTAACGCCCCCCTGGCCGCGCGCATGCGCCCGCGCAATTTCGATGAGCTTGTCGGACAGGAGCACATCGTTGGCTCCGACAAAGTGCTCCGCCGTAGCATAGAAGCGGACCGCGTGCCCTCTATGGTTCTCTGGGGGCCGCCCGGTTCCGGCAAGACCACCCTTGCCCTGATAATCGCCTCCGTTACCCAGTCCCATTTCGAGCAGGCCTCCGCCGTTACTTCCGGCGTTGCCGACCTACGGCGCATCGTCGGGGAGGCCAGGGATCGTCTCGGCATGACCGGACAGCGCACCATACTGTTCGTGGACGAGATTCACCGCTTTAACAAGGCGCAGCAGGACGTCATACTGCCTCACGTGGAGTCAGGCACCGTCACCTTCATCGGCGCTACCACTGAGAACCCGTCGTTTGAAGTCATCTCCCCATTGCTCTCTCGTTCCCGCGTTTTCCCAACCCAGGCCCTCACTGAAGAGCACATCGGACTTATCGTCGACCGTGCCTTGAATGATCCCGACCGTGGTATAGCGGAAATGCGCCCCTCCCTTGAGCCGGATGCCCGCAGCCTTCTGATGACCGTCTCCAATGGCGACGCTCGAATCGCCCTCAACGCCATTGAACTGGCAGCCACCGCCACTAGGCCCAACGAAGGCGGAGAACGCGTCATCACCCTGGCCACTATGGAAGACGCTCTGCAGCAGCGTGCCCTGCTCTACGATAGAGCCGGAGACCAGCATTACGACACAATCTCCGCCTTTATCAAGTCGGTTCGCGCCTCCGACCCCGACGCCGCCATCTACTGGCTGGGCCGAATGGTCGAAGCGGGCGAAGACCCCCTGTTCATTGCACGGCGGCTCGTAATCCTCGCCTCCGAGGACGTGGGCATGGCCGATCCCCAGGCGCTCACCGTTGCCGTCGCTGCCCAGCAGGCTGTCCACTTCATCGGCATGCCGGAGGGGCGCATCCCCCTAGCTGAGGCGACCGTCTACCTGGCCACAGCGCCCAAGAGCAACACTGCCTATATGGCCCTCAACAAGGCAATGGAGGACGTGCGCATGAGCCGCAACGATCCGGTGCCCTTGCATCTACGCAATGCCGTTACGTCTATGATGAAGGATATGGGCTACGGCAAAGACTATAGATACGCCCATGAGTTCCCCGAACACTTTGCTGGCCAGAAGAATCTACCGGCCAACCTGGAGGGACGGGTCTACTATCAGCCCTCCACTCAGGGGTACGAAAAAATAGTTGCCGAACGCATCAAGCGTTGGTGGGGAGACCGTGGAAACAGAAGTGGACGACCAGTATCTGACGACGTCTCTCCGCAGTAGCTATAGAATTTGTCTATATTACTGAAATAACCCATATAAACCACTTGACAACTCATTCTGCATCTGCGTTAATGAAGGTGAGGCTTTGATAAGCCTTAATCTAGGAACCGGGAGGTCCAGATTATGCTCTACGAGTTGTATCATTCCTGGCATTTCCCTTCTCCACGCCTCGCTGAGTCCGGTGAGTTGGTCTAAAGGAGGGGGAATCAAACTCAGCGAGGATATACGAAAGCCGGCGGCTCTGCGCGTCGCAGGGATGCGGCCCAAATCCCCAGAGGGATGGCCTCTCCGGTCGTGAATACCGGAAGTGCAGAGTCCAAGGTGATTAGCTGATAAGGCGGTACAGGCCCGGGTGGATACTCGGGCCTGTTCTTTTTTCTACTCCGGTAATCGCAAGCTGCCGTCCTCCCTCAACTCAAACCCAGGATTCCACGCGACCTCCCAGGCATAGCCTTCAGGATCGGCAAAAAAGCCAGAATAGCCGCCCCAGAACTTCTCCTCAGCGGGCTTGAGAAGCGTGGCGCCGGCTTGTTCCGCCTCTGCAAGCACTGTATCCACGTCCTCTTTGTGTCGCACGTTATGCGCCAGCGCCACACTACTGCGGCCACCGCCGTCACCTGCTAGGCCTGTCTCCCTGGCCATCTCCTCCAAACTGTAGAGAGAAAACACTATGCCGCCCGCTTGGAAAAAGGCTATCTGCTCGTCCCCTACAAAGGATGCTTTCCACCCCAACTGCTCATAGAACTTTCGGCTCACTGCCACGTCAGCTACTCCCAGCGTGACTATACTCAGCCTTTGTTCCATCTTGCCCTCCGTCAATGTTGGTTACGATCATCCCGGAACTCTTCACTCCAGAGCCTCGCTTATCCTCCGGTTCAGGAATCGCCGCATGCCAATCACATACCCCACTATGACTGTACCCGCCATTCCTACCGCCAGTGGGGCAGAGTAGAGGCTGGCAACTATCCCCTGTATGAACCCTCCCAGTGGGGTGAACCCAAAGGTGAGTCCGTATAGTCCCAGCACCCGCCCCCTCACCGCATCCGTGGTCAGCAGTTGCAACATCGTGCCCATGGCTGCGTCGTACGACATCAAAGTAGCGCCCACTAGAGCTGAAAGCGCCAGCGATACTGCAAACCAGGGCGATAGCGCAAAGAGGAGTACGGAAAGACCGGCCCCCATAGCTGTGAATATCAAGAGCGCCTGCTTGTTCTTGAAATCGCCCAGGGCGGCGACTATGACAGTGCTTACCGTTGCTCCAACCGCATTCGCCGCCGATAGATACCCCAACCCCGTCGCGCTCACTCCCAGCACGTCCCGTGCCATGACCGGCAGCATGACAAGGAAAGAAAACCCGAACATCTCCATCAGAACGCTCATCAGTAGTAGCCAACGTATCGGTGCCCTGCTCCAGGCGAATCTTAACCCCTCCATGGCCGACCGCCAGAACGGTTCTACGCCGCCCAGAGACCTGTAGTCCCCCCTCACCATGACCACCATAAGCCCACCCAGCCAGGCACTGATTGCCATGAATAGGTAGGCGTATTCCACACCCAGGCTCTCGATAGAGGTCCCGGCTACCACCGACCCCACAATCCTCGATAGATTCAAGGCTATATGCTGGGACGCAAGGGCGTTCAATATCACTTTGCGCCCCACCATGAGGTAAACCATTGAGTTGCCGGATGGCAGCCGCACGGCCATGAGGATCCCCTGCAATACCGCGGCGACCGCCAGGTGCCACAACTCCAACCTGTCAGCGAAGATCAGCAGCGACACCGCCAGCGCTACCAGCCCGGTCAGCGCCTGCACGGCTATCAGTACCTTGCGTTTGTCCCAGCGGTCCACCACCACGCCGCCAATCAGGCCAAACCCCACGTGGCCCACTCCCATCAACCCCGCTATCAGCCCCACCCAGAAAGGCTCGTCGGTGATATCGTAGACCAGCCATCCCTGCGTAAGCATCCCAATGGACATGCTTATTGAGGAGAAGCCGGCGCAGAACCAGTACCACCTGTAGTTGCGATTGGCTATGGCAGCAAACAGGCGAGGAACCCTCGCCTGTTCTTCCGGACTTTCTATGTTTGTCGGTTGGTTAGCTGGCACTGCCAAACTCTCCGGTCACCGCGTCCAGCACGTTCAACGTCTCGTCCACGTCTTCCGCCGTTATGCCGTAGTGCGTCACCATCCTCACACCGAGTCCTACCGTGTAGGAGGCAAGCACTCCACGCTCCTTCAACGCTCCCATGAACTCAACGGCGTCCCCGTTCTCCACGCCGAAGATGACGATGTTCGAGTGTATAGACTCAGGGTCAAGGGAAAGTCCGGGCAACCCGGCCAGACCTTTGGCGAGTCGCCGGGCGTTTTCGTGGTCCTCCGCCAGTCTATCGACCATGGTTTCCAGCGCAACTACGCCCGCCGCGGCGATGATCCCCGCCTGCCGCATTCCCCCACCGAGAACCTTGCGGCTCTTCCTGACACCCGCTATCGTCTCTTCGCTGCCGCACACGAGCGATCCTACGGGACAGCTCAGCCCCTTCGACAAGCAGAAGCTCACCGTGTCTGCGGGACGGGCCAGGTCGGCTACGGGTACGCCTAGCGATACCGCCGCGTTGAATATGCGCGCTCCGTCTATGTGCAGCGCGGCATCGTTGGCGTGCGCTATGGCTCCAATAGCCTCCGTGTACTCGACGTCCAGCACTGCGCCGCTGCACCTGTTTTGTGTATTCTCCAGGCAGATCAAGGCCGTCCTTGGCTGGTGGATGTTGTCCGGCCTTATTGCCGCCTCCACCGCCTCCGGCGCCAACATTCCTCCCGAATCGTTGGGTACCGTCCGCACGTTGATTCCGCCCAGCGCCGAGAAGCTGCCCACCTCGTTGTGGAATATGTGGGCCTCCGTTCCCATTATGGCCTCTTCTCCGCGCTGGCAATGGGTCAATCCCGAGACCAGGTTGGCCATCGACCCGCTGGCCACGTAGACCGCCGCCTCTTTGCCCAACCGTTCCGCGGCCATTGCCTCCAGCTTGTTCACGGTGGGGTCCTCTCCAAAGACATCGTCACCCACCTCAGCCTCGGCCATTGCCTTGCGCATCTCCACGGTAGGATGGGTTACGGTATCGCTTCGCAGGTCTATGATTCGCATGGCGGCTCCTTGTACAAGAACAGTTGTTGTCAGCCGTATTCTATCAGGGAGCACCGTACGGTGCACGGGAATACCCCATCTAAAGACCCCCTTATGGGGGACGGATTTGCCAAGGTCTGTTGAGCGATTTGTTTCAGACGTTATGTCAAGCTCCAAGGCTAAATCGAGCCACTTTTTTTTGGAAATATGCGAAAACAAATCCCGATCCATTCGACAAGCTCAGGACAGGCTCCTTCGACAAACTTAGGACAAGATATAGCAAAGAAGGGGTTGTTTTCGTGGCGATACAGATGAGCTTGCTGTACATGTATTGAGGATAGCGCGATACGGCGGGCATGGGGAAGGAGGGAGTGGCAGCGAGGATGGCTTTGCCCGCGGCGAAGGGAGTTATTGCTTGCGCATTGGCCTGGGATTCTGAGCGGAGCGAAGAATGACATGAGAAGGCTGTGGCTACG
>DAOUKI010000002.1:0-6615 GCA_034421495.1 Dehalococcoidia bacterium | reverse complement strand
ACCCGGACGGCCTGACCTTTAGTCTAACCAAGGAGAAGGTGGCCGCCCGCGCATGAGGGAGGTGCCATGTAGAGGGGGGCATAGCCACTGCCCCGTTCATCCTGAGCATGGTCGAAGGAAAATGAGAACACGCACGCAGATTGACACACCTCTCACTCATCAATAAAATCTAATAGTTTGGGAGAATGTAAATGATGGACTATGCTGTTGTAAGAACAGGCGGTAAACAGTACCGCGTAAGCGCCGGAGACCTCATAGACGTGGAGAAACTCCCCGCGGAAGAGGGCGCCGCCATTGAGTTGTCGGATGTCTTGCTCCTTTCCCAGGACGGGAAGGTGACCGTGGGCACGCCTCTCGTATCGGGGGCAAAGGTGCTCGGCGATGTGGAGGAGCAGAGGAAGGCCGAAAAGCTCACCGTGTTCAAGTTCAAGTCCAAGACGCGGCAAGGCACCAAGACCGGCCACCGCCAGCAGCACACCAGGCTTCGCATCAGAGAGATCGTTGCCGGCGAGGCCAAACCGAAGCGCCGCAGAAGCAGGACAAAGAAAGCGGCAGAGGAGACAAGCGATGGCTCATAAGAAAGGCTCCGGCACCAGCCGCAACGGACGTGACAGCAACAGCAAGAGCCTGGGCGTAAAGAGATACGGCGGCGCTGCCGTATCTGCGGGAAGCATACTGGTAAGGCAGCGCGGCACAAAGATCAGGCCCGGCTTGAACGTTGGCATGGGCAAGGACCACACCCTGTTCGCAAAAGTGGACGGGCAGGTCCGGTTCGATCACGCGACCAAACAGCGCAAGCGCGTCAACGTAGATCCCGTGGCTATAGGAGATTAAGGTGAAGACAGCAATACATCCGCAATACTTCCAAGACGCCGTGATAACCTGCTCCTGCGGCCACACCTTCACCACAGGCGCCACCAAGAAGGATCTGAAGGTAGAGGTATGCAGCAGGTGTCACCCGTTCTTCACCGGCGAACAGCGCATCGTGGACACCGAGGGCCGCGTGGATAGATTGAAGAAACGGTACGGCCTAACGTAGAAGAAGGCAGTCTAAGGAATATAAAGGGGCGGTACTTACCGCCCCTTTATAGCATGGAGCCCCATGACCTCCACAGATCCCTCAAAACCCAACACCTCCTCTGATTTCGCGGCGCCCTACCTATACGGTGGACAGGCCGTGATTGAAGGAGTGATGATCCGGGGTCGGCGCTTCGCCTGTGTCGCGGCGCGGCGGCCCAACGGAGAGTTGACCCATAGAATCACCCCGCTGAGCACCATGTTCACCGGCAAAATCAGGCGCTTCCCGTTGCTGCGCGGCGTACTGATCCTCGCCGAGACTCTGGCCCTGGGCATGAAAGCGTTGGCCTATTCCACCAACGTACAGCTTGAAGAAGAGGGCCAGGAGTTGGGCGGCTGGAGCTTGGCGCTCATGCTTACCGTCTCGCTGGGACTGGCCATAGGGCTGTTCTTCCTGCTTCCCCTGTTTGCCAGTATCCTCTTCGAGCGTGTGGTTGATTCACACATCCTGAGCAACCTGGTTGAAGGAGTCGTCAGGCTTGCCGTGTTCCTGGCCTACGTGTGGATTGTGGGATTCATTCCCGACATAAGGCGCGTCTTCGCTTATCACGGCGCGGAGCACATGACGGTCAAGGCCTACGAGGCCGGCGACCCCCTGGAAGTGCAGCACGTACGGAAGTACAGCACGGCACACCCCAGATGCGGTACGGCGTTCCTGCTCACCGTCATGGTCGTAGCGGTGATCGTCTTCGTCTGGCTGGGGAGGCCGTCTCTGCCCTGGCTGGTGACATCGCGGCTGGTGCTTATCCCGTTGATCGCGGCGCTGGCCTACGAGACCATCCGCTTCAGCGCCTCGCACCAGCGCAACTTACTGGTGAAGCTGATCACCGTGCCCAACCTGGCTCTGCAAAGGTTGACCACCCGCCAGCCGCAGAACGACCAGATTGAAGTGGCCATACACGCCATGGAAACGGCGCTGGCCGCCGACAGGGGTGAGGACACCGAAGCGACCCGGGATCTGCCAGCGCATGACAGGCCGTTGGACCAGGAAACGCCCGCTTAGCCCACCGTAGTTATTCCAACGCGACAGGTCGGTCTTCTTTGTTATCTCATTTAGCGGCAGACCAGCCGGCGGGTTGCGATTTCTCGCGCTCTTTCGCAGGGAGTTCTACCGTACCCGTCTTTTGAGTCGACGATTGCGCCACGTTCTAGCAGCATCGTGACAACTTCAGGACCTGTCCATACTGCATAATGTAGAGGCGTAAGCTGATTGGAATACGCCCAATGGGTTGTATAATCGGTCTTTGCATTGACATCGGCTCCATGGTCCAGCAGCATCGCGATAACCTCAGGTAACTCCGGTTTGCTCCTACTGCCTTCAAATAGCTTGTGGAGAGGCGTTATACCAGTTCCGGACTTCGCGTTCGTGTCGGCTCCGTGATCCAATAGAATTGCTATCAACTCAGGCCGTGCCTCTCTCTCTGTTGCCCGGTGCAGGGGCGTATCCCCGTATACATTCTTTGCGTTAACGTCAGCTCCATGACTCAATAGCAGCTCAACGAGCATTGTCTGAGACTTTTCTACCGCCGAATGTAGAGGAGTATCTCCCCAGCTACCCTCCGTGTTGACCCTCGCTCCACGAGCCAATAGAAGTTTGACAACCTCAAAGTTCCGTTGTTCAGTCCGTAGTGTAGACAGGTCTCTTGACGCACGGTGTAGTGGAGTCATCCCATCTGCATCCATTGCGTTGACAGCCGCACCCTCATCCAAAAGCACTGCAATCGACTCGATGTACGGATTATACTCTGCCGCTATATGTAGAGGGGTAGAAAAGCGGCCGCCAAGCCCATAGCTGTCAAAATTAGTCTTTGCATGGATATCCGCCCCATGATCCAGAAACAGTTCAACCAGAGTCGGTTGAGCACTGGCCATTGCTCTGTGGAAAGGCGTCAGGCCATCGTAGCTCTTGGCGTTTATGTCCGCTCCATGTTCGAGCAGTAAGGCGATGATGGCCGGGTGTCCGCCATACCATAGCTTCGCCGCATAGAACAGGGGCGATTCGTCTTCTGCATCGTAGACTGTGGGAGGGTTGGGGTCCGCGCCATACTCCAGCAACAAACGAACGACATCGGGCGATATATTGTATTGTTCTACCGCCAGTTGCAGTGGAGTTCGGTGGCTCTTGCGCTCTCCATGGTGAAAGAAGATATAAGTATGTCCACTTGCATTGACGTTCGCACCGCGTTCAAGCATAAACTCTATGATGTCTATGCCCGCGTCGTGCTCTATGGCTAGATGCAGCGGGGAATTGAAATATGGGTAACGGCCTGCATTGATATCGACTCCTTCTTCAAGTTCAGCTTCTATCTCCTCTATACTCGGCGATTCCCAGAATTCACGTAGGCACAATTGACCGCACTCGGCAGGATAGTCGGGATCCGGCCCTAAGCAATTGACAATGCCGGACTTGTTCTCTACGCCCTGCAGCCATGTTTGGAATGCGTCATCCGTGGAGGTGCACAGTCCGGTGCCATCCAGCCTCAGAGTTGTGAGCGAAGTCAGCCTGGTGAGCGACCCGGGCAAGGGTCCGGAAAGGGTAGAGTTGCCGTTGAGCTTCAGTTCCCGCAGGTTTGAGAGGTTGCCCAGTTCCACAGGTACCGGCCCGCTCAACTCGTTGCCGTTGAGGCACAGTGTCCACAGGATGGGGAGGCTGCCCAGTTCCTTCGGTATCGGCCCGCTCAACTCATTGCCGCCGAGGCATAGCACTTTTAGATTGGAGAGGTCGCCCAGTTCCGTTGGTATCGGCCCAGTTAACTGGTTGTCGTCGAGCCACAGCCCTTTTAGACTGGAGAGGTTGCCTAGTTCCGCAGGTATCGACCCGCTCAACTGGTTGCCGTAGAGCTCCAGTTCCTGCAGGTTGAATAAGCTGCCCAGTTCCGCAGGTATCGGCCCGCTCAACTGGTTGAAGGCGAGAACCAGCCTGATGACGCGCCCGTCGCTGTCAGTGGTGACACCGTACCATTCACCAAGGGGCCTATCGCTCAGCCAGTTGCTGTTGTTGGTCCAATTCGGGCCGCCCGTGGCGTGGTACAGCGCCACCAGCGCAGCACGGTCGGTATCGATAGTCGTGCCGTCGGGCCTCTCGCAGTTGACAACGCCAAACGTGTTATCTACGTACCGCAGCCACCTCTGGAACTCGTCGTCCGCGGGCACGCACAGTTCAGTGAAAGAGAGGTACAGCCATTGCATGTTGGATAGGCTGGCCAGTTCCACCGGTATCGGCCCACTCAACTCGTTACCGGCGAGGTCCAGACTCTGCATGTTGGTGAGGCCGCCCAGTTCCACAGGTATCGACCCGCTCAACTGGTTACCACTGATGTCCAGAACCTGCAGGTTGGTGAGGCTGCCCAACTTAGCAGGTATCGGCCCGCTCAACTGGTTACCCCCGAGGTATAGCCATACCAGGCTGGAGAGCCTACCCAGTTCCGTAGGTATCGGCCCGCTCAACTGGTTGCGTTGGAGGTGCAGTTCCCGCAGGTTTGCGAGGTTGCCAAGCTCCGTAGGTATCGGCCCGCTCAACTCGTTATCGTAGAGACTCAGTATCTCCAGGTTGGAAAGGCTGCCCAGTTCCGTAGGTATCGACCCGCTCAACTCGTTATCGGAGAGCCACAGCCATTGTAGGTTGGAAAGGCTGCCCAGCTCCGCAGGTATAGACCCATTCAACTGGTTGCCGTAGAGGTGTAGTGTCTGCAGATTGGCTAGGCTGCCCAGTTCCCCGGGTATTGGCCCGCTCAACTGGTTGCCGTGGAGGCTCAGTATTACTAGGTTAGCTAGGCTGCCCAGTTCCGCTGGTATAGACCCATTCAACTGGTTGCGGTCGAGCTCCAGTTCCTGCATATTGGCTAGGCTGCCCAGTTCCGCTGGTATCAACCCGCTCAACTGGTTGCCGCCGAGCCTCAGACTTTGCAGGTTGGAAAGGCTGGCTAGTTCCGTTGGTATCGACCCGTTTAACTGGTTATCAGGGAGGCGCAGTATCTCCAGATTGGTGAGGTTGCCTAGTTCTGCTGGTACCGGCCCGCTCAACCGATTAAGGTAGAGACTCAGTATCTCCAGTTTAGCTAGGTTGCCCAGTTCCGCTGGTATCGGCCCACTCAACTGGTTGCTGGAGAGCCTCAGTTCCTGCATATTGGCTAGGTTGCCCAGTTTCGCGGGTATCGCCCCGCTCAACTCGTTGCCGCCGATATCCAGTTTTTGCAGGTTGGCGAGGCTGCCCAGTTCCGCTGGTATCGTCCCGCTCAACTGGTTGTCGGAGAGCGACAGACCTTGTAGGTTGGTGAGTCTGCCCAACTCCGCTGGTATCGGCCCGCTCAACTCGTTGTTATTTAGGTCCAGTCTTTGCAGCTTGGAAATGCTGCCCAGTTCCGCAGGTATCGACCCGCTCAACTCGTTGCTGTAGAGGTCCAGCCCGATGACGCGCCCGTCACCGTCGGTGGTGACACCGTACCATTCACCTAGGGGCCTATCGCTCAACCAATTGCCGCTGTTGGCCCAGTTCGGGCCGCCCGTGGCGCGGTACAGCGCCATCAGCTCAGCACGGTCGGTAACGGCAGTCGGGAGCGTGCCGTCGGGCCTCACGCAGTTGACAACTCCAAACGTGTTCTCCACGCGCCGCATCCACGTTTGGAACTCGCCGTCCGCGGGTGCGCACAGTTCAGTGCCATCCAGCCACAGGGTTGTGAGCGAGGTCAGCCTGGTGAACGACCTGGGCAAGGGCCCGGAAAGGCTAAAATTGTCGTAGAGGTACAGTTCCTGCAGGTTTGAGAGGCCGCCCAGTTCCGCTGGTATCGACCCACTCAACCGGTTGTTATTGAGCCACAGTTTCTGCAGGTTGACAAGGCTGCCCAGTTCCACAGGTATCGGCCCGCTCAACTCGTTGTTATTGAGCCACAATTTCTGCAGGTTTGAGAGGCTGCCCAGTTCCACTGGTATTGACCCACTCAACTGGTTACCCCCGAGCCACAGTGTCTGCAGGTTGGCTAGTCTGCCCAGTTCCCCGGGTATCGGCCCGCTCAACTGGTTGCCGCCGAGCCACAGTGTCTGCAGGTTTGCGAGGCTGCCTAGTTCCGCAGGTATCGGCCCGCTCAACTCGTTGCCGTTGAGGTTCAGTTCTCGCAGGTTTGAGAGTTTGCCCAGTTCCACAGGTATCGGCCCGCTCAACTCGTTGCTGTGGATCTGCAGACTTTGCAGGTTGGAAATGCTGCCCAGTTCCGCAGGTATCGGCCCGTTCAACTCGTTGCTGTGGATCTGCAGACTTTGTAGATTGGAAAGGCTGGCCAGTTCCGCAGGTATCGGCCCGCTCAACTCGTTGCTGTAGAGGTCCAGCCCGATGACGCGCCCGTCACCGTCGGTGGTGACACCGTACCATTCACCTAGGGGCCTATCGCTCAGCCAATTGCCGCTGTTGACCCAGTTCGGGCCGCCCGTGGCATGGTACAGCGCCACCAGCACAGCACGGTCGGTCACGGTAGTCGTCGGCGTGACAGTTGGGATGGCAACAGGTGTAGGTGTTAGTGCCGTAGACGTAGGCGTGGGCGTAGG
>DAOUKI010000001.1:0-7612 GCA_034421495.1 Dehalococcoidia bacterium | reverse complement strand
CCGGAGCCGTTGGGCCCCATGATGGCGTGAACTTCGCCTTCTTTGACGGTGAGGCTGATCCCTTTCAGGATCTCCACATCTCCCACTCCGGCGTGGAGGCCTTTGATTTCAAGTAGTGACATCTATCCCACGGTTCCTTCTAGGTTCGCCTCCAGCAGTCTGGTTGCTTCTACGGCGAACTCAAATGGAAGCTGCTTGAACACCTCTTTGCAGAAGCCGTTGATGATCATGCCGTGGGCGTCCTCTATGGAGATGCCGCGCTGGTTGCAGTAGAAGAGCTGCTCTTCACTGACCCGCGACGTGAAAGCCTCGTGCTCCAGGTGGGACAAGTTGTTCCGCACCTCCACGTAGGGAGTGGTATGGGCGCCGCACTGGTCGCCAATGAGCAGCGAGTCGCACTGGGTGAAGTTCCAGGTGTTGTCGGCGGATGGCATGACTCGCACCAAGCCGCGGTAGGTGTTCTGTCCCTGGCCCGCGGATATGCCCTTTGCGATGACGGTGCTTCGGGTGTTCTTCCCGATGTGGATCATCTTCGTCCCCGTGTCGGCCTGCTGGCGACCCTTGGCCAGCGCCACCGAGTAGAACTCGCCGATGGAGTTGTCGCCCTGTAGGAGCACGCCCGGATACTTCCAGGTGATTGCCGAGCCGGTCTCCACCTGCGTCCACGATATCTTGGAGTTCTTGCCCAGGCATTTGCCCCGCTTGGTAACAAAATTGTAGATGCCGCCCACTCCGTTTTCATCTCCGGGGTACCAGTTCTGGATGGTCGAATACTTGATCTCGGCGTTATCCAAAGTGACCAGCTCTACCACGGCGGCGTGAAGTTGGTTCTCGTCGCGCATGGGGGCGCTGCAGCCCTCCAAATAGCTGACGTAGCTGCCCTCGTCCGCAATGATGAGGGTGCGTTCAAACTGCCCGGTGTTCTCCGCGTTGATGCGGAAGTAGGTGGTCAGCTCCATGGGGCAGCGCACGCCCTTGGGTATGTAGCAGAAAGAGCCGTCCGAGAAGACCGCGGAGTTCAGCGTCGCATAGAAGTTGTCGGTGTACGGCACCACCGAGCCAAGGTACTTTCGCACCAGGTCCGGGTAGTCCCTGATCGCTTCCGACATTGAGCAGAAGATGATTCCCTGCTTGGCCAGCGTCTCTTTGAACGTGGTGGCAATGGAAACGCTGTCGAAGATGGCGTCCACGGCAACTCCGGCAAGACGCTTCTGCTCTTCCAGGGGTATGCCCAGCTTTTCGTAGGTCTTGAGGATCTCGGGGTCCACCTCGTCCAGGCTTTCGTATGTAGGTGTCTCTTTGGGCGCCGAATAGTAGGAGATTGCCTGGAAATCTATGGGCGGGTAGCGAACGTTGGCCCAAGTCGGGATTTGCTCCCGTTCCACCAGCCTCATGAAGTGGTGGAAAGCCTTCATGCGCCATTCCAGCATGAACTCCGGTTCGTTCTTCTTGGCCGAGATCCAGCGTATCGTCTCTTCGGTCAGGCCGGGGGGAGCCGACTCCTGCTCGACGTCGGTGACCCAGCCGTACTTGTAGTCCTGCGCCGCAACGTCCTTGACGACTCTGTTGGTCTCTGTGGCGGCATTGTCTGTTGTAGTCATTGATTTACCTCAGCCGTTTGCCTGGACGGTAAGCCAGGCAACGGCTAATCAGTTAGGCTCTGAGCTGCCAATCTAAACCCGATTTGTTGACCTACAAGGTCAACAAACTATACTAGCACTTGAGCCTTAATTGGGCAAACTATATCACACGCCCCGTCGCTCAAACCGGCTACTCCCCCAGTATCTGTAGTATGACCTCTCTGGACATTGGCCCGTCGAGCTCTACAAAGAACACGCTTTGCCAGCGGCCAAACTGCAACTCGCCGTCTACGATGGGAATCGTCTCGCTGGTGTTCATCAGGAGGTGCTGGCAATGGGCGTGACCATTGAGGCGTTCGTTTTCGGTCATATTCACGGTGCGTGTTTTGAAATCGTTATGCCGGTACTCTTTGTGTGGGGGAGCAAACTTCTCCAGCAACTCCTCCATGTCCTGTATGAGCAGGGGCTCATTTTCGGATACCTTGATAGCGGCGGTGGTGTGCTTGGAATAAACCACTACGCAGCCGTTATTTACAGCGGAAGAGGCTACTAAGTCGACGACTTGTGGAGTGATGTCTATAAACTCACGAGGCTTGGTGGTTTGCAGAAGCAACCGGTTGGTCACGGCCGGCATGGGGCATCCTCCACTGTTTGATGAATTGCAGCCTCACCTTGCTCTGGTCAACAGAAACGCCACCAGTTCACTGAGGTGGCGATGGTGGACGGGAGAAAGCTCCGCCGCGCCGATGGTCTCCATGGCCTGGCGCCCCAGCTCCTCCGTGAGAGACTCGGCGCGTTCCTTGGAGCCCGTCTTTTCAAGCATGCCCAGCACCTGTTGAACGTCGGCCTCATCAACGGACTCCTTGCTTAGAACGTCCTTGATGCCCCTGATGGTAGAGTCGTCACCGTGTTCAAGCGCGTGGACAACGGGGAACGACTTCTTCTTGCGCTGGATGTCGCTTCCCACGCCTTTGCCTGTGACCGCGGCATCGCCCCAGACTCCAAGGATGTCGTCCCTTATCTGGAACAGATTGCCCAGGTGACGCCCCGCTTGCGCCATCAGGGACGCCATTTCACGGTCGCCCGAACCTATGAATGCGCCCACCTCCAGCGCGCACGATATGAGCGCGCCTGTCTTGCGTGAAATCATGTCCAGGTACTCGCCGGTAGTGACGTCCAGCCGTTGCTCGAACGATATGTCCAGGTACTGCCCTTCGATCATCTCCAGGCTGCTTTGGGTGAGGCGGGATGAAGCGTAGAGGAGACGTTCCCCCTGGACTTTCTGCGATTGGGATAGAGCCAGGAAAGCAAGGTTGAACATCACGCTGCCTGCGGTGAGCGCTTTGGGTTCGCCCCAGATGGCCCACAGCGTAGGACGATGGTGCCGCTGCACGTCCCTGTCCTCTATATCGTCGTGGATTAGGGAGAAGTTGTGGATCATCTCCATGGCGGATGCGGCGGCCATAGCGGATTCCATGGTGCCGCCGGTAGCCTGGCAGGCCAGGAGAAGCAGCGCTGGGCGCAGCCGTTTGCCCTCGGCGTCATCCCTGGGATTGCCGTCTTTGTCGCACCAGCCCATGTGGTAGCGCAGCGGGATATACGGAGCTATGTTCTGCTGGGGAATCTCTTGCTGGAGAGCGTTCTCCACAAGCTCGCGGTATTCCTCGAGGACGGAGGGTAGGTCTACGGAGGAGGCCGGCTGCGAGCGGCCGGTTTCAGCCATCTTTCCCGTATTCGTCTAGGATAGCGGCGGCGTGGAGAATGCCTTTCAGGAAGTAGTCTATCCTGACGTTTTCATTGGGGGCGTGTATCTTGTCATCGGGGAATGAAACGCCCGACGACGCTACGGGCAGTCCCAATCCCTCCGCCATGTAGTACATGGGGCCGCTTCCCGCCAGCCCGGGCGTGAACAGGGGCTCTTTTTCGTATACCTGCCTCGCCGTTTCCGAAACCAGCCGCACGAACGGCGAGTCCATGTCAGTGCGCGATGGATTGACCCCGTCCCAGTAGTTGATGCCGATGTCCGAAAAGCCGTGGGCGTCCAGGTGATTGCGCAGCTTGTCTAGGATGTCTTTCGGCCGCTGGTCCGGCACAAGCCTGAAGTCCAGCTTCACTTTGGCGGTGGCCGGCAGCACGGTCTTGGTGCCCTCGCCGGTGTAGCCGGACTCAATGCCGCAGATTGTACACGTTGGCTCGAACATGTGGCGTTTGCGAAAATCGATGCCTTCCGCATCGCAGAGGAAGCGAGAAACCTGGAGCTCCTGGCGCAGGTTCTCTTCTTCCGGGGGCAGACCGGCTACGGCCGCCAGTTCCATCTCGGTAGGTTGGCGTACCTGGTCGTAGAAGCCGGGGATGAGGATGCGCTCCTCTTCGTCCTTTAGGGTGGACAGCGCCCAGACCAGGCGCCACGCGGGGTTGGGCACCACGGTGGCCCAGGATGAGTGGGAATCCCGCGATGAGGAACGTACTTCAAGCTCCGTGTAGAGAATGCCCTTGAGTCCCAGGTATATCTGGGGGTTGCCCTCCCAGTTGACGCCGCCGCCTTCCCAAATGCAGGCGTCAGCTTTCAGAAGGTCGCGGTGCTTCTCCACGAAGGGACCGAAGCCGGGGCTGCCTATCTCCTCTGCGCCCTCTATGCAGAACTTGACATGGCAAGGCAGCTCGCCGCGCACCGCCTTTATCGCCTTCACGGCGGCGATGCGCGCCGCCAGGTGTCCTTTGTCATCGGATACGCCGCGGGCGAAGATGCGCCCGTCTCGCTCTGTGGGCTGAAACGGCGGCGAGTCCCATAGCTCCAGCGGCTCGGCGGGCTGGACGTCGTAGTGGTTGTAGAACAGCAGTTGCTTGGAGGAGCGCCCATCGTGTTCGGCGTAGACCACGGGGAAGCGCGGGTCTTCCGTGGGCATGATGCTGGCCTGGAAGCCCGCTTCTTCTAGCATACCGTTCACCAGTTCGGCACACTCCTGCACGCCGTAGTTCTGGGCGGCCACGCTGGGCTGGATACAGAGCCGCTTCAGGTCCTCCAGGTACTCGGGCAGGTGGTCTTCTATGTGCTTCCGTACGGCAGCATCCATCGCCGCTCCTTCACAAACCTCTTCCCCCTTGATGGGGGAAGACTGAGATGGGTGTGACCGTACGCGGCCACGACCCCTTCGCCGCTCCCGCCGATTATAGCAGATGGCCCCTGTGCTTTCTCGTTGACAGTGGAATGGCCGTGGGAAGATACTGTCTGTGCAAGGCAAACCTTCACAACCTCTTCCTCCTTGATGGGGGAAGATTGAGATGGGGGCGAACCGTGGCAAAGGGAGGAACAGTGAGTACTACATCCTTGTTGACGCGTGAAGACCTCAAGTCGGCTATAGAGCAGGCGCCAAGAGTGCGCTTGGCCAATATCCCCACGCCCGTGGAAGAGCTCTCCAGGCTAAGCGATGCGCTGGGTGGCCCCCGCATCTTGGTCAAAAGGGACGACCTTACCGGCCTCGGCTTCGGCGGCAACAAGGTGCGACACATGGAGTTCTGCATGGGAGACGCCCTGGCCAAAGGATGCGACACCTCCGTAAACGCCAACCTCTGGGTGTCTAACAACTCCAGGATCATAGGCGCGGCGTCCAAGAAGGTCGGTATGCGATACATCTGCGTGGTTGTCGGAGGCAAGGACAGGCCGGTGCAAGGGAACATGCTCCTGCTTGATTTGATGGGCACCGAGATGCACCTCACCCAGGATACGGACATGGACGAGGGCAGGCGGTTGGCTGAGGAGCTGGCCGACCAGGTGAAACGCGACGGCGGCAAGCCTTACCTGCACACCGCGGAGCCGATGTCGCGTGGATCGGGCTCTATGGGCTATCTCAACGCTACCCTGGAGATACAAGAGCAGTTGGATGAAATGGGCGTGGACGATGCCAAAGTCTACATTGTAAGCGGCGCATCGCATGGGGGATTGGCGCTAGGCGCAAAGGCCCTCGGCCTGCCCTGGAGCATCACCGGGGTACAGGTCGCCCCGCCCTCGGTTTACTTTGCCGACACCGTAACCTGGGCCAACACCGCGGCGCAGGCATTGGAGCTGCCCCTGCGTTTGGACTGGGAGGACGTTATCGAGACATCCGATTACATAGGGCCCGGCTATCCCGACCCCAGCCCGGAGTGCGCCGAAGCTATACGCTTGATGGCAGAGCTGGAAGGGATCATCCTTGAACCCGTGTATACGGGCAAGGCGCTGGCGGCGGTGATAGACCACGTGCGCAAAGGAGTGCTGACCTCCAAGGATACCGTGCTCTTCATGCACACCGGAGGACTGCCTGAGCTGTTCAACTTCGCCGAAGAGTTGAAGCGATAGGCAGCGCCCCATTTCCGTCGTACCCGCGAAGGCGGGTACCCAGCGGCGGCGTCATCGTAGGGGCAACCCTCGTGGTTGCCCGGCCCCTCAGCCCACCCTACGCCGCATCTTCCCCAGCCTTGTTTTCCCTCAGCAGCGGCAAAATCAATATCAACGCCCCGGATACCACCGCCAGGATCAACACGCCGGAGGTGAGCGCGTCCGTCAGATCGCGGAGGAAACCGAGAAGGAACGGCCCTCCGAACCCTCCGATCTCGGCGGCGGCGAAGAACAGCCCCGCCGCCGTGCCTATCCGTTTCGCCCCGATGCGGGGCGTTTCCATCAGTATCAGGGTCTGTATCGGCATCATGGGCCCTCTCACCACGTTGGACGCTATCAGTGCAATGATGAGCACAATGCCAGTGGTGTACGCCAGTCCCAATGTCGCCACGACGGCCACGCCAAGCAGCAGCGCCATGGTCAGGGCGCGATAACCGTGCCTGGCCAACGGCGGTATGACAAGCAGCCCGGAGACGCCAATGGCGGTGCCCAAAGCGGTCCAGATGCCGGCTTGGGTGATGGTCATGCCTCCTTCTTGGAGAAGGGTGGGCAGCCAGTTGGATAGGCCGTGATTGAGAAGGAAGGTGGCGAAGGCCATGACCAGTACGATTTGCATGTTTCTCAGACGGAGCAATTCGTACATCACGGTCAGGCTCGACTCCTTCTCGGAGGTCGCCTCGCCGCTTTCCGAAGCGGGTAGGGGAGCGTCGCGAGAGAAGAGCCACCAGGCCGCTATGATGACCAGTATAATCGCTCCGTAGACTAGAGATATGCCCCGCCAGCTTCCCGTAAGGGGCATGACCACTCCGGCGGCGGTGGCCAGGGCTATCGCCATACCGCCGAGCGGCCCCGTGGTATAGATGCCGGCGGCCAGGTTGCGCTGGTTACCCTGGAACCACAGCGAGACCACTTTGGGAGCGCCTATGGAGATGATGGGGCCTCCCACTCCGAACAGTGCCACCGCGAATAGCAGTGTATAGAAGTCCACGGCAAGGCCGCGCAGCACCAGCGACACCCAGATCATGACTACACCGATGCCCAGCGATCTACGCACGCCTAGGCGGTCTACGATAGCGCCCAGCGGCGAAGCGGTGAAGATGTAGACGAACTGCCACGCGCCAAGCACAAGCCCCATCTGGCTGAACGACATGTTCAGGTCTTTGAGGATTGGATCGACCAGTGGCGGGATGGTTGCTACGGTCACGCCAAAGGAGGCGTAGAGGAGCCAGATCAAAAAGAGCATGACCCAGCGATAGGGGTTCGCCTCCGTCACGGCTTGCTGGGGAGGCGGGGTTGCGGGCTGACCGGTGCTCACGCACACAATATACGTGCAGATTGGGCAGAGTGGCAAATGGATCGTTGTTTGCGTTGTGCCTACGTATAGGGTAGGGTAGGCCTCTCCATTTCTGTGACACCAGGTGTTCCCAGTGAAGAAACCCAGGTTCTTCTATGGTTGGTATATAGTCGTTGCCGGCTTTTTCGGCAACGTGGCGGCCGGCGGCATCCAGAGCTTCACCTTCGGCGTGATCTACCCCGCAATGAGCGATGCCCTTGGCTGGGGTCGCGGTGTGGTCTCCGTGGGGCTGGCGCTCCGTCCCCTGGGCGCTGCATTCATGGGGCCTATCTTCGGGCCGTTGATCGACCGCTTCGGAGCGCG